>CAJBTU010000183.1 GCA_903958625.1 uncultured Ignavibacteriota bacterium | reverse complement strand
CTTCCACGAAGCCGATTTTTGTCCACTCGCCCTTCGACGCCCCCTCGGCACTGCCTAACGGCGTTGCTCGGGGTTGCTCAGGGTGACTGGTTTTCTCTACTTCAAAGCCGTAGTTGTTTGTTTCGGTGGCGGTTTGCCAGTTGAGAATAATCTGTGAGCCGGATACATTAACCGTAAAGGAAGATAATTCGACCGGCAAGGCTGCATCCATGTTGGTCCGTAATCGCGGGTAACATGCAGGGACTATTTCCCAAACAGCAGTAAAATCCCAGCCAGAAAATGTTCCTTGCGTTTTCATTTCAGTAGTTGTTTTGCCTGTTGCAGTGCCGGCAGTTGCAGCATCACCAGAGACTTCTTTATCCCAAAAACATTGAGTATAAGTGCCATTGGTTGATGCACCTATAAATCCTTTAACATCGGTTGCTAAACCCGTAATCACCCCTGTAGAATAACAATTTGTTATATTACCATAATTATTGTTTCCTATTAATCCAGCAGCAATGGTATTTACACCATCCGCGGAAACATTGCCACGCGCATAGCAATTACTAACTGATGTTTTGAAAACATCACCAATTAATCCACCTATGCTTACATAATTTGCAGCAGTTGTCACATTCCCTATTGCGTAACATTTATTTATCCTTGGATTTTGTGAAGCAGTTGCTCCAAAAGTGGAACCGATAAGCCCACCTAATAAAACACCATCAGAACTAGAAACGCTTGCCGAAGAGGAACAGTCAGTAATAAATATATTATAGGTATCGCCTCCGGTTCCCGATAAATAAGATACCTGCCCTATTAATCCTCCGGCACCATTTTCAGCTACGGTAACTGTTATCGTACCGGAACTATGGCAATTAGTTATTGTAATTGCTTCGGATTCTGCATCGAGACACACTTCACCGGCTAAACCGCCGACATAATCCATTCCGGCAATATTGCAGTTCTCGATGGTGAGATTTTTTATTTCGCATCCTCCTTTTATCGTTCCAAATAAGCCGCGATAATTTGACGTTCCCGTAATATTTAAGCCGGTAATTTTTTTATTGTTGCCGTCAATAATTCCCTTAAAATATTTTGTATCACTGTTTCCTATAGGGTCCCAGTTGGGATATGAAGACAAACTCACATCGTTCATCAACTTAAAATAAATACCCGCATAATTTGCTCCGCCGTTGACGTTTGCAGCAAGCGTTGCCAACTCTGCGGCAGTTGATATTTGATATGGTGTACCGGCAGTTCCTGAGCCGGTCCACGCCCATACAGTGCGTACGGCAAGAAGCAATGCTGCAATCAGTAATTTTGTTCTCATTGTAGTCTCTTTATGTTATTGTTCGTAAAGTTATTTTTCATAATCGTTAACGGTGTACTTTTCCTTCTTCCTGCCTTACTTTGTTTTAAGGGGTAGATTTTTTCGTTTCCATGTCCCGGTGTGAACCAGTCGATTGTCACCATTTCATAGAAGTAGTTTTCTCATCGGTGTAAAGAGATAAAACCACGAATGCAAAAATTAAATAATTCGAATGGATTTATCGGCGGACACACAGCGGACATTTTTGCGAAAGGATTTTTGGTTAAATCAATTGCTGTTTTTTGAGTATTTCGGCCATTTTTATTCTGCAAATTCAGTCTCCATGAAGATAATTCCACGTTAATTTTGACAGTGACTTGTCGCAAAACGTGTATTATGTCCTGATTGACAGAAAATTGCGTAGAGCATTTTGTGAATAACCAATAATGTTTATTTACAATCTATGTCATAACCCGTAGACGAAAATGGAACTTTTGCTAGGCTTTTGCGGCGATCAACGATAGCAGCGAAACATTACCAAAATATTATTGAGTGTTCTACGTTTTTAACTACCCTTCGGAGCGAACATGTTTTATTGATGGGCATTACTAAATTATTTTTATCAATACTAATCTGTTTATTTGAGATTCTCCGTTTGATGAAAGCAGCACTTTCCGATGCTCCTTTCCTACGGGATCGTAGACCGATAGTGTTTACCCCGATGAATATCGGGGCAACATTGGAACGCTTTATCCAATCAGAACCTTGCGTCACTGCATCAGCAATAATTTCCGTATCTGCATTTTTCTGCCGGATGAAAGTCTGACGAAATATATTCCGCTGGAAAGCATTGATCCGTCGAAATGAGTACTGTATGTTCCTGCTTCCTTCACTTCGTCCACCAGCGTTGCCACTTCTTTGCCGACCGCATCAAACACTGTTAATGTAACGTGCGCGGAGGAATTTCCATCCGCACCTGCAGGAATGGAATACTGAATGGTTGTAGAAGGATTGAATGGATTGGGGTAATTTTGTTCCAGCGCAAATTCTTTCAGCGCTGCCGCTGCAGTCACTTCAACGGTTTGCGAATACTCGAACTTGCCGTCGCGGTCGATCTGTTTTAAGCGGTATGATGTAGTTCCAGATGCTGATTTGTCGGTGAAGGAATACAATTTGGGTGCGTTGGTGGTGCCGTTTCCTTCCACGAAGCCGATCTTGATCCAGTCGCCCTTCGACGCCCCCTCGGCGCCGCCTAACGGTGTTGCTCGGGGTTGCTCAGTGTGACTGTTTTTCTCTACTTCAAAACCGTAGTTGTTTGTTTCGGTGGCGGTGTTCCAGTTGAGCGTTATTCCATTCTTTTCGGCTGAGGCGGTAAAATGCGTTAGTTCAACCGGCAGAGTTCCGTTGAGTTGAATGCTTACATTATCAAATGAAGGTCCGTATTGTCCTGACCAATATCTTCCATCTTTGCCAGTCAGTGTCACTTTAATTTTACGCACACCTGTCGGATATCCTGAAATTATAGCGGACTTGTAATCCCATGTCATTGCCGTACCAATCGGGATAAGGAATGCATTGGCAAGATACGTTGACGATACCACCGTATTGGAGGCGTTCAGCAATTCAATCAATATTGTAATTGTCCCTTTGCTGGGGATTCCATCGTAATAACCATCCAACCCGGGAAGGACGTACACACCAGCCGATATCGACGGCGAAGCATCGAGAGTTGCCGGTGCAATTCCCTTCGCGATCAAATCAATTGTTTGACTCAGTGAACAATTTATATATGATGAAACCCAGCATTTGCTCCCTGCTATTCCCGTTGTGGCCGAAATAGCCCATCCACTCCCTCCATTCACAACATTCCAATTTGTATAATCAGATTCTGCTCCGGGGTTATCAACAATGTTCCACGAATATTGTGAATAGACAGGTGAAGAAAGGAAGGCGATGATAATAATTGCTACCAATGTTTTCATACATACTCCAATTGTTATAACTCAAATATCGCTAAGCCGGTCGTATGCGAGATCTTGGAGCCGACACAACGAAAACGCAGGGTGATTCATAGCAGCGTATTAATAAAAAATGCTTTTATCTGCGGGCGTGAGGCGGGCAAATTAAACGACAGAAGAAAGTGCGTACGTTTTTGGCTTTTCTTATCTCTACATCAATGGTTATTACACTAATCACGCCAAAAATAATTTGTGGGAATATTCAAAATTTGAGCATGTATAAATTTAATGTGTAATGATTTGTTGACGCATGTAAACTAAAATTAAATATTGAATAACCATGACAAGACAAAATTGTCTTTGAGAGAATAATACAGTTTAGTCTGATGACTGAAGGATTTATCTTTGTCTTACGAGTGTGTTTACAGGCTGGTGGTGTGGAGTAATGCCGATGCAGAATATTTGTTGAATGATACGGTTTATTTAAATAGCGAAGCCCTCCGAAGAGGGCTTGCATTTTGCGATATAAAAAAAATCAACCTTGCCTAGTTTATGAGAATTAATTTCTCAAAGTTTGACACGGCAGTACGGATTAATAATGCTCTACAAGATGCCCGTTTCCAGATCCCTATATAGAACGGGAACATGTTCTACCGAAGGCGGGATCTGCGCCAAACATTATTCCATGCCAAGCACGCTGTTCAGTACCGACATGAGCACCTTCGGATTGTGCGGTTTCTGGATATAGGCGCTCGGCATCACATCGCCCATAATCTCAGCTAGTTCCTCCTTTGAATAACCGGACGACATAACCACCTTCACTTCCGGATTTATTTTCCGCAGTTCGATCAATACTTCCTTACCGTTCATCTTCGGCATGGAATAATCAAGGATCACTATATCCGTCGTCTTCCATTGCTGCTGATATATCGTTACGCCGACTTCAGGATCCGTTGCCGAAAGAAGATGATACTGCGCATCGCTGAAAATGTCATTCGTCATATCAACAATATATTGTTCATCGTCGATCAGAAGCGCCGTGGGAATGCGGACAGCCGCACCATTGTTGCGCTCTTTCAGTTCATTCTTGTCTCTCACCTGCGATTGAAGAGGGAAAATCACCCGAAAGATTGTTCCCGATCTCTCGGTACTTTGCACAGTAATCCCCCCATTATGTCCGCGGATAATTCCCAGCACGGCGGCAAGACCTAATCCGCGGCCAACAAACTTTGTCGTAAAGAACGGATCGAAGATCTTTGCCAGAGTCTCTTCACTCATACCGCTGCCGTTGTCCGATACTTGCAGCAAGGCATATTCCCCTTTTTTCAAGATCTGAATGTTGGCTTTGCCGTACGGGATAAGTTCATCCTCAGACAATTGTACGGCTGATACACTGATATTCACGCTCCCTTGTTTTTCTACGATCGCTTCGCCGGCATTGATGATCAGATTCATGACAACCTGTTCAATCTGTCCGGGATCACCGTTGATCATTACCGGCTCCGGCGAGCATGCAGCAGTATAGGTCACATTCTTCGATGGAGAAGCTTCGAAGAGACTAAGGTGCTCGCGAACCAGCGCCGTCATGTCGATGGCCGTTATCTGAAACCGCCCTTTGCCGGAATAGGCAAGCATCTGTTTGGTAAGCATTGCGGCGCGCTCCATGGCCGCCATGGTTCTGTCCAGATTGAGCACCGCCGGATGACCATACGGAATCCTTTTTTTTGCGAGTGAAACATTTCCCATCATCGCATTGAGCAGATTGTTGAAATCGTGGGCGATGCCGCCGGCAAGCATGACGATGCTGTCCATTTTTTGAGCCCGCCGCAACGAGTCTTCCGCCCGTTTCTGATCTGTAATGTTGCGTGCAGCCGCAAAAACACCGGCCACAATGCCGTTAATGTCGCGGTATAAACTTGCATTATAGAGCACGTCGAAGGTCTTGCCGGAAACGTGACGAATTGCCAGCGGATAATCGGTTACAGAACCGTTGAGAAATACCAGTCGATAGGCCTGATGTGCTCTTTCAGGTTCGGTAAAATATTTTGCAAAATCACTGTTGATCAGCTCATTGCGATCCACGCCCGTGATCTGTACCGTGGCATTATTCACATCGGTGATCTTTCCATCCGCGCTGATCATAACGAGAGGATCCAAACTGACCTCGATCAGATTGCGCGAATACCACGATGCGGCTTTCATTATTTCTTCCGTATGTTTGCGTGTTGTTATGTCGCGCGCTATGGAATAAATTATTTTCCCCGCCGGAGTGGATCTCCATTCGAGCCACCGGTACGAACCGTCTTTGCACCGGTAACGGTTCACGAAATTTAAAACGCTCTCCTGTGCGTTCAGTTTCATGATCTCTGCCTGTGTTGCTGCCCTGTCATCCGGATGAACAAAATCAATGAAGTTCCTACCTTCCATTTCGGAACATGCATATCCCAACGTTTTTTCCCATTCTGCGTTCAAGCGGCGGAAATTCCCGTCGGTGTCCGCAATGGATAACAGGTCGAGACTGAAATTAAAGTATGTTTCAATTTCCGCCGTGCGTTCCTTCACGCGCTGTTCCAATATTTTATTGGAGCGCTGAAGTTCTTCCTTCTGCTGACGGTTTTCCAGTACAAGGGCAAAGGCATTGCCAAGGTTCCTGACAAATGGTTCATATTTTTCATACTCACTGACCGACTCTACCGTTACCATAAGACAACCGTAACATTGTTCCACCGTTTCAAGCGGATACGACCGTGTGCCATTCAGTTCCGCGGCACCGCACGAATACTGGTCCGTATACTCGTAGGCGCAAACGCGGCATTGTTCTGCGGCTCCCTCGGCGGCATTATTTCCCTCTCCGCGCAAATAAATATGAACGGCACCGCAGCCGGGGACAGTGGCAAGCAGCGGTAAAAGAAACGATCTGGCAGAGTCATTGGTTGGAAATATATTCAGCAACCCGATTCCCGAAGCGATCTGGCAGATGATCCTGATATCTATGTCGGTTGTTACACCGTCGGGACGGTCGATCATTGTCTCCCTTTATAATCCTTCAGAAAATCCTGCGGTTTCATAAAATACGGATTCTGTATGATCTGTCCGTGAACGATCATCATCGGATGCACTTTCAGCACATCCAGGATTGCCGATCCGCTGAACTTGCTGGCATCATACTGGCAAATTGCAGTGACCGGATGCGTCACAAGCACTTCGTTGACGATCGCTTCATATTCCATCAGGCGGTCAGAACCAGGAATGCCCTTTAATGCCCACGACATTTCACCACTCACGCGGGCATTAGTATAGTTTTCTTTTTTTGCCTGTGTGTAAAATTTACGAAGTGTGTCCAGCATTTTTTCCGGAACAAATTCGCCTCCGGTGCAATAGGTATCTTCAGCAATGCCGACGGATAACCTGTCGTCCACAGGAAGTTCTATGTCCATGCCGGCAAGCCATTGGCGTACTTCCTCTGGCGTCATGGTATCGGCAAAATAGGAGACTTTTTCTTTCCCGCGTATTCCGCTCTCCAGGAACCGTCCGATAATTTTCCGCCGTTCAATTTCACTGGAATAGATAAGGCACATATGCGTGCCGGCCGGAAATGATTCCTTGGTGAATCCCATTGAAGTCAAATTATTTTTATCCATACCGTTCTCCCCTTGTCGGTTGTATTTTATTTGCCACGTCTGTGTTCACAGCCGATGCGGCTACACGATGACGGCGCTGATGATAATGAATATGTAATGGATGCAGTTTCTGGTAAGAGATGGTGCCGATGAATTGCTATTGGCACTAATGAAAGAATCCGTTGCAGGGATGAGAACATTCGTCTTGTCCCTCTTCTTTTGAAATATTGCACCTGAGAATCCTCTGTACTGCCAGAATGCTTTCTTAGCGATTTACAATCCGGCATCGCTTTGGCGGATTCCGGTACCTCTGCATGATAATATTCAAAAAAAGAGAGGGGTGGGCAATACGCTATATGACGTAGTTTATTTTACCAAAAAATCATAATTTCGTCCGATTTCAATACCATCAATTTAGAGCAGTATTTGCAGAGGGAATCTTATACACCCTTATTGAGCCGGATCCATTAGAGAAGGAATAGACTTTTTTGCGAGGGCATTTCGATTGAATACGGGAAGTCCGCATGATTCATTATGTTGTCCCCCGTAAAATACAATTACCTGCCGGAAAGAATTGCCGGGATAGAAATATCATTTAACTTCAGTCATGGCATGAGCAGAGGAATGTTTCTGGCGGGAACAACACTAAAAACCAAATATGGCTTTTATCTTCAACCTTTCACAATAAGCAGGATTTATTTAAATATCCTATTGAACACTACACCATACCCAGCACGTCGCTCACCACCAATAGCAGCTCGCCGGCCTGATATGGTTTTTGTATGAACGCTGTAGCAGTAACATCCCCCAGTCTGCGCTGTGCTTCTTCTTTTGCGTATCCGGAAGAGAGGATGACCTTCACCGCCGGATTTATTTTTTGCAGCCGCACAAGAACCTCTTCGCCATGCATTCCCGGCATGGAGAGATCGAGAATGACCAGCGATATGAAATTGGAAAGTTTTTCATATGCTGCAAGAGCTGAAACTGGATCTACGTGAACAATGGGGCGATAATTCCCTGATTCAAGAATATCTTTTATTGTGTCGAGAACGTCCTTTTCGTCGTCGATAACCAGAACCGTTACAGTCTTGACCGGTGAAATTGCCGGACGCCATACCGGCGCAGCCTCCAACGAATCCGGAGCGCCCGAAAGCGGCAATACGATCCGGAATGTTGTGCCCGATCCTTCTTCGCTTTCAACAATAATCCCCCCTTTGTGTCCGCGGATGATCCCCAATACGGCGGAAAGCCCCAAGCCACGACCGACAAACTTTGTGGTGAAGAACGGATCAAATATCTTTGAGAGGGTTTCATGATTCATGCCGGAACCATTATCGGATATTTGAAACAACACGTATTCGCCTTTTTCCAACTCCTGATCACTTAGTGTACCGTAAAGTTTCGTTTCATCACCGGAGATGGTAACGGAAGATACGGTAATGGTAACAACCCCTTGTTTTTCCCCTATCGATTCGCCGCCGTTGATAATCAAATTCATCACGATCTGTTCCATCTGAGCCGGATCGCACTTTACATACACCGGTGACGGCGGAATGTTCGTGTGTAATTTTACATTCTTCGGCAATGCTACCTCTAACAGACCGAGATGTTCCTGAACAAATGCAGCAAGATCAACCGTCAGTGTCTGAAACCGTCCTTTGCCGGAATAGGCAAGAATCTGTTTCGTCAGCAGTGCTGCCCGTTCCATTGCCGATAATGTCCTCTCCAAATTGATCATGGCCGGATGGTCGGATGCTATCCGCATTTTTGCCAGGGAAATATTTCCCATCATCGCATTAAGCAGATTGTTGAAATCGTGGGCGATGCCGCCGGCCAGCGTTCCGATACTTTCCATTTTCTGTCTGTGCCGGATCGATTCTTCCATCTGTCTGCGTTCTGTGACATTACGAAATGACCATACACGGCCGACAGTTTTTTCCTCTACCGTGTGAGGCTGGGAATACCGCTCGAATACACGGCCATCCAGAAAATCGATCTGGTCGAAGCATGTTTCTTCCGGACGCGCGTAGAGTTCACTGACTTTTTCAACAAACTGTTTGGGATGAGAAAGCTGTGTAATAATATGGCTGATAACAGAATCATCATCAAAACTGTTCAATATCTCCGCCGGGATGCTCCACATCTCGGCAAATCGGTGATTCCACTTTATGATCTTCCCTTCCCTGTTCACGATGAGGATACCGTCGGCCGTAGATTCCAGGGAAGCATTCAGCAGCGAAAGCGAAGATTTCAGCGCCTCTTCCGTTTTCCGGCGTTCGGTAATATCATACGCAATTCCTCCAAGATAAGGATCGTGACCCTGATGCGGGATGACAAATTTTTGCGTTTCATAATGGTGTACCGATCCGTCCAAAACCGTAAAGCTCTCGAAAATTTTTTGATATCCTAATTGAATTGTTCTTTCATCATCGGCAACGATCCTTGCCGCTGCTTCGGCATTGAATATCTCCGGTATTGAAAGCCCTATCCATTTTGAAGCGCCAAACGCCATATCCATTGCTTTATTGGCATATAACGTGCGCCCCTTATTGTCTTTGATAAAGACAAGGGCCGGCAAATAGTCCATAAAAAGCGAGAACCGGGTTTCACTTTCTTTTAACTTATCTTCAATCCGCTTCCGTTCCGTAATATCGTTCACGATAATATGCCGGGATATTCTGCCGTTAAAGATCATTGAATGCGCCGTAATTTCTACAATAATCTCTTCGCCGTTCTTCTTGATATGTTTCCATATATCCGTTGTAACCGGACGTTTATCATCCCGGTCAATATCTATCAGCAGTGCGGGAATGTCTGCACTTGGCCGGATATCCTTTATCGTCATCAACAGGAATTCTTCTTTTGAATACCCGTAATGGACCATGGCCGCCCTGTTCACTTCAAGAAACTCAAGGGTTTCAAGATCGAATATCCACATCGGCTGCGGATGATCATAGAACATGAAGCGATATTTTCTTTCGTTTGCTTCAATCTCTTCCTTAATTCGTTTATGTTCGGTGATGTCGCGGACAATATTCATCACTGCCGGACGGTTATTATATTCGATGCTGAGGATATCGATCTCAACATTGATTTTCTTTCCGTTCTTGTGCTGAAGTATGGTCTCAAATTTAAACGATCCTGCTGATTTTACCGCTTCCCTCCTCAATCGTAGATTTTCTTCATCAATATGTATCTCAAACTCCGCAGTATCCCTGCCGATGAAGTCGTGAAGATCGTGACCTACCATTTCAGCAGCAGCATTGTTTGCAATAATAATGGGAGAGACAGTACCGTCTTCAAAAATATAAAAGATCGATATTCCATCCTTGTTTGATTCGAAAAGAGTGCGATATTTTCTTTCATTCTCTCTCGCCTTGACGAGACTTTCAACAAGATGATCGGCCAGAAGCCTGATGGTTACGGCAGTAATACTGATGATAATAACGATATCAAGGATATCTGCAATTGTTGTCCCGCTGTAATTCTTTTGGAGGATACCGTTGATATCGAGAAATCCAATAACAACAAGAGAAAGTACACTGGCAATAGTGAAATAAATGGAATGTTTTCTTTTCAATACCATGCCGGCAAGAACAAAAAGCCCCGGCAGAACAAATAACGCTGTGTCATGTACACCTTCACTGAAAACGATATGGGTGAGTAAAAAACCGAGCATTCCCCACGAGAGCACACTAGCGGACCAAGCGACCTTTCCCCGACGATTAAGGAGAAGCGAGATCAAAGAAATGCCGAAAGCAATCAACAATGCCGGCATTTTGTTGTACTGACCAAACATTAATCGATAAAAAAGAATGGCACACAAGGCGGTGATGATTGCCGTGGCACACGTTTTCACAATGCCGGCTATGCGGTTCTTCTCGTCATCCGGAAAAGGGGGAGAAACAAAAACATTCTTACCGTAATCGTAAATTCTCATATTGTAATCATATCTCTATAATCAATTTTATTTTTTACAATACATCTGCCGCACTACTTTTTTGCCTGTACAAAGAAAGACCTCTTTTTCACTCTTTGGTGATCCAGAGGTCGGACATTGCAGCTGTGCACTGAAATATTTTTAACTCCGTTGGTAATTTTATCGTTGTGCTGTCAATGCTATTTTTGATTCACCATTTGTGATAATATTCAATGAGACTGTGTTTATTCCATTCTGCATTCTTCTGTCTCCGGGTTCGGATCCTTTTTGAATAAATTTATAAAGGAAGAGAACCATCACAAGTGGACAAACCAAATAAACGCTGAACGATGGTATGAGTTATTGACCTTTACGCCATTTCATATAAGTAAATACTTTAATCCCGATGACGCAATCACGTGAATACGTGGTTTTTAAAAACAAAAGTGCTCAAATTAGCGAATTTCAAAAAGCGATCTTATGGTCCGATTAACGAATTTTTTTTCTTTATTCCAATTCAAGGTGACAGGTTATAGAAATATTCTTACTGTTGTTCGCGTCTGCTGAGACAGATCAATTTAATATTTCGGCGGCGGACATATATTTGAATGCCGGTACGTAAACTTGTTTAGAATTCCGCATTGAGTTAATGTGATTTCACAGGATCGTCAAATTAATTATTCACT
>CAJBTU010000182.1 GCA_903958625.1 uncultured Ignavibacteriota bacterium | reverse complement strand
ATCGATTCCGACGTTATGAAACGATCGGAACTGTTGAAGCAGCATGCACAGATGCCGGAACCTGCAAGTGCGAAAAAAACCGAACCGCTCAAGAAACCAACTCCATCCGTTCCCCGGGAACCATCGCCGCCGGCGGCAAATTCGCCGGTCATTCTCGTTGCCGACGATAATGATGCACAGCTGTTCATAATGAAAAAGATCATCGAGACAAATGGTTATACCTGTATCACCACCGATTCTCCCGAAGCGGCGGTGCGTATCGTGTCGGAGAAAAAACCGGCGATCATTTTCTGTGACGTCAACTTCGGTATCGGGAAACCGACCGGCATGGACGTATACACCAATCTCCGGACAAAGAATATTCCCATACCGTTTATTCTTGTTTCGGCATTCTTTCAAAGGGAATTCAAAGAGCAGGCGAAGAGGATCGGCATCACCGATTATCTTACCAAGCCGGTCGATGAGGACCATTTGATCGCGACGATTAAAAAATATCTTGCACGTTAGAATTTCGTCTGGATTCGATCAATAAAAAAAGGAAGCATTATTGCTTCCTTTTTTTATTTCTGCATGCGGAGGCGGGAAACGGTTCCCAAGACCACTTATTCATTCGTTTCTCTTCTTCGACTTTGATATAGCCGGTTTTGTCACCTTCATCAGATCGTGTGCGGCAGGAACTTCAAATTCTATTCTCTCGATCATTGCCGGCGACTCTTCGCTTTTGTTCGTGACAGGAAAGGCCGTCATCTTTTGAGCATCATAGGGAAGAAGAAGCGTTTTTAGCAAATCGACATCCTTCATCTCTCTGTCCAGCCACACTTCATAATGTTCTTTGTCGAGAATAACCGGCATGCGGTCGTGAATTGCGGAAAGCAATTGATTGGATGAAGTGGTGATGATGGTGTATGTTGGTAGCTCCCGGCCATCCCTGTCCTTCCAAACAGAAAATAATCCCGCCATCATGAACGGCGAACGGTCTTTCATGGTGATGAACATCTTCTGTTTCTTTTCCACGGCCGCTGTTGTTCCCCGCACCTCTGCTGCAACAGAATATTTCATCCATTCAAAAAAACCATCGGCAGGGATAAGGCAGCGAGCGCTCTTAAAATACGGTGCAAACAATTTGCTGGAATGCAGCGTTTCGGATTTTGCATTAAATGTGGAAAATTCCGATGTGCCGTCTTTGCTCCAGTGCGGCACCAATCCCCAGCGCATCATCTGCACTTGAATTCTGTTGTCACGCTGTGCAACTACCGGCATCAGATTGGTCGGACGCGCATCATATCGGGGAAGGATATCGAATTCTTTCCCTTCGTTTCGCCACGTCTGCAGCTGCGCTGAGACGGCGAAGATGATTTTTCCATCAATAAGAACGTAGCGGCCGCACATAAGTAATTTTGTTTTGTATCCTTTTAATAAAGATTTATCGTCAATAACAGTTGGAAATCAATGATTCCGCTGCATGTTCCGGCAAACATCGACCGGTATACCGGTGTTTTATCTGTTTTACGGTTTTATGCTGAACTAAAGGTAATCTTTTTAGAAGAACGGGGCAATATCTGCCGGGAAGGGATCAGAATGAATGTATTTCTGTTTCCCCTTTTTTGTTTATATTTGTTCATAAAATCTTGGAGCTTTTCATGTCGCAATCCCGCATTATTCGAGCACCGCGCGGAACAAACATCTCGGCCAAAGGTTGGGTTCAGGAGGCCGCACTCCGCATGCTGATGAACAATCTCGATCCCGATGTTGCCGAACGGCCGCAGGAACTAATTGTCTACGGAGGAACCGGAAAGGCAGCGCGCAACTGGAAATGTTTCGATTCCATTATTCATGCATTGAAAAATTTGGAAAACGATGAAACACTTTTAGTACAGTCGGGAAAACCGGTCGGGATCTTCCGCACACACAGCAACGCTCCCCGCGTATTGATTTCCAATTCGATGCTTGTTCCTAAGTGGGCAACGTGGGATGAGTTCCGGCGTTTGGAAGCGCTCGGATTGACAATGTACGGACAAATGACGGCGGGGAGCTGGATCTACATCGGCTCACAGGGAATTTTGCAGGGAACGTATGAGACATTTGCCGAAGCAGCGCGGCAGCATTTCGGAGGAACACTGGCCGGAAAATTTTTATTGACGGCCGGTCTCGGCGGAATGGGCGGAGCACAAACGCTTGCGGCTACAATGAACGGCGCAGCATGTCTTGCCGTTGAAGTTGACCGATCGCGGATTGAAAAACGCCTCGCAACAAAATATCTGGACAGAATGACTGATGATTTTGACGAAGCGATTTCGATGATCCGTGATGCAAAGGAAAAAAAGATTCCTCTCTCTGTGGGCTTGCTCGGCAATGCGGCGGAGATCGTTCCGAAAATTGCCCGCGGTAAATTCCTTCCGGATATTGTTACCGATCAAACGTCCGCACATGATCCATTGAACGGATACGTTCCGGCCGGAATGACGTACGATAAAGCGCTCGACCTCCGGAAGAAAAATCCGAAAAAATATATCGAACTTTCCCGTTTATCAATTGTTGCACACGTGAAAGGGCTGCTTGCCCTTAAGAAAAAAGGGAAGATCGTGTTCGATTACGGAAATAACATCCGCGGCGAGGCACAGACCGGCGGCGTGAAGAATGCTTTTGATATTCCCGGATTTGTGCCGGAATATATCCGTCCATTATTCTGCGACGGCAAAGGTCCGTTCCGGTGGGTAGCGCTCTCCGGTGACCCGGAAGATATTTATCGAACCGATCGTGCCGTGCTCGAAACTTTTCCGGAAAACATGCAATTAAAAAACTGGATCGAAAAAGCGCAGAGGCAGGTGGCATTTCAAGGTCTTCCGGCGCGTATCTGCTGGCTGGGATACGGTGAACGAGCAAAGATGGGAAAAATCTTCAATGATCTTGTGCGACGCGGAGAAGTAAAAGCGCCGATCGTTATCGGCCGCGATCATCTCGATTGCGGAAGCGTTGCGTCGCCGAACCGCGAAACGGAAAAAATGAAAGATGGAAGCGATGCGATCGCCGATTGGCCGATTCTTGGCGCAATGCTGAATTCCCTTGGAGGCGCAAGCTGGGTGAGCGTTCATCACGGAGGCGGAGTAGGGATCGGGAATTCAATTCATAATGGCATGGTGATTGTCTGCGATGGTACAGAAGAAGCCGATGCACGGCTGGAGCGCGTGCTGACATACGATCCCGGAATGGGAATCATCCGCCATGCCGATGCGGGATATCCTCGTGCCCGGAAGAATGCAAAACAATTCAATGTTAAAATTCCAATGATGGAATAGTATCGATGCGTGCTCGAAACATGGAAAACATTCTGTCAAAAATATTGCCCTTTTCGGCGGTGAAAGCGATCGGTAACTACCGGTTAGTGATCGCATTTTCTGTTGCGTTGATAACGCTTGCCATCGTCGGACTGTTTGCGTTCCGGACAGTGTTGCAGCTTACCGACGATTACAATACCGTTTCACATACGTACGAAATGATTAAAGAGTTCGATCAGATTATTACGAATGTCTCGCTTGGTCAAACCGAACTCCGGGCATTTTATCTGACATCGGATTCTCTTTATCTGGAAACATACCGGACGAAGATCGATATTTTGTACCGTAATCTGTCCCTTGTTCGCAATATTTCAAATAACGATACCGATCAATTGCGCCGGATCGCTTTACTGGATAGTTTGATTGCGCGGCAGATAAAATTTAACGACGAAAAGATCAGCCTCTTCCTTCTCAGGGGTCTGGAAATTGCAGAGCAAGAGTACACAATCAAACGAAGTCAAAATATGGTCCGCAGGATCGAGAGCCTGGTGCTTTCAATGGAGGCCATTGAAAAACAACTGCTGGCGGAAAGAAAACTGCATACAACGAATCAAACAAACCGGGCGCTGGTAGTGATCGCGATCGGCGGATTTGTGAGCGTGCTGTTATTGCTGGTTGTCTTTCTTTATCTCAACGGAGAAATTCTGCAAAGAACCAAGGCGGAGAAGGAGATCCGGAACAGCGAAAAAAGGTTTATCGGTTTTCTTGAGGCCGTTCCCGCCGGTATTTACATACTCACCGCCGACGGAAAACCATTCTATGCGAACGATGAAGCAAAAAAGATCTTAGGCGCAGGTATCGTTCCGAACGCCAACCCGGAAGATCAAGCCGAAACATATCAGGCGTATATTCAGGGGACGGATATGCTGTATCCGTCCGAACTGGTACCGATTGTTCGCGCTCTTAAAGGGGAACGCACGACAATTTCCGATATTGAAATATGGAAACCCGATTCCATCGTTCCTCTTATCGTTACCGGCGCCCCGATTTATGACAGTGATGGTACGCTTCGGTATGCAATGTCTGCGTTTGCCGATATCTCAGAACAAAAACAAGCGCAGCAGCAGCTGGCGGAAAGTGAAAAACGGTTCCGCCAGATCATTGAAAATGCAAGCGATATCATCTATCGGACCGATCAGGAGGGGAATTTCTCTTATGTCAATCCCACCGGATTGAAGATGCTTGGTTACGAAATTTCCGAAGTGCTGGGAATGCATTTTACGATATTCATAAAGCAAAAGGAACGACCGGCAATAGCACGAAAATATTTTCGGCAAATGCTCAGCAAAACGATTTCAAGCTATTATGAATTCACCGTCGTAAAAAAGAATGGCGAAGAAGTAATTCTTGGACAAAGCGTAGAGTTATTGTTTGAAAAAAATAAGTTCGTCGGATTCCTCTCCATTGCCCGCAATATTACCGCACAAAAGATTGTCGAAGAAGAAATCTTTCGACGCCAGCAGCAATTAGACACCGTGGTGACGACGGTTGATGAAGGTATAACATTAAGCGATGAAGCCGGCCGATTTGAGATATTCAATGCCAAAATGGAGGAACTCACCGGATTCTCAAAAGAGGAAGCCAATACCGGAGAATTCACGAAATTGCTTTATCCCGATCCGTTGGATCAAAAGAAAGGATTGGAGCGGCTCGGCGAGGTGGTCGAAAAAGGATATGTTCAGGATATTGAATCGACGATCAAAACAAAATCCGGCGAAGAAAAGACCTTGTTGATATCGACGCGTATCGTGCACGTGAAAGAGAAGGTCATGTTCCTGAGTGCTTACCGCGACATCACTTCGCGAAAAAGGTTTGAGGAAGAGCTGAAGAAAGCAAAGGATTCGGCCGAGTCGGCAACGGTTGCAAAATCGCTCTTCCTTGCCACCATGAGCCACGAGATCCGTACGCCGATGAACGGAGTTATCGGGATGACCGATCTTCTGATGCAGACGGAGTTGACAGACGAACAGCGCGAATATACCGATATCATCCGGACCAGCGGCGAAACATTATTGACTCTGATCAACGATATCCTTGATTTTTCAAAGATCGAATCCGGCAAACTTGATATGGAACAACGGCCGATCGAATTGCAGAGTCTTATTGAAGAAACATTCGACCTTGTTGCGAGGCGTGCCGTTGACAAAGGTCTCGATCTTGTCTATCTCGTCGATCCCGCCACTCCGCCGTATATCATCGGCGATCCCATCCGCCTGCGGCAGATCCTGCTGAATCTAACGAACAATGCGATCAAGTTTACGGAAAAGGGAGAAGTGTTCGTTGTCGTGAAACAGGTGGAACAGGATGACGTCGCAACAACGTTACAATTCTCCGTAAAGGATACCGGTATTGGAATTCCAAAAGACATGGCAGGCAAACTGTTTCAGGCATTCTCTCAGGTCGACGCTTCCACTACGCGAAAGTACGGCGGAACGGGTCTCGGCCTGGCGATCACAAAACGGCTTGTTGAATTGATGGATGGCGAAGTGTGGGCCGAAAGTGAAGTGAACAAAGGTTCCACATTTCATTTCACCATAAAAGTGCCGACGACGACCATGGCAGAGATGCCGGCAAAAAAATATGTACGCGGCAACATTCCGGAACTGCAGGGGAAGAGAGTGCTTCTTGTTGACGACAACAAAACAAACCTGAACATTCTCAGCATTCAATGCAACAATTGGGGAATGCATCCGCGGGCAACGACATCGCAGAAGGAAGCACTGCAGTGGCTGAAGGAGAACGATCCGTTCGATGTGGCGATCATCGATTTTCACATGCCGGAGATGGACGGAGTGGATTTGGCCCGGGCGATCAGGGCAATTCGCAGTGACCGGTCCCTGCCGATTGTCTTATTTTCTTCATCGGGAAGAAGCGAATTCTCGGAAACGGAAAACGCGCTCTTTGCGGCGGTGATACTGAAACCGATGAAACAAGCGCATCTGTATTCAACAATGATCGATGTCGTGTCGAAGAGCGGCGTCGAAACGGCATCACGGAAAGAACATTCTTCCAAAAAGATCGAACTGCTGTCGAACAATATTCCGCTGAAGATCCTTGTTGCAGAGGATAATCTTATCAATCAAAAACTTGCTATACGGTTATTGCAGCAGCTCGGCTATACCGCCGACATCGCCGCCAACGGAAAAGAGGCGGTAAATTTGATCATGCAGAACAGATACGAAATGGTTTTCATGGATCTTCACATGCCGGAGATGGACGGATTGGAAGCGACGAGAACTATCGTGAATTCCATGGATGTCTCTCTGCGTCCAAAGATTATCGCCATGACCGCCGATGCCATGAGCGGCGACAGGGAAAAATGCATCGACGCCGGAATGGATGATTACATCAGTAAACCGGTTCGGCTGGATGGTCTGCGCGATATTCTTATGCACTACGGTGAAATGATCATCGAACAAAAAAAGATCAATCACCATTCCATCGCCAATACGATCATGTATCTGCGCCTTAAGGAACTGTTGGAGCAGACCGATATGGAATTTATGGTTGAGTTTGTTCAAACCTACCCGATGCAATCCGATGAAACGCTTCAGCTTTTACAAACATCGTGGAAAAAGAAAGATTTTAAGGAACTGACCTTTGCAGCACATAAACTCCGCGGTCTCGCAATGAGTTTTGGAGCCGACACTCTTGCTGAATACTGTAAATTCGTTGAGTTCAACGGCGAGAAAGATACTGCAGCCATCACCGAACGGTCGATCGATGATATTGCACAGGCGTTGACGCGTTCGTACGCTATTCTTTCGTCGACCATTTCAAAATTAGGAATTGCGTGACTCGGAACCGGATTGTTTTAGTATCAAAGGAAAATGCAACAGCTGAAAATTATTATACAATCAAAATACAACCAAGGATTATTCCCTTTCTTTGCGGAGAGGTAACTTCTCGGCGCAATTCCGTAAGAATCGGTTCTTTATTTTTATTTATTAATCAGGCAACGGTTTCTTCGGACAGCATGAAAAACTAAATTGTAATTTTTGTGGCAGCATTTCAATACTACTGAAAAAAAAACGCGGATAGTGAAAAAATGAATTTATATCACTGCTGTCCAAAATGCCGCGAGTGAAAGATCAAAAGTAGTTTATGTTCACCAAACCGGAAAAATATTTAAGTGAAACATAAAGTAGGCTCTTCTTTACCATATCAGAGTTTTTTGGAAAGTGGGCGGGAGCGAAATTTAGGAGGATAGAGCGAATGGGAAAGCGATGAATGACGGGACTTTTGATGGCGCTTTTTGCCATCAACGGGCATGAGCGAACGGGATTCATCGCGCGCGTTAAATTTCGCAAGGGGTTCTTTTGCTTCTTTTCTTGCCCCTTCAAGAAAAGAAGAGAAAAAAGTTTTTTAGATTTATTTTGGACAAGTATGAATCTGTATATAAAAAATATCGGTCAACTCGTCACCGTTGCATCCCACGGGAAAAGAGTGAAAACCGGTCCCGGCATGAGGGAACTGCACATTCACACGAATGCTTCACTGTTGATAGAGAACGGCATCATCACCGCCATCGGCGGACCGGAACTTCATCCGCCGGATGATATTGATGTGATCGACGCCGAAGGAAAAGTCGTTCTTCCCGGTTTCGTCGATTCACATACACACACTGTTTTTGCCGGCAGCAGGGAGAATGAGTTTGCCCTGCGCGCGGAAGGGAAAACCTATCAGGAAATTGCGGAATCCGGAGGCGGGATCCTTTCCACGATGCGCGCAACACGTGAAGCCAGTAAACGCGATCTGTACCGGTTTGCGGAACGCCGATTGAACGACATGCTGCGGAACGGAACAACGACCGTCGAGATTAAAAGCGGATATGGACTTTCTCCGGAAGCGGAAATGAAAATGCTTGAGGTCATTGCCGAACTGAAACGCGATCATTATGTGACGATCGTTGCAACATTTCTTGGCGCTCACGCATTTCCTCCGGAATATAAGGATAACAAACAAGGATACGTTGACCGCATTTGCGATTATATGCTTCCCTATGTTGCCGAAAAAAAACTGGCGACCTATATCGATATTTTTTGTGAAACAGGATATTTCGACCTGAGGATGACGGAGCAGATCATACTTGAGGCAAAACGCCGGGGATTGATCCCGAAAATCCATGCCGATCAATTGAATGCAATCGGCGCAGTGGAACTCGGCGCCAAACACAATGCGGTCTCCGTTGATCATCTGGAAAAGACAAACGAACAGGGAATTGCCGCGTTGAAAAATTCTCAAACCATTGCCACGGTCCTTCCGGGGTGTTCGCTCTTCCTGAATCATCCGTACGCTCCGGCGCGGAAGATGATCGACGAAGGAATTCCGCTGGCAATTGCAACCGACTTCAATCCCGGTTCGCAGATGTGTTCTTCCATGCAGATGATGATGACGCTTGCCTGCACGCAAATGCAGATGACTCCGGAGGAATCGATCACCGCAACAACGCTTAACGGTGCGGCCGCGCTTGGTTTATCAAGCGAGATCGGCAGCATCGAGATCGGCAAACAGGCGGATGTTGTCGTCTACAATGTTTTTGATTACCGTTTCATCCCGTATCACTATGGCACCAATCACGCATGGAAAGTGGTGAAGAACGGCGTGTTATTGGATTTTTAAAATGAAGAGGAACCGAAAAGGAAAAGAATGGATAAAACTACTCCGCAATGTCTGGTGTGCGAACAATCGTATCAAACTATTCCGCTCATCAATCTGAAGTATCAGGAACACGATCTGTGGATCTGCCCGCAGCATCTTCCGGTGCTGATTCACAAACCGCAAATGCTGGCCGGGAAACTGCCGGGTGCAGAAGGGATGAAGCCGTCAAGCCATAACGATTAAGGCTGTGTTTACGGAAGATTCGAAGAAATATCCTTTTATCATTCGGATTTCATCCGTATATTGATGCAGAAATTTGTTCTTTAAGAAGTCAACGAAATCGTTAGGGGTGTTATTCCTCTTACCCGCCGCGGTCAGGATTTTAAAAGTCCGGACAGCAGCGGAAAGATGGAAAACTGAGAACATACCCTTGATGGCGCTTTCAGCGCCGGAACCACCTGATCTGGATAATACCAGCGTAGGGAAACGACAATAAAATTATTGCAACTCTATTTTATTCGCCGTTTCTGATGCTCTATTATTCAGGACGGCGATTTTGTTTTTAAATACTGTTACAACGAATTACAGAGGAAGACGATGACCGATCAGAAACAGAAATTCACAAAACTATTGATTCTTACGGCGGCGATGATGTACTCTCCTCTTTTTTCACAACAGGAATCCGATACGGTAAAATATACATTCGATCCCGTGCTGGTAACGGGAACAACGGCGAAGGAGCGGGAAACACCGGTAACTTTCACCAATCTGAACAAAGGATTGATCGAGCAGCGGTATTCCATGCAGGATGTTCCCGTGTTGCTGTCCGAACTTCCGTCGATGATCTCGTATTCCGATGGCGGCAACGGAGTTGGATATAACTATGTTTTCCTGCGCGGATTCGATCAGCGCCGCCTCTCGATTATGGTGAACGGCGTTCCGCAGAACGATCCTGAAGATCATAATGTCTATTGGATCGATTTTCCCGATCTGCTTGCCAGTTCGTCCGAAGTGCAGGTGCAGCGCGGCGCCGGAAGCGCATTCTACGGTCCGCCGGCCATCGGCGGCTCGGTGAACATTACGACGAATCCGTTTACTGTCCAAGCGTATGCGAAATTCGAGGCGATGTTCGGTTTCCAGGAGTACAGAGACAGTTCTCGGTTTCTGCCGATGACGATGAAAAGATTCTCCGCATCATTCAACTCGGGACTGCTCGACAATAAGTTCATGTTGTACGGCCGGCTTGGGAAAATCCAGTCGAACGGATACCGCATCCATTCCGCGATCGAATCCGGCTCATATTTTTTAGGCATGCTCCGTTTTGATGAGAACGTGACCACGCGCGTTCATCTCTTCGGCGGGCCGCTCACCGACCAGCTTGTGTATACGGGTTTGCCCAAATGGACGAATGAGAACAAAAAATTGCGAAGAATGAATCTGTCATACTGGGAAAATGATTCCACGGGAAAGAACTACGGTTACACGGTGATGCGCCGTCCGCAGGAAAACGAAGGATTCACCCAGCCGCATTATGAGATACTGAACGAATGGAAAATTTCCGAAACACAAAAATTGCACAACACCATATTTTATTATGACAGTCACGGGTATTTTGATTATGACGGATCGTGGGCGGACGCTGCAACACTGCGCGTGGATAGTGCGCATGGATTTGTACCAACGCCGAATATTCAAAACGCGATCATCCGCGGAGGTGTCGATCTTGAGCAGTGGGGTTGGCTGCCTCGTTACGAATGGCTTCACGATCGCGGCGAACTGACCATTGGCGGAGAATACCGCAGCCACCATGGATCGCACTGGGGTAAACTTCAATACGCGGAAGGTTTACCAGTCAACTATAATTCTGATTACCGGTTCTATCAATATGACGGTATAAAAAAGATGGCCTCGCTGTACATAACTGAAAATTATAAAGTGCAGGAAGAAATGACGCTGATGGCGAACGTGCAGTTTGCGTACAATGAATATCAGATCCGGAACGAAAAATTCCTGAACAACTCATTCAGCGCTCCGTACTATTTTGTGAATCCCCGGCTGGGATTGAATTATAATATGACGGACGAGTGGAACACGTATGTTTCATTCGGATACACCTCGCGGGAACCGCGGTTGAGAAATCTTTATGCGGCGGAAGATTCTTACTTCGGCGCACTGCCCGCATTCAAAGCGGACACAACCGGCGGAATAACCAGATATAATTTTGACGCACCGATCGCCAAACCGGAACAATTGCTGAATCTTGAACTGGGAGCCGGTTACAAGACGAAAGCGATACAGTTGAATGGGAATGTTTATTGGATGGAATTCACCGATGAATTGATCAAGTCAGGACAAGTGGATATTTTCGGCAATCCTGTTTATGGAAATGCTCCGCGGACACGGCATGCGGGAATAGAACTTGACGGGACGATCCAACCGTTTCAACATGTTATCATCAACGGAAATGCCTCGCTTTCCACGAATTATATCGTTACGTTTTCAACGATCGACAGCGTATCGGGGAATGTAATCTACAAAACAATACTTGATCATAATTCGATTGCCGGATTTCCGGATGTAACGGCAAATCTCCGTCTGGCATACCAGCAGGAAGGATTATCAGCCGCGGTTATTGCAAAATATGTCGGCCCGTTCTACACGGATAATTTCAATAATTCCGTGAATATGAATGACGCATATTCCGTGTTGAATATTGAACTGCTCTATACTCTGCCGATGATCGGCGACGCGGCAATCACGGTACGGGGAGAGGTTCGCAATCT
>CAJBTU010000181.1 GCA_903958625.1 uncultured Ignavibacteriota bacterium | reverse complement strand
TGCCCGGATCAAGAATATCCTGATCGAAAATCTTGAAGTGACAAAAGAAGATGTCTATCCCATCAAACAGCCACTCGGTTTGAATCACTTGATGAGTCTATTGAAAGTGCCCCGGCCCGAACTGAAAGATCCTCCATATTCTCCGGCACATCAGATATCGGACGAAGGGTCGGAAGATATGTTCAGTATCATTCAGCGCGGCGACCTTCTGTTGCATCATCCGTATGATTCGTTCACTCCCGTTGTGCAGTTCATCAAGAATGCGGCGCGCGATCCGGAGGTGCTGGCGATAAAACAAACGCTATATCGCATCGGGAAAGAATCGCCGCTGATTCCACTGCTTATTGAAGCGGCTGAAAATGGAAAACAGGTCGCAGTGCTCGTCGAACTGAAAGCACGGTTCGACGAGGAGAATAATATCGGATGGGCGAAGCAGCTTGAAGGGGCCGGCATTCACGTGGTATATGGTCTTGTCGGCTTAAAGACCCATGGGAAAATGGCGCTTGTCGTGCGGAAAGAGAATGACGGCCTAAAACGCTACGTGCATCTTGGAACCGGCAATTATAACCCTGTTAATGCGAAGATCTATACTGATTATAGTTTCTTTACCTGCAGTGAAGAGATCACGAATGATGCTACGGAGGTATTCAATTTCCTGACCGGGTATTCAAAGAAGGATGAGTTCTCGAAATTAGCCGTTGCGCCGATCACGCTTCGTAAAAATATTTCCGCGCTCATCGATCGCGAAACCCGTTTTGCCCGTGAAGGTAAAGATTCGCGCATGATCTTGAAAATGAATTCTCTGACCGATCAGAAGATCATCGAACAATTATATGACGCATCAAAAGCCGGTGTGAAGA
This sequence comes from uncultured Ignavibacteriota bacterium, assembly GCA_903958625.1. Classification (GTDB taxonomy): domain Bacteria; phylum Bacteroidota; class Ignavibacteria; order UBA10030; family UBA8401; genus UBA8401. The sequence continues at coordinate 1,548 of CAJBTU010000181.1, read as the reverse complement.
TCGACCTCATCATTCGCGGCATCTGTTGCCTGCGTCCCGGCATTCCCGGTGTCAGCGAAAATATCAGAGTGGTCAGTATTGTCGGAAGATATTTGGAACACAGCAGGATATTCTGGTTCAATAACGGCGGATCATCCGAACTCTATTTGAGCAGTGCTGATCTGATGGGAAGAAATTTGGACCGGAGAGTTGAATTAATGTTCCCAATAGATGACGTAGTTCTTGCCAAACAGGTATTTCAAGAGACACTGGAAGGGGCATTAAAGGACAATGTCGGGGCGCGTATCCTTCGTGCCGACGGGAGTTATATACGGTGTGTGCCGGTCAATAATGAACCGGCCGTTGAAAGTCAGAAGATCATTGCTCAATCGCGTCTTCGGAACACGCAGCAGCTGAAACACGCTCCGAGGGAATTTCCGCCAAAAAGTTGATGGTTCTATTGAAATGCGAATTCAATAATGTGTTTCTTACTGCTAAGTTCTTCTGCATATTATCTTCACTATGAAAATAACATCACCACGTAAAAAAAATATTGCTGCGATCGATGTCGGAACAAATTCGTTCCATTTGATCGTTGTTGAATATTCTGCTGCGACCGGTCAATTCCGGACATTGGCTCGTGAGAAGCAATTGGTACGGCTCGGTTCCGGTTCCACGGATATGAAGTATCTCTCGGAAAGTGCTATGACACGCGGAATACAGGCTTTGCGGTTATTCAAAAAGATCGCTGAAGCATTCAACGCTCCGATCCGCGCCATAGCTACGAGCGCTGTTCGCGAAGCGTTGAACCAAGAGGAATTCATCCGGCGCGTAAAGATCGAAGCAGGAATAAAGATCGAAGTTGCTTCCGGTGTTGAAGAGGCGCGGATGATCTATCTTGGCGTTGTTCAGGCGCTGCCGGTATTTAATAAAAAAATATTGTGCATGGATATCGGCGGGGGAAGCACAGAATACGTTGTTGGAAAGAAAAAGGAAATATTGACCAGCAACAGCATCAAACTCGGAGCGGTTCGTTTGACGGACCGGTTTTTTCCTTCCGGACGAGTAACTGATAAGAGCATTAAAGAGTGCCGGAAATATGTTCGCGGAATGCTGACGCCTATTGTGCGGGAGGTGGGGAAATACGATTACCAGCAGGTGATAGGAAGTTCCGGAACGATTCTTAACCTGGCGAAGATCATACTCTCGGTGCGTGAGGAACGAAACGAGATTTCCTTGAATAACGTGCGATTCACAAATAAAGAGTTATTCTCGGCGGTTGATCAAATTCTTTCGGTTGAAAAATCAAATGACCGTCTGGTAATTGTAGGATTGGATCCATCACGTGCTGATATTATCCCTGCCGGTGCGATCATTCTGGAGCAGACTTTCAAAGAATTCGGGATCAAGGAAATGACGGTCTCCGAATATGCGCTTCGGGAAGGAATCGTCCTGGATACGATGGAAAAATCGGCGCAGCGCCCTTCATTCCACCACTTATCTGATATTCGGAATAGCAGCGTGCAAAGTCTTTCTGAACAATTTCAGAATGAGATCAAACACGGCAGG
>CAJBTU010000180.1 GCA_903958625.1 uncultured Ignavibacteriota bacterium | reverse complement strand
CGCAAAAAATTGTTTCGCTCGGAATCGGCGCATCAATTACCGTGACCGATACGATAAAAGTGAAAACAAACGGCGTGAAAGCATCAGCTATTGTCTTGCAGTCAAGCGATCCGGGAGTTCCATCGGACAGCGTGAAACTGCTGATTGTTACCGGGTCGACGTCACCATTGGCCTCAGCAAAATTCACACCGGTAGCTGCAACATCAAAAATATTTACGTTCGTTGTCAATTCCGGTCTTATCGACGGATTGGCGCTGCAAACTGGTGATGAAGTTGCACTCTTTAGCGGTTCGTTATGCATCGGTGCCGCAGGTTACAACGGTGTTGCTCCTTTTGTCATAAAAACATACGGTAAGGAAAATGCATTTTCGGGATTCACTGATGGCGATACGTTGACTCTGAAAGCTTTTGATTTTGGTACCGGCCGGTATGCAACAATAGCTGCTCAGTATATAGCCGGAACACAAATATTAAAATCATCATCGTTTGCATATGTCAACCTTACCGGAACAATTTACCGTCAATACCAGGTGCCGCTGACCGCAAATAAATTCAATCTTATTTCTAATTTCCTTCAGCCGCAATATATGAGTGCATCAACTGTCTTTGCTCAGGTTCTGGGCTTAAAGATCGTGTATGAAGATAACGGCTCAACGTATATTCCCCAATACAATATTAATACCATTGGTGATATCGATATGACCGAAGGACTGCATCTCTTCTTAACGACACCAAATCAGCTGATAACATTTCAGGGAGTTGAGATCAATGCGAAAGATTTTACACTGAGCATTGAAAAGAAACGCTTCAATTCCATCTCGTACCTTTATGATAAACCGATTAGCATTGCAACAGCATTTGCAAAGATCTCATCCGTCATCGAAATTGTCCAGAACGATTTAGGAGAAACGTACATACCGTCACTAAGTGTGAATACGATCGGTACGCTAAAACCCGGAATCGGTTATCAGGTATATACAAAAGTTGATACACTTGTTAAGTTCGTTTATCCGGATTGGGTGGCACCGTTAGCAAAGGATCAGATATTGGCAATAAAAGATACGGTACAGCACTTCCGGTTTAGCGAATCGGGAATTCCATACGCGATCGTGATCAGCAATGCGTTGATAGGGGGCAAAAAACTTGTTGATGGTGACGAAGTTGCGTTGTTTGACAACGGAATTTGTGTCGGTGCCGGTGTTTGGAAATCAGGCGACGTAAATGTCATTACAGCATGGCGTGGCGACGAGAAACTGAAAGTACCCGGATATCGTGTTGGATCGGTGATTGAATACCGTGCATTCAGTAAACGGATCAATCTGGAATGCGAAATGACTGCGCGTTACACCGACAATGCACACAAAATATACGAAGGTGCAGCATACAGCGTTGCATCGCTTAACGCTGCTGATGGTGTTGTGCCGACAGAGTTCAATCTTGCACAGAATTATCCAAATCCGTTCAATCCTTCCACAACTATTGCATACGATGTACCTCTTGACGTTAATGTGACGATCAAAGTGTATAACGTGCTTGGTTCCGAAATAGCCACACTGGTGAATAATCAAATGCATTCCATCGGACGATATACGGTTACCTGGAATGGACGCAATGCCATAGGCAATGCCGTTGCATCCGGAGTCTATATCATCAGAATGAAAGCGAATGAATTCACATCGATTAAAAAAGCAGTGTTGGTGAAGTAAAAAGAATCATTTGCAGGCGGAATATTTTTCTTCCGCCTGCAGGAGATCGAACGGATGAACAGAACATTACTTCTTTTACTCTTATCATTTTGGGTTTCCACCGGTACCGGTGCGCAAACCCATTTTAGGCCGGTTGCTTCAACAGGGCTGCCGTACACCATAGTTATTCTCAATATCACGGTGAATGGCAATCCGGTTGCGGCGAATACAGAGATCGCAGTTTTTGATGACACAGTTTGTGCCGGTGCGGCTGTCTATACCGGATCATATTCTGTTGTTGTTACGGGATGGCAGGGAAACCCGTCAATGAATCTACCTGGGTTTACATCAGGTAAGCCGATCAAAATAAAACTGTATACACAGATCCAAAACAGCTGGAAAGAAAT
>CAJBTU010000179.1 GCA_903958625.1 uncultured Ignavibacteriota bacterium | reverse complement strand
TGGGGAAGGGCACCGGACTCGGATTGGCGATCTGCCAAAAGATCGTCGGTAATCATAAAGGAGAGATCAAGGTGAGCAGCGAAGTTGGGAAAGGTACGACATTCACCATTATTCTTCCCGTCACACGGAGTCTGAAATAATATGAAAAAATTTTTAATTGCCATTACCCTCTTGTCCGTTATTGCATCAATGGTGTTTTCGGCTCCGCTGTCGATCGAATATCAGATGCAGCAGAATTATCACCGGTTAAAAGTGTTATTGAACGGCGATATCCGTTGGAATGTCTCTCAAACCGATAATACGTACGAGATCACGCTGATGGGCGACGAATCGTATTTCGTCATGAAAAATACCAGATGTTCGTTTTTGCACGGCATTATCAAATCGTTCAATTATAGAACGACTCTGCCGGGAACAAAAAAGATGTTAATTGAGCTACGTGCCGGAGTGAGCGATTACAATATCTATCAAAACGATATTACGAAAGAGTTGTTTATCGAATTCTATCCCGGCCGCTGGGTTGAAGAGAGCGGAACAAAAAGCATTGCCGCCAAGAAGCCCATATTGAAGGAACAAACGACGGTTCCCCAGCCAAAACAGACTGTCGTGAATATTCCTCAAATCGTGTTGGATCAAGTGGAACAGCAGCCGAAAAAAGAAGTCGAAGTACGGATCCCTTCCGCCCCGGTACAACAACAACAAACATCAAGCACCTCTTCGGCAGCTCTCTGGTTGATATTATTTTCCATCTCCATTTTGCTGACCGGAGGCGGATTGACCATTTATGCTTTCATGCGGCGAAGAGCATCACGGCTGCCCCTACCATCCCGCAGAACCGATGATAGCGCTCCGATGTCGCCCGGCTTTACAATTGTCCGTCACGATGCCGGTCCAATCGTTTCTTCTATATCAAAACCCGTAATATCCGAAATCGAACAGGACGCACCCGATATGTCTTATGCCAGGGATTTGTCAGAACAATATTACCGGTCGCAGGGAGAGTTGGAACTTCAGGAAGCGCTGGAGAAAATGTCGGCGCGTTCAGTACAGAAAAAGGTCGAAGATGTATCCCCGTCATCACGGAAAAAAGATCCGGCAGCGCTGGCGCAAAAACTCGGACTCAGTGTCGGTGAATTGGAACTGGTAACACGGCTGCAGGAATTTCATAAAAAACATTCAGCGGAGGTTTCATGATCAAAGGAATTTATTCATCCGGTTCCGGTATGGGTCCCCGTTTAATGGGGCTCGATGTTATTGCCAACAATATTGCCAACGCCGATACCACCGGTTTTAAAAAGAATGACGTATTTGTGCAGATATTAAAAGACGCCGGTGTAGCACAGTCGATCGGAAAAGGTGAGATGGCGGGATTGGATGTGAAAGAGTTTACGGATTTTTCCGAAGGGTCACACCGCTCAACAAGCAATCCTCTGGACCTTGCGGTTCACGGTGAGGGATTCTTTGTGCTCGATACGCCTCAGGGGATGCGCTACACGCGGAACGGCAACTTTAAACTTTCCGAGGGGGGCGATCTGGTGAATTCGAACGGACAGCATGTGATAGGAACCAGCGGACGCATCAATTTTCCGAACGCAGCAAAGACCCAAATGACAGACCTGGTGATCACAACGAAGGGTGAGATGTATATGGGAAAAGATCTGGTCGGGAAACTTCGCCTGGTGACTTTTGCGGACTTGCAGCAACTGCAGAAAGAGGCGGGATCTGTTTTCACAACCGATCAGCAGACTCAGGAAATTCAATTCAATGACGAACGTTCGGCAGTTCGGCAGGGATATCTTGAAGAATCGAACGTCGAGTCGTTGACGGAAATGGTGCAACTGGTAGAATTCACAAGAAATTTTGAGACCGATCAGCGCACCATGCGCTATCAGGATTCCACATTGGAAAAAGCATTGGAAGTAGGACGATTATAAGAAAGGGTTGATCTATGAATAGAGCATTACGTACGGCGGCAACAGGAATGTTTGCACAGCAACTGAACATCGATCTTATCTCCAACAATCTGGCGAACGTGAACACGACCGGATTCAAAAAGAGCAGACCGGAATTTCAGGATCTGATGTATCAAACGATCAAAACAAGCGGTATCGCAGAAGAAGGAAAAACAACCGATGTTGCGGAAATTCAGATCGGCAACGGAACCATTCCCGTCGCAACACTGAAGAACTTCCGCCAGGGCGATGTGCAGCCGACGAACAATCCGTTGGACATATCGGTGCAGGGAGAAGGATTTTTCCAGGTCCGCAGAACCGACGGTAGCGTTGCCTATACGAGAGACGGAACATTCAGAGTTTCTCCGGATGGTCAATTGGTGAATTCCCAGGGATATATCATCGAACCGGGTATCTCATTTTCATCATCAACATCCGATATTTCCATCTCACGCGATGGAAGCATTGAAGTGACTGAAGCCGGACAATCATCGGCCGTAAAAGTCGGTCAGTTGGAACTGGCGAAGTTCATCAATCCTGCCGGACTGCACGCAATCGGGAACAATCTCTTCTCGGAAACATCTGCTTCGGGAAAACCAAATGCCGGCGCGCCGGGAAGCGAAGGGTTTGGCGAATTGATGCAGGGGTCGCTTGAAGCATCCAATGTTGACGTTGTTGAAGAGATGATCAGCATGATCGTTGCTCAGCGCGCATACGAGATCAATTCAAAAACAGTGAAGACTGTTGAAGAAATGCTGCAAATGGCGAACAATCTTAAAGGATAGTAAAATGGTCAACTGGCTGATCATAGGATGTCTGTTTTTGTTGAGCGGTGAACGATCGGCGATCTCGCGCGACGAGTTCCGGCAGGTGATCACGCAATACGTTGGTGCACGATTGGACTCGGCGGCGAATGAAGTTACTGTCGAGTTCCGTTCGGTGCCGGAATCCGTTGTCATTGAACAGTCAGAATATTCACTGAGTGTTCCTTCTACGGTTACTGTCCCGAGAAAAGGGTACGCCGGTTTTCCGGTTGAAGTTCGCGTGGATGGCAAACTGGTGAAAACGGTGGTCTGCTCGGTCATGATCCGCCGGTTTGAAGATGTTTGTGTAACAACGCGTGATCTCGGAAAGAATGATAACCTGCAGCCGACGGACATCAAAGTACAGCGGATGGAAACAACGAACCTGGAAGACGATGTCGTAGTTTCACCGGTCTCCATCGTTAGCACAAGGGCAAAGCGCATGGTAAAGGCGAACACGGTGCTGAAGAATTCCATGATCGAAGAGATTCCCGCCGTCAATTTCAATGATAATGTAGTTGTTATCGTCAGAACAAGGAACCTTTCCATCGCTGCAGCCGGAACGGCAAGACAGGAAGGGCGCATTGGCGAAGAGGTGAGGATCCAGCGTGAAGGCAGCAGGGAATTTTTAACGGCGAAAGTGATCGGAAAGCAAACTGTTGAAATAGTGGTTCGGTGAGGTATCTATGAAAAAAATAATTTTGATATTCCTGTCCGCCGCATGCTGTACGTTCCTTGTTGCTCAGGATATGCGGCAGAATTACAATCGTTCGATCTTCTCGGATCAGAAGGCGAACAGGATTGGCGACGCAGTAACGATTTTAGTGATCGAAGCATCAAGCGCATCAAATGATTCAAAAACGGAGACATCGCGCGGAAGCGACATATCGCTGGCATCATCGGGCAAGACCGGATCGACAACATTACTGGATGTCGGCGCTTCAATCGGGACGGGAAATTCGTTTAAAGGGGCAGGCTCAACGGCATCAAATGGATCGGTCCGTGCAAAGATCTCCGCCCGCGTGGATTCGTTGTTCGCCAACGGCGACCTCTGGATCAGCGGCAACCGTACGATCAGCATTAATGGTGAAGATCAGATCGTGAATATTTCCGGCGTTGTCCGTCCTTCCGATATCCAGGCGGATAACAGCGTGTACTCGTACAGTATTTCCGATGCAGTGATCGTGTTCAAAGGAAAAGGAATGACGAGCGATAACCAGGAACCTGGTTGGCTGACAAAATTATTCCATTGGATATTCTAAAATTATGAAAAAGACAATAGTTCTTTTGATGATACTTGTTCAGATGATGTTCTCGGCATCGCGCATCAAAGATCTTGCGTATGTTCAGGGAATGCGGGGCGAACAAGTGATCGGGTACGGTCTTGTTGTCGGTTTGAACGGAACCGGAGACAGTCAGCGTTCTACGTTCACGGTACAGTCCGTTACCAGCATGTTAAAACGGTTTGGTATCACCGTGCCTCAGGGCGACCTGCGACTGAGAAATGTCGCGGCGGTCATGGTAACAACCACCATACCGGCATTCTCAAAAGAAGGTGGCGTTGTGGATGTTACCGTTTCTTCGCTTGGCGATGCCACAGGTTTGCAGGGCGGGACTTTGCTTTCTACACCGTTATCGGCAATGAGCGGAGCAGTCTATGCCAGCGCTCAAGGTCCGGTCTCCGTCGGCGGAATGAGTGCGCGGTCAAACGGAAGCGAAGTACGCCGGAATCATACGGCAGCCGGAAGAATACCCAACGGTGCAATTATTGAAAAGAAGCTTGACGGTTCCATCGCAACAAATTGGAAAGTTTCGATCGTACTATGGCAGCCCGATTTTACGACGGCAACAAGAATCAGTAATGCTGTGAACGGCAAGATTCCCTCCGGCGCAATTGCTGTTGATGCATCAACCGTTACGCTCGATGTCCCGTCAACATATCAGACACCGGGAAAATTGACCGAATTTCTTGCGCTGATCGAAGTGCTCGAGATCGTTCCGGATGTATCGGCCAAGGTCGTCATCAACGAAAAGACCGGCACGGTTGTTATCGGCGGTAATGTAACCATTCTGCCGGTGGCGATCTCGCATGCAGGACTTAATATAGAGATCCAGCAAGTTCCGGTCATTTCACAGCCGCCGGCATTTTCTAAAGGAACAACAGTCTCTACCCAGATGTCAACCATCACTGCCGGAGTTGACAGTTCGTCCGTTGTGGCAATCAATGGTGCGGCGACGGTGCAGGAAATAGCAAAAGCGTTGAATTCATTGCACGTCTCACCGCGTGATATCATTGCCATCTTTCAGGCATTGAAAGAAGCGGGTGCATTAAAAGCAGAATTGGTGATACTCTAATATGGGCATTCCATTCAACATAGAACCGAACGGCGTTCAAAAGACTGCTCAGCCAAGAGTGGTCGACGAAAAAGCGAAAGCGAAACTTCAAAAGGCCGCCAAGGATTTTGAAGCGATCTTTGTGAACTATCTCCTGCAGTCAATGAGGAAATCCGTTCAGAAGGATGAGGAAGAAGGAGGAGGATTTGGAGGAGAGATGATGCAGGATATGTTCGATCAGGAACTATCGAAAAGCATCTCCCGCACATCAAGCCTCGGTTTCGGAGAAATGCTGTATAAAAAAATGACCGGCGAATCATTGCCGAAAGAAACAGTGAAGCGAGAGATCGTCCGTGCAATCGCCCCCGAACAGAATAGCGTTGTGGCCAATGTTCCGCCGATGCTGGCCAAGAAAGGCAAATCGACCTCGGTGACCACTGCGGTGGAAAAATATGACGACATAGTCAATCGGGCGGCAAAAAAATATGATCTGGATACGTCGCTGATTAAAGCGGTAATGGCCAGCGAGTCTGCGGGAAATCCTCGCGCTCATTCTTCCGGAAACGCAAAAGGACTGATGCAGCTGATCGATTCAACAGCGACGCTGGTTGGCGTAAAGAATGTGTGGGATCCTGAGCAGAATATTCACGGCGGAGCAAAATATTTGAAACAGATGATGGACAAATTCGACGGAGATGTGAAACTGGCTGTTGCATCGTATAATGCCGGACCGGCACGGGTCGAGAAAACGAGAACGATTCCGGCTATACCGGAAACACAGCAATATGTCCGCAGAGTAATGAAGTATATCGACGTATTCTCAACAAAAAAGGATTGATCAATGGAAACCATCACTGAACTGACGTCGGTCATCCAGCAGGAGGCCGAAATCGCGGAATTACTGGAAGCATTGCTGAAAGAAAAACAGAATGCATTCATCTATTGGAAACCGGAAGAATTGGACAGTGTTGTCAAACAGGAAGAATCATTCATCCGCCGGATTGCAGAATTGGAGAAGATACGCATTTCATTGGTCACACATTTGTCTCAGAACGGGGAACAAAAAAAACTTTCAATAATCGCGGATGAATTCGGCTCCGAGGATCTTCGTACGCAATCGAAACGTTTACGGGCGGCATCGGAGAGTGTTATAAAGAAAAACGATCAGAACAAGCAGTTGCTCCAAAGTTCATTGTCGTTCGTGCAGCACACCCTGGTATTGCTCACGAATAATTATCAACGTCAATTGATCGATCAGAAAGCATAACAACCATTATGTCAGGTCTTAACAGTATTCTTGAATCGGCAAAACGATCGTTGAATGCCAATCAATACGGCATCGGCGTGACAAGTCATAACATTGCAAATGCGGGTGTTGCCGGATATTCACGTCAGCGGGTAATACTCTCGGCGTCACCGGCTGAAAAAATGCAGTTTGGATATTTGGGAAGCGGCGTTGACATCAAGAGCGTTCAGAGGATGCGTGAAAAATATATCGATCAGCAAAGTTATACGATCAATGCTAATCTTGGCCAGGCATCCCAACGGCAGCAGATCTTGACCATGACGGAATCATTGCTGCAGGAACCTTCCGATTCTGGATTGAATTCAATGATGACGCAGTTCTTCGGTTCGTTCCAGGATCTCGCAACTCATCCCGAAGAAAGTTCCAGCCGTAATGCCGTGCTGCAGCGTGCTTCGCTGATGACGGATTCGTTCCATCGTTTGTCGGAAGGCTTGACTTCAACAAAAGCAAATATCATCAACGATGTGGATTCAAAGATCGAAAAGATCAACACGCTGCTCAAAACGGCCGCTGGAGTTGATGCGGCAATAGTGACGGCGATCTCGCAGGGTGTGGTTCCGAACGATTTGAAGGATCAACGCGACAAGTATCTTTCTGACCTCTCATCGCTGGTCAATATCCGGACCTCAGAAGGAGAGAATGGTTCCTTATCGGTCGCCATCGGCGGAACATCGGTGATCTCGAACGGAAATTTCCAGCAGTTGAAGAGCACAACGGCGTCCGGCTCTATGGTGATCACAACCATGAATTCGGCAACGGCTGTGAACATCACCGGCGGAGAAATTGGCGGATTGATGAAACTGTATAATACCACGATCAACGGTTATCAGAAAAATTTGGATGATCTGGCGCAAACACTGATTGCAAAGGTGAATGGTGTTCATGCGGCGGGATACGGCCTCGGTAATCCGCCAACGACGGGAATTGATTTCTTTACGGGAATCGATGCGGCAACGATATCCGTCAACGGAGCTGTTCAGCAGAATATCAATAACATTGCCGCATCAGCCGATGGAGCCCCCGGGAACAACGAAAACGCCATAGCGCTGTCGCAGCTGCAGAATGCAAAGGCGATGAACGGGGACAACAATACGGTATTCCAATTCTATAATGGTATCGTCAGCGGAATGGGTTCTGAAATACAAAGTTTGGAATCGGAGACGCAGTCGGCAGAGCTGGTATTGGAACAGGTAAATGCTCAGCAAAGTTCTGTCTCCGGCGTTTCGCTTGACGAAGAAATGACGAATCTGATAAAATTTCAGCACGGATTTGATGCATCGGCACGGGTGATCAACACCATTAATTCAATGTTTGATGTACTATTTCGGATGACATAACCATGAGAATTACACAAGGTACTTTTGCTTCAGGTTATCTTACGACCATCAACAGGACGCGCGAACGGATCGTCAGTCTGCAAAATCAGCTTGCCACAGGGAAAATGATTCAAACTGCATCCGAAGATCCTCAGGCGGCAGACACGATTCTGCGTTTGACGGAGACAAAGAACCTTCGCGAACAATACAAGAACAATGCGGTGGAAGGCCAGGGTATTGCCGAAACAACGGCGGCTACGCTCGGACAGATCAGCGATCTGTTGTTGAACATCAAAGAGGTTGTCATCCGTGCAGGCGGTTCCGCCAATGCGGAAGATAAAAAAACATATGGTGTAAGCGTCAATCAATTCTTGACGGAAATGGTTGACCTGGCGAATACAAAGTTTAACGGAAAATATATCCTCGGCGGTACGCAGACCCTCGATCTGCCGTTTACGCTGGCGGCGGATAATTCCGCAGTGACCAAAAATCCCAATGGGATCGATGGAGTGATAAAATTTCAGGTCGGAGATACCGTTACGAATCAAGTGAATCTCGGCGGTGAACAGGCGTTGAACGGAACCCAGATTTTTGATCTGATCATTCAGGTTCGCGATGCATTGAACAACGGGACATTCTCGTCAACCGCATTTGTGGACAGTATAGATCAGGCAGCATCACATGTTCTTACCGCAGCGAGCACGGCGGCATCGTATGGGGAAAATTTCTCGTTGATCGGCGACAATCTTGAAGCTCAGGGGAATAAATTGATGGAATATATATCGCTCTATCAGGATACCGATGTTCCGGAAGCTATTATGAAGTTGAACAGTGAGCAAACAATGCTGAGTGCAGCCCTGAACACGGGCAGCAAGATCCTTCCAAAATCACTGATGGATTACATGTAGTACTGCTATGACAAAAAAAATTGATGCTGGAACATTTTTCGGTTTAATTCTTGGTCTTGGTGCTGTCTTTGGATCGTTTCTTCTGGAAGGGGGAAAGATAGGGGCGATCATCATGCTTCCGGCGATGGTGATTGTGTTTGGCGGTACGTTTGCCACGGCGCTCATCGGAACACCGATGAAGGTCATGAGAAAATTTGGCTCAACGTTGACGATCGCATTGTATCCCCCCTCATACAATTATCCGGCGATCATTGAAGAGGTTGTGAAATACTCTATGGTCGCACGCAAAGAAGGGTTGTTGACGTTGGAACGGCATCTTTCTTCGGTCGAAGATAAATATCTATTGAAGATGCTGCGGTATCTTATCGACGGGATCGACATCAATGTGCTTCGTTCAATATCAGAGATGGATATGACGCATGTCAGCGAACGCCACCAGCGGAACTATCAGTTGTATCAACGCATGGGCGGTTATTCTCCTACCATGGGGATCATCGGAACGGTGATGGGACTTATTGCAACGCTGGCCAATGCCGGCGAGGATCCGAATCAGCTGATACGGCATATTGCATCGGCATTTATCGCAACACTGTGGGGAGTTTTCATGGCGAACATTGTCTGGCTTCCCATTGCCGATAAATTGAAGAGTATCGATGAAGAAGAACAGCTCTATATGTCGTTGATCTCGGAAGGCGTCATTGCAATTCAAGAAGGCGAGATCCCGTCGATTATCCGGTCCAAATTAAGCACAATGATTTCATCGACGGAGCAGGTGCAGGAGTGACGGTGAAAAAAAGGAAACCCCAGAATGGACATATTAATCAGGACCGCTGGCTGTTGACGTATGCGGATCTCATTACGCTGCTGCTCGGTCTGTTTGTTATTCTGTACGCAATGTCGAACATCGATAAGAAAAAATATAGTCAGTGGGTTGCAGCGTTCGGCGGCGAATTCGGAAGCGGGAAAGTTGAGATGGAAAGCGGATCGATCATTGGGGAAATGGCCGAGCAGTTCCGGGTGGAGAAAATGTTGAAACAGGTTTTGGAGATCGATGGAAAAAATTCTGCGCTGTCAATCTCGATCGACGAACGGGGAGTAACGATACATATTCAGGAAGAACTGTTGTTCCCCTCCGGTGAATCGAAACTGAAAGGAAGTTCATACAAGATGCTTGATTCGCTCTCATCGGTTCTCCGGAAGATTCCGAATGATATCAGGATAGAAGGCCATACGGATAATATTCCTATTGCGACAGCCGAGTTTCCGTCGAACTGGCATCTTTCGGTCAGTCGGGCGACAAATACCGGATATTATCTGATAAAGAACCACCAATTCAATCCGGAAAAATTGTCCGTTGTCGGATATGGCGACAGCAAACCCATTGCCTCCAATAATACGGAGAAGAATAGAATATTAAATCGTCGGGTGGATATCGTTGTGTTGATGTCGCAGGTGACGCAAACATTAAATGTTCAACGCCAACAAGCAATCCAAGGAGAGTAAAAATGAACTGGAATAATATACAATTCGGTGAGATGGAATATGACGAGAAACATGTGCTTACGTTTCCCGAAGGGCTTATCGGATTCGAAGAGTCCCGGCAATTCCTGATTGTTCACGATGAGGATAGCGAACCGTTCCGCTGGCTCGTATCGTTGAACGACAGCGAATTGAGCTTCCCGCTGATCGAACTCCCGAAGGATCAGCCCGGAATATTTGGAAGAACATTCTCGCAAGAAAACGTTACATTGTTTGCAGTTGTTTCCATCAAGCCCGAGATTGATGACTCAACGATCAATCTCAAAAGTCCTATTGTGATTGACATAAATAACCGGATGGGGCGCCAGGTCGTACTGGATGATGAACAGTTAAGTGTCCGGACACCTTTAGTATCGTTTTCACCTGTATTAGCGGAGTAATCAATGCTTATTCTTAGCAGAAAAATTGAAGAGGAGATCAAGATCGGCGATACGATCACGATCAAAGTCCTGGGCATTCATGAAGGACAAGTTCGGATCGGAATAGATGCGCCGAAAGATCTCAAAATATTCCGGTCAGAGATCTATCAACTGATCCAAAAAGAGAACGCAGATGCGGCGAAAGTGACGAAATCGGAAGTAGAATCTGCGGCTCAAATGTTTAAACAGAAGAAAAACACTGTGGTAAAATAGTCTTTGGCTTCGTATCTCAGGAGTAGGTCATGTTTGTCATAATCGGTATTGCTGTCGTCATTGCCAGCGTGTTAGGCGGTTTTTTGATGCATAAGGGACCATTGTTGGTTCTGTATCAGCCGAATGAATACATCATTATTGGCGGTGCTATCATCGGAGCAATGTTGGTCGGTACACCGGTTCGAATTCTCAAGAAACTGCTGCAGCATCTCGTCGGCCTGTTCAAAGGCGATCCGTACACCAAAGATGAATATCTGAACCTGCTCAAAACTATGTTCGAATTATTTCTGGTCGCCACGAAGGACGGTTTAATGAATGTAGAACCGCACATTGAAAAACCGGAGACCAGCGCCATCTTTGCAAAGAATAAGTTCCTTATGAAGAATCATCATGCTATGGACTATCTCTGCGACACGCTGAAGCTGATGCTGAGCGGCGGAGTACCGGCCCATGATCTTGAATCTATTTTGGATGCGGACCAGGAAACGATGGAAACCGAAGGTCATCAGGCGCCGGCCGTTTTGCAGGCCGCCAGCGATGCGCTCCCCGGTTTGGGAATTGTTGCCGCAGTGCTCGGCATCATCGTTACGATGGGAAAGATCAACGGACCGCCGGAAGAAGTTGGTATGAGCGTTGCTGCCGCACTGGTCGGTACATTTATCGGGATTCTCCTGTGCTATGGTTTTGTCGGGCCAATGGCAACGC
>CAJBTU010000178.1 GCA_903958625.1 uncultured Ignavibacteriota bacterium | reverse complement strand
GTTCGGGCTATGATAATGGATTAATGAGCGGCAGACTGAAAAAGAATGATACAAAAGATGTTTTGTGTATTTCCTTTAATCCGCAGTTGTATATCTTTGAATGGAATGCATCCCGAAACACCTTTGAATCGAAATGGATGCATTCTTCGCAGAGCAACGGTGTGATTGTGTATGATTTTGATGGCGATTCGATCAATGATATTGGATTTCACACAAACGATAAGACGGAATTCTGGTCATTACCGGGTAATTCCATTGTCCAAACTCCGTTTGGAGTAACGGCAATTCCGGTCGACTCTACGGTGATTGCATTACGTTGGAGTTCTTCTTCCGTCAATCATAAGGTTTACAGAGGGACCAACGGCAATGTGCTGAACTTTATCTCATCTATTTCCGGAAACGAATGGGTCGATTCAACTGTATCAGCCGGAATAAAATATTATTATTCTGTTTCATCCGTCAATGGTGGAGAAAGTTCGCCGTCTGAAATTGTCTCAGTGATATCCCATGCAGCGCCGGTTATCACATCGGTAATTCAAGCTTCGCTGTTTCAATTGTCGGTTGGATTATCGTTCGATGTTGCTGCGGATGATCTTCTACGGGCAAATTTTATCCTTGATTCTGTAATGCTGTCCTCATCTGTCGTGTGGGAATCTTCACGAAGATTGCTGATATCATTTCCGACGGCATTGTCTGCGGGAAGTCATACGATAAAAATTCAGCAGTTGACCGATGCAAGCGGAATGAAAGGGAACAGTGCAAAAATATTTCCTTTTGTTACCACCGGCGTTCAGGAGAAACCTTTCTTTGTCCGTTCTGCAACTCTGGCTGTCGCCAATAAAATTCGGATAGAATTCAGCGAACAGATGGATTTTGCAACGGCAAAAAATGTGGCAAACTATACTGTGCGCACAATTGCACGTCCGTTCGTCATTACTTCAGTGGATTCAATTCAGCCGCAAGTTGTCGTACTAAATCTTTCTTCAGGAGCGAATCTTTCCGAACTTTCCTTGCGGATAGAGATCAGAGCGGGCGAAAATATTATATCCTCGTCAGGCGCACAATTGAATTCAGGTAAAGGACAGGTGATTTCAATCGCGCAGGAGACTCAAAGTATAGACCATATTGCTGTCTATCCGAATCCCGTAAAGAATTCGCAGCAGGTTTCATTTGTCAATATTCCTGCAGATTGCAGGATCACAATATATTCTCCGCAAGGGGAAAAGATCAAAGTATTTGAAGAAAAGACAACAAGCGAAGGTATTTCATGGAATTTACGGAATGAGCAGGGAATTCTTGTTTCCACAGGAATCTATTTGTATCGTGTCGAACAATTGAACAGTACCAATGAGGTACAGAACTCCAAACTTGGAAAATTTGCGGTAATACGATAATGCAGGGTAAGATCTTCACTATTTCAAATATTCTTTCGCTGAGCAGAATCGCTTTAATGATTCCTGCCGCCTATTTCCTTGAAACGCCGATGCGGTTCCATCGGGAGATAGCACTATTCATTATTCTCGTTGCCATTGCCACCGATGCTTTGGACGGCTATGTAGCGCGGTTGAGGAATGAAATTTCTGACTTCGGGAAAATAATTGATCCTCTGGCCGATAAGATCAGCATCGGTATCGTGGTTGTAATGCTGACGATTTTTGGCGATATTTCATTATGGTTCACTTCGCTGGTGCTATCGCGCGATCTGATCATATTTCTTGCAGGATTATATATTCGTTCCAAAACAGGGGTCATTCTTCCATCATTGATGTCGGGGAAAGTTGCTGTAACGGTTTTAGCATTTTCATTGGTCTTTCCGGTCCTACATTATCCATCTCTCGATTGGGTTTATGAAATATTCCAATGGGTAACGATTATCCTGCTGGCGTTTTCATTTTCTATCTATGCAAAAAGGTTTTTTGAAACTTTAAAAGAATACAAATGACAATGTCACGGTGGCCATAGCGGAAATTATCATTCCGATATGAGCAGGCCTGACAAGAAAGAATACTGTGGGCTTTTTCGATTCACTAAAATTTTCCAGATTAAAAGAAGGTTTGGCTAAGACCCGCAATACGCTTGTTGCGAAGGTCACTCGATTGATCTTTGCGAAAGGAAAGATCGATGATGAGTTTTTAACGCAGCTCGACGAGATCCTTATTACCAGCGATGTTGGTGTCGATACTTCGCATAGGATCATTGAAGGGATAAAGAAAAAGACAAAGGAAAAGAAATACGAATCACAGGAAGAATTGAATGATCTTGTCCGTTCGGAGATCACCAATGCCCTTGTGATGACCTCTTCCAACGGACGTGATCCTTTTGAATTTCCTCAGCATACAAAACCGTATGTGATCATGGTCGTTGGTGTGAATGGAGTAGGCAAGACGACGACAATTGGTAAACTTGCCCATAACTACAAATCGGCAGGAAAGAATGTTTTGATCGGTGCCGCAGACACATTCCGCGCAGCAGCAAACGAACAATTGGAAGTGTGGGGCAAGCGAGCAGGTGTTGAGATCATACAACAATTGCATGGTTCTGATCCCGCATCGGTCGCGTTCGATACGGTGAAGGCCGCCCAGTCGAGGGCTGCCGACGTTGTTATTATTGATACGGCCGGAAGACTTCATACAAAAACGAACTTAATGGAAGAACTAAAGAAGATCAAACGGGTGATCACCAAAGTCAGCAGCGATGCGCCGCACGAAGTTCTTCTTGTTCTTGACGCCACGACGGGACAAAATGCAATCCAACAAGCGAAAATTTTTAACGAAGCAGTGGAACTGACTGGATTGGTCATCACGAAACTGGACGGTACCGCCAAGGGAGGCGTTGTCTTTGCCATCAGCAATACAATGAAACTGCCGGTACGGTTCATCGGCGTTGGTGAAAAGATCGATGACCTTCAACCGTTCGATCCTGAAAAATTTGTCGAAGCACTTTTTGAAAAGGAACCGCAATGAAGCTTTCCTGGAAACAATACGATCTTCAATTGAAACATACGTTCCGTATATCACGAAGCGCCCGCGATGTTGCATCGGTGATCATTCTGGAATTTGAACATGACGGAATTGTCGGATACGGAGAGGCATCGCCGGCAAAACGTTACGGCGAAACGTTGGAAACGATCGATTCATTTTTCCGGAAAATAAATTTTGAACGGTTCGATTCACCATTACTGCTTGAAGATATCCTCAACTATACGGATTCGATTGAGCAGGGAAATACATCCGCAAAATGTGCGGTCGATCTTGCGCTGCACGATTGGGTAGGGAAAAAACTCGGTGTTCCGCTCTATAAATTATGGGGACTGAATCCGGATAAAACAGCAAAATGTTCCTTTACGATTGCCATCGATTCAAAGGAAGTGGTGGAACAGAAGGTGCATGAAGCGGAAGAATATCCAATCTTAAAAGTAAAAGTCGGCTTAGATAACGATAAAGAAATGATTACAACCATCAGGAGTATCACTGATAAAGTGTTGTACGTTGATGCGAACGAAGGATGGAAAGATAAACATCTGGCTCTGGAGCGGATCAAATGGCTGAAGGATCAGAATGTAGAATTTGTAGAACAGCCAATGCCTGCGGATCAGTTCGATGATATTAAATGGCTGAGGGATAGATCGGATCTGCCGCTGATCGCCGATGAAAGCGTGCTTCGTTTGAGCGAAGTGCCGAAACTTGCAGAAGCATTCGACGGGATCAATATAAAACTTATGAAGTGTACCGGCGTACGTGAAGCAATGCGTATGATCAGTACCGCAAAGGCGTTGAACATGAAGATTATGATGGGATGCATGATTGAAACAGCCGTCGGCGTCTCTGCCGGAGCCCATTTGAGTCCGCTGCTCGATTATGCCGATCTGGACGGGAATGTGCTCATCACCAATGATCCGTTTGACGGAGTGAGGAATATTAGGGGCGAATTGAAATTGAACAACAAACCGGGACTCGGAGTGACGCTGAAATAATGGACACAAGCATCATTAACATATTACCCGAACATCTTGCCAATAAAATTGCTGCCGGCGAGGTCGTTCAGCGGCCGGAATCCGTTGTGAAGGAGTTGCTGGAGAACTCCATTGATGCCGGGGCGGATTCCATTTCCGTTACGATAAAGAATGCAGGAAAATCTCTCATTCAGATCATCGACAATGGGAAAGGGATGAGCGAAGAGGACGCAGTAAAGTCCTTTTACCGTCACGCTACGAGTAAGATCGCTACTTACGAAGATCTCGAGAATATCCGTACTCTGGGATTTCGAGGTGAAGCTCTTGCATCGGTTGCTGCAGTCGCACAAGTAGAACTGAAAACACGCCACGAGGAAGATACGGCGGGAACGATGCTGAGAATTGAAGGAAGCGAGATCAAAGAACATTCGAGGTGCGCGCATCAAAGAGGAACAACAATCAGCGTAAAGAATCTTTTTTATAATACGCCGGCGCGCAGACAATTTTTGAAATCGAATAATACAGAGTTCAAGCATATTTATGATACGATCCAGCGACTGGCATTATCAAAACCGGAAATCGCATTGGAATTTGTCAGTGATGATGATACGATCCTTGCGCTTCCGTCACAAAAATTAGAAGAGAGACTGAAGAGTCTTTTCGGCGACAGGCATTTTGCAACGTTGCTGCCCGTTCAGGAAATAACGGAACTGCTTTCCATTTCTGGCTTCATCGGCAAACCGGATTTTGCCCGCAAATCAAAAGTCGATCAGTTCATTTTCCTCAATGACAGATTCATCTTAAGCCGTTCGATCAATCATGCTGTCTTTTCCGGATATGAGCATCTTGTTGAGAAGGGCAATTTCCCATTTTTCCTTTTGTTCATAGAACTTGATCCGCATAAAGTCGATGTGAACGTCCATCCATCTAAAATGGAAGTAAAATTTGCGGATGAACAGAGCGTCTATCGAATTGTCATGTCCGTCGTTCGTAAGGCACTTGGGGAAAATGATATCACGCCTACCGTAGAATTCCAGCGTGGCACAAATGATTTTTCTTCGCTGAAGCATTCAGCCATTCCCCGTTTTTATTCTGATACAGCGCAGCCTACCGTACCATCGTTCGGATCCGGACAACAAAATTTCGGTTCATCATCCGGCGGGGAAGATGTTCCGTTCGATCTAACGTCCAAACTCGATCAGATATTTTCTAAGGCTCCGAATGGAGAGTCGTTTCCTCCGGAAGATACACAAACGCATTTCCAGCATGGTAACCGTGACAGCGAAGCTCAGGAAGGGAAGGCGATCTGGCAGCTCCACAACAAATATATCCTCACTCAGATCCGGTCCGGCTTGATGATTATCGATCAGCATGTTGCGCATGAACGCATCTTATATGAACGCGCACTGACAAGAATGAACAATGCCGTTCCTTCATCACAGCAACTGCTCTTTCCGCAAACGATCCAATTGCCGTCTGGAGATTATACATTAACGAAGGACCTGCTGCCGTTTCTCAATTCGATCGGTTTTGAGACGAAACCGTTCGGGAAAAATACATTTGTGCTTGAAGGTGTTCCGCCGGAAGTGAAGGCGGGAACAGAAGCGAATATATTACAGGACATTCTTGACGAATTCAAAAATAATCAATTGCGTGTGAAGCTGGATGCCCGTGACAATATTGCAAAATCCTTCTCCTGCAAGGCGGCCATCAAAGCCGGTGAGAAACTGGGCGAAGTTGAAATGCGTTCGCTGATTGATCAGCTTTTTGCCACATCAATGCCGTATGTCTGTCCGCACGGTAGGCCGGTATTGATAAAATTATCATTGTCTGAATTGGACAGACGCTTTTTCAGGACATAACCGTATGAAGACGATTACCGTATACTGCACCGCAAAACCGGGCAAACAAAATGATCTCATAGCGCTCTGCAAGAATATGATCGCACCATCACGCGCAGAGACCGGATGCATTCATTATAGCTTTTATCAGGACTTACATCAGGAGAATACATTTCTCTTTTATGAGGAGTGGAAGGACCAGGCATCGATCGATCTTCATAATGCCACAAAACATTTCATGGATTTCCAGCCGAAATTCAAAGAGTTCATCGTTGGTGAAGCAAAAGTAACTGTTTATAGCGTGGAGTAGGAAAGGAATGTTCGATAACAATTTGAAGATTCCAATTAAACGATCTAACATATCGGAGAGAGAATACAATGTCTACATACAACGACCCGCAGGCGGTAAAAGAAGCGGCTGAACTGCATAATGCTAAGGCGACTGCTTCAAAAGTCAGGGATGTGAAATTTACAACCGTAAGCGGGGAAAAAGTCGCCTTATTATATACTCCCGAAGACATTAAAGAGATCAATTATCTGTCCGATATCGGATTTCCGGGAGAATTTCCTTACACACGCGGAATTCATGACACAGGATATCGCGGAAAATTGTGGACAATGCGACAGTTTGCCGGATTCGGCACACCGGAAGACACAAATCAGCGCTTTAAGTACCTTTTAGAACACGGGCAGACAGGACTTTCAACAGCTTTCGATCTGCCGACATTGATGGGCCGCGATGCTGACGATCCGATGGCAGAAGGGGAAGTCGGTATCTGCGGTGTTGCGGTAAGTTCACTGGCGGATATGGAGATTCTATTCAATGGGATTCCGCTCGATAAGGTAACAACATCGATGACGATCAATGCCCCGGCGGCGATGATCCTTGCATTTTACATTGCCGTGGCAGAAAAACAGGGGCTGAAGCCGAATGTTCTGCGGGGTACAATTCAAAATGACATCCTTAAAGAATATATTGCACAAAAAGAATGGATATATCCTCCGAAACCTTCTATGAGGATCATTACCGACATGTTCCAATACTGTGCGAAAGAACTTCCGCAGTTCAACCCTATCTCTGTGTCAGGCTATCACATACGTGAGGCCGGTTCAACTGCAGTACAAGAACTTGCTTTTACTCTTGCCGATGGATTTGCCTATATCGAAGCTGGTATTGCGGCAGGTATGGATGTAGATGAATTTGCTCCCCGTATTTCGTATTTCTTCAATTCGCATCTCGATTTTTTTGAAGAGATCGCAAAATTCAGGGCTGCACGGCGGATTTATGCCAAAAGGATGAGATACAAGTATGGCGCAAAGAATCCAAAATCCTGGACCCTCCGATTCCATACACAGACAGCAGGGTGTACATTAACGGCACAGCAACCGGAAAACAATATCGTACGGACGGCAATACAGGCGCTGGCCGGAGTTTTGGGCGGAACACAGTCTCTCCATACGAATTCGATGGATGAAACCCTCGCGCTCCCATCGGATAAAGCGGTAAAGATTGCGCTGAGAACTCAACAGATCATTGCCGATGAGACCGGCGTTTCGAACATCGTCGATCCGTTGGGTGGAAGTTATTTTGTTGAATCGTTGACCTCGAAGATGGAAGCAGAAGCCGAGCAATATTTTGAAAAGATTGAAATGCTTGGCGGAGTGATACCGGCGATCGAACAGGGATTCTTCCAGCGAGAAATTGCGGAAGCGGCGTACCGTTATCAGCGTGAATTGGATAAGAAGGAAAAAGTGATTGTCGGTATGAATCAGTACGTTGAAGAAGGCGAGAAGATCGATATACCTATCCTGTCTATTTCGCCCGATGTTGAAGTGCTGCAGAAGAAACGACTTGCCGAACTTCATCAAAGCAGAAATCAGGAAGCGGTGAAGAAATCTCTTTCAGAACTTAAGCAGTCTGCCGCAGACGGCTCGAACCTGATGCCGCATCTTCTTCATGCGACCAG
>CAJBTU010000177.1 GCA_903958625.1 uncultured Ignavibacteriota bacterium | reverse complement strand
CGTATCCCCTTCTCTGCGGCCGGCAGAAGAAACAATATTACAAACTTTCTTTCACCTTTTGTCCGATCAGCGGATATCGGACGTGTATTTTATGAATCTGTCCGTGTCTTGCCGCTCGTTCCGTGACCGATACCCTTCGTCACGGACTATCTTTTGGGCTTTCAGTATCCGTTCGCTCATGTCATCTTTTTTCATATAATTGTCGTCGAAGATATCCATCGATGCCGATGCCGGCTCCGAGATCCGCTGCAACACAGCCGGCAGCATGGTGGGATCGTATCCGGCCCGCTTCAAATACTTCATGGCGATCTCGTCTGCAGCTATCTCATAAGAAAGCAGCCTCGGTGAGATCAGGTTCTGATAGACATTATCGGCATACTCTTCCAATTCTTTTTCCTCTTCTCCGGCCGGACCGGTCTCCTCCTCCAACTCTGCGAATGCACCTTCGGATTTTATCTTAGCCTCACTCTTTTTCATTTCTTTCACGCCATGACGCTGCACAATGTGGACCATTTCATGTGCCAGCACAGAAGCAAGTTCCGCTTCGTTCGTGCACGCCTGGAACATCCCTTTGGTTATGAAGACGTATCCACCGGGAATCGAATATGCTGCCGCGCGGCGGTCATTGAGTATGTAGAAACGGAAACCAAGATCATACGCTTTGGAATATTTGGCAATGTAATTTCCGATCATGTTCAAATAGAGCGTTGCCATCCTGTCGTTCACAATCCCTTTTTGCGCTGCAATCTTTTGTGCAATACCAAGTCCTATCCCTTCCTCATGAAACTGAATATCGAACGGCCGTTCGATATTCATGTATCCGCGGAACGGTTCGACGGTAAAACTATGTTCAAATTGTTCCATATCTTCTGCTGTGACGATCGGCGTTGAATATTTGCCAATATCATCGCTGCCGGCATCACTCCCTTCAACATATTTTTTTCCGAAACCTTTTACAGCGGCGGCAAGTTCTGCACGCGATGCGCGGGAAGAGGCCTTTCCTTTAATGATGTTCTCGTCACGCGTATTCGTTCCGCTTTTGCCGACAAAACTGTTCTCAGATAACCAGCCGAGGTCGTTCTGTACTGTCTTCACTTTCAACCAGCTCCCTTTTTGTTCGAGCTTGTTCACTTCGGCCGATGCGGGAAGCGCCGCAACGATCTGATAGTACGATCCAGGTCCCTCTCGAAGATAGTTTGTCGGCTGAGTGGTCCGCATCTTTTGCGCGCTGCCGGCTTGAGCGCAACAAAGGAATATAATCAGTAAGAATGTTTTCATAATCACCCCGGTTTATTTAGTTTCTTATTGACCTTGCACAACGGATAAGACGATTAAATCTAAAGAGCATCTCAATAAATGATTGATATTCGATCACTTAGTTGTCATTACATACACACCGTCCCAATTTTTGCCGGGAGGGTTCTTTCTGCACATTTCGCACCGTTCAATATACATTGCCGAGGCTGCATCATCGGATTTGAGATTTAGTACCGTCTTAAACATGGATATAGCATCGTTCCAATGCTGATCCCGGTATAATTTCAGTCCGGCCTCAAACGTCTGAACGATCTTTAAGCGCTGCTCGGTGATCTCATTTTTCCTGCACACAACCTCAAAAATCTTAATCGGAAGATTCTTCCCTTTCACCCTCATAATGTCCATTTCACGCAGGAAAAACTCATCCGTCACCTGTTCGGTCGCCGTTGATTCGCTGATCATCAGCGACGTACCGTAATATTTATTCACCCCTTCCAGGCGGGAAGCCAGATTCACAGTATCGCCGATAACCGTATATTCCTTTTTCGAACGTCCGCCGATATACCCGACAACCATGGTGCCGGAGTTTATACCAATTCGCGTGGAAAAGACCGGTTCCCCTTTTTCTTTCGCTTCTCTGGTCATTTCTTGCACGACACGCGAAAATTCGTATGCGGCGCGTGTGGCCAGCAACCGGTGATTTGGATTCTTCAGCGGAATGCCGAATTGCACCATCACTGCATCGCCGATGAATTTATCAATCGTACCATCGTGTTTGAAGAAAATGT
>CAJBTU010000176.1 GCA_903958625.1 uncultured Ignavibacteriota bacterium | reverse complement strand
GATAAGCAATTCCCTGGTCTGAAAATTCCCGGTTCATGTCCCCCGAGAGAATGCGTTGTCGCTGCAGTAATCGTTCATAGCCGGCAATGTTCAGCGCTTTGTCTCGATCCGTTGTCAGAGTGATGGTGCCATCGACCGATCCCTGCCACACTCGAACATATGGCACCCCCATCAGTTTAGCGACGAACGCCGGATCCTTATAGGCTTCCCCAATTCCGGCACTGTCTCGTTTTAGATTTTCGCTCATCCATGGCTGGATGGCATCGAATCCATGAAATTCCGACAAATAGTCGAGGATCGAACTGATCTCCTGCGTGGTTTCAGACTGCAGAGAGTCATGCGTGCTCTGCACCCGCCCATCAACAAGGATGTGATTATTGACGAGAAGTTCCTTCAGGCGATGGACCTGGCTCTTCTCGGAAACGGCAAACATTCCCCATGGTCCAAAGCTCGAAACAAATACGGCAACACAAAGAGATGCCGGAAGAAATAAAATTTTCTTCTTCTTGCTGAAAATATAATACGGCGCGAGCACACACAGCCACACTACTGCTGCGATACCAAGATATCTGCCTTCGGTGAATCCGTACTCAGTAACTCGCTGCCAGACGGCCAAGAAAAGCATAATCGTGAGTGGGATGATGACCACATAGAACCACCGGGCAGTTGTTTTCATCCAGATATTTTCGTTCCGGTCTTTTATCGGGTGCACCAATAAGAGCGATGTTAATCCTGTCGCGATGAATCCAAGAATGAGCCTGCTCACCCATCCTTGAGGCCAATCCCATGCCAGCAGAATCTTTCCAAGATATGCATATAGGATGACGAAATATATGAACACCAAAGGAAAGAGTATATACAGAGAAAAGATCTTGAGTCCTTTCGGATACTCCTCGCTGCCGTCAAAGGAGTCCGGATTTTTTGGAACGCCTGCAAGAAAGAACCAGATGCTGAATACTCCATTAATACATATCCACAATTCAGCGTACCGTTTTGCCGGAACATCCACACCGAAAAGATTATTCAGCGCAGCAAGCGCTATTGCCAGACCGCCCCACATAACGACGGCAAAAATGCCGGCAGTGATTACTCTCAGGCAGACTGTTTTGCAGAAGTTCCAATACCCGATTTCATTATCATTTTTCAAGAACGGTACCGTGAACGCAAATAAGATCATTCCCACGGTGAGCATCAATAATCTAATGATATGAATGGCTGGAGCGCCGGAAGGATCCTGAGGCACCGTTATTGAATAGAACCCGACGAATACAACACCGGCAAACTGAATACCCACTGCAACAAGTCGGTTCCATTTCCAATGCTCAGCAGTAAGGGCAAGCCCGGTCAGCAATGGAAACCCAAGAATTGCTCCAAAGACGATCTGCATCAACACCGTCGGTCCGGATAATCCATCAAAGTCGATCAATACCAGCGCGCACGCGGTTCCGATCATGGCATCAAGAAGAACAAGGGGGAAACGAACAAATGTATTACGTGCCTCGGCAGCGGCTTGGAATACGGAGGGAAGCTTCATGGGTGCCTTGGTTGTGGTAATGGACTGGACAAAAGTGTCGCACCGCATTCAATAACATCTCATGCGGTTTTTATTAGACGTAAGATACAATAAATTAGTTCGCGCCGTCGGGATAATAAATCGCTTGAATATGAAATTCAATATTGAGACATCTGAAACAGCACCCACTAGATCAATAGGAAGAAATCGAGTTTTGTTTACCCGTGAAGCAAATCGTCTAAAGAGGAAGTGTGAATATCTTTGAATACATTTCTACAGATATCCCGTAAAAAAGTCGGTATCGCAGTAATCATCATTTGACCAACTGTTAAGAACGCGCGAATTTAATAAGTTCTCCGATAGAATTACCATCTCCTACTTTAAGAGCTGCAAGATAATTGGATCGGGTTTGTCCTTTTTGGATTAGATTACCGCTGCCCCATGTGAACAGTTCTCCGCCATAAATTTTTTCTATAATGGTATCGGCCATGAGTCTTGAATGTCTGCCGTTACCATTAGGAAAACAATGAATTTTAACTATCCGTAACTTGAATAAAATTGCAATGTGATCATTTGAAAATGTTTGATTTGCCACCCAGTATTTTGCATCGGCAAGTAAATTCCGTAGATGAATGGGAATTTCCGTCCAATCAACACCAATATTTTTGTTTGATCTTCTCGTGTGACCGGCCCATGACCATACCTCGCCCAACATGCGACGATGCAGTTCAAAAATAAAATCTTCCGAAAATATTTTATCTGCGGACAATTTTCTGCTCAGCAACCATTCTTGCGCTTTTTCGATATTTTGTTGTTCAAGTTCGTCTAAATCTCCACGCGTACTAATGGTCTTAATTTTCAAATCATCCAACTCTTCAGCGGTAAGAGGAGTTTGTCCGGCTGTGTATGTTAGATTTAGTCCCATAAAAAACTTGGTAGTGTAGATTCTAATTCAAGAGTTTTTTCTTTAATCGCGGCCGTTATTCTTCTATTTGAAATTGCTTGATCTTCCAGCGACATAGTATGAGCTGTGCGAAGAACGATTTTTTTTGCGGCCGCATATGCTTTTTTCTTAATATATCCTTTGAGCGACCCATCTTTAGGAACAAAACCATAGACTAGTATAAGGTCCATCGCTTCTGCTGTCTTTCGCAGGGTTTTCAATGTAATATTCCCCTCGATCTCCCTCTCTTCAATTCCTGAAAGAGATGGTTCCGAAATACCGATCTTTTTTGCAATAGATCGCCGCGGTATCCCTAGAGCAGTTCTAATCGTTCGGATCCACCCCGTTGAGAATGAAGCATTGTCTTTTGCAAATTGCAATTTTCTCATTTTGTTATCTAATTGCTTTATTATCAATTGTTTTTGGTTATTCATATTAACCTATATCCTATTATTGTTTACATAAATATAAGTATATAGACTTCTATATGCAAATGAATAAATAGTATATATGCTAATAACATTAAGCCCCGTGTTGGTAAATAGGCTAACTGATTTGCACTGCGATAAGTAGCCTGCGGAACACCCATTGTTGAAACTATAAATTTGAGGTGATGGATTTATAAAAAAGACATGGGAAGAGATAAAAAAATAAATCCAGATGACGAAATACGTATGCAAGGCTGGGGTTTTATCGCTCTGAGAGAAACACGGGAAATATAATTTCTTAATGGTCGAAATTCGCGTCATTTTCGCCAGAATTCGTAAGGGAGCCCATTATATTTACATCGATCACGCTCGTTTGCCCTACTATTTGAACCTCCGCCAATCAGATATGACTGACCTGCGAGAGGCACGTTTTGTAAGGTGATAAACCTAAAATAAAAAAGCCGGATGATGTTCATCCGGCCTTCTGTGTTTGATTGTGGTACGTTTCTATCGCAGAAGAATCAATTTCCTGGTTGAAACAAAACTCTCTGTTTGCAATCGGTAAAAATAAATTCCGCTTGAAACCTGAGCAGGATTCCACTGCACTTCCTTCCATCCCGCAGATTGTTCTTCGTTCACGAGAGTTTCAATTTCCCTCCCAAGAACGTCGTGAATCGTCAGTTTCACGTGAGCGGTTAAAGGAAGAGCATAACGAAATGTTGTTGAGGGATTGAACGGATTGGGAAAATTATTTTCGAGTGAAAAATGGTCCGGCATCATATCTTTCACCACGCTAACGTCAGAGAGCGGTGCATTCTGAGCTCCGACCGTCCAGTCGGAGAATGCTGTGGTACGCACTGTAATGCTGCGCGGAGTGAGGGACGAAACTTCGGCACCGGTTCCGACAGCCAGCCAGTTTCCGCCACTGCTTCTATAGACTAGCGCATTATTGGATGCCGAAAATCCTCTTCCATTATCATCGGATGAAACCCAGCTCAGTGTGAGATCCCTACCCTGAGAAGGAGGATTGTCCGACGTGATTGTCCATTTTCTTGCGATGCTTTGTCTGCCGTTAACGGTTGTGATCGCCGATGCGCCGGTCTTTCTGCTTACGGTGACATTGCCAACATTGTCATTTCCGGCCGCCAGCGATATTCCGATGCCGCCGAAATTATTTGCGGACGTACCGATGGACCGTGTTGTCTGAACAGTACCGATGATATAACGTCCATCCTGTTCGCCGGAGACACTTGCAGAAGGACCGAGGGTCAATGTTGTTGTTCCAGTATTGAAGACGCTGTCGCAGGAAAGCGTCAGAGCACCATTTACTGTCGTGTTGACTCCGATCGATCGTGAATTTGGTCCGGCTATGATGAGATTTTCGTACGTCGAGATTCCCGATGGAAGCGCTGTTGTC
>CAJBTU010000175.1 GCA_903958625.1 uncultured Ignavibacteriota bacterium | reverse complement strand
TTTTTGCAGATGCCTGAACGCATTATGATCTGCCGACCGCTGAAGAGAAAGATGCGTGTCGATTGGACGGACCATCTTCATCATCGCAATGCCTGCCGGAATACCGATGGCAACAATAAGCATGAACGGCGCATGCCATCCAATGACGTTTGCCAGAAAAATTCCGAGAGGTATCCCGGCTACCTGTGCTACGGCAAACGACATCTGAACGAAACCCATCACGCGGCTTCGCACATTCATGTCGAAAATATCGGAGACGATTGCCAGCGACACCGAAGCGATCACGCCGCCGAAAACACCGGTAACAATGCGTGCGCCAAGCAGGAAAAAATAATTGGTTGCGATACCGCAAAGAAATGTGCCGACAATGAATCCGGCATAAAAAAACAACAGGAATTTTTTCCGGTCATATTTATCGGCAAAACCGGCGGCGAGAAAACCGGAGATTCCCGCACTGAAGGCATAAGCGGAGACAATCGTTCCGAATTGTGCCGGCGTTACCCCCATTGTCTTCATCAACAAAGCTCCGAGCGGTGCGATGATGATAAAATCCAGGATCACCGTAAACTGGATGAATGCCAGAACGGCGATAATGAAAACCTGATAACGGGTGAAGGTTTTATCTTTTAGAAGATCGGCCATGACGATTGTTTAAGTGAAACGACTGTTCGGTATTATTGGTATCAATATAAGAGGAAATCCTCATATGTATTATTCAAAAGATAATTTTTTTCCCTCAGCCCCGCGTCCCCCCCCCGGAATATTTGAGCGTCAGGAAGTTTTTTACCGGATCATTTTAAGAGTAACAGTTTTTTTGTCAGGACGGCATTATTCGTTATCAGACGAAGCAGATAGATGCCCGAACTCACGGATAATCCCCCGCGCGATTTTCCGTTCCATTGCAGGACATGCGTTCCGGGCCGGCAGTTACTCGCCGAGTAACTCCAAACGGATCGCCCCATAATATCGATAATGTCGACAGCAACATCGCTTACGGCTGGCAGTCGGTATCGGATCGTGGTTGCCGGATTAAACGGATTAGGAAATACATCAACATCAAACCTGTCGGGAAGGGAGATTGTCCGTTCGGCTTGCGTGATCATTGAGTTTGCGGCAAGAGGGGTTGGATTCATCGAACCCCACACCGCAGAACCATTCGGGTACCGGCCGAATGAAACATTTGCTTTCTGTGCACCGAAAGAGACTGAATCAAGAACGCTCACTCCGTCACTGTCGGTCAGCGCAATGTATTCGCCGCCGGCGCTCAATTTAAATCCGGCATGAACGCCCGGCTGTGTTGTATCCTCATCACACCAGACGATAAGATACTGATTGGATCCGATTGCAAGATTTGTCTGTTTGAATTTCCACTTTGTGAGAGAGGTCGATTTATCCGTAAGAAATTTGTTGGTGAGAACCACCGGCTGCGATGTTGGATTATACAGTTCTACCCAATCGTCAAACTGTCCCGAGGGATCGGCGATTGTTGTGTTGTCCGCCATGAATTCGTTGATGACTACCGATTGCGCAGAAGGGGTTGAAGTTGTGATCGTTATGGAATCCTTTGCCGGGTAGAGCCGAGCATGATCAAGAGAATCTAAAATATAAATTCTGAATGAGCCGGATCTTGCCGTGTTTAATGGAGGAATAACACCGGTCCACCGATCGAACTCATCTGCGCGTTTTGACGCAACAATCGGAGCGGGAGACATGGCGATCACCGTCACGGTTGAAGAACCATTCGGCGTGAATTGTATCCAGACTTTTTTAAGGCCGGCCGCCCCGAAGCAGGAGGCGCTAACGGTAATTGAATCCGATGGCCGGGGACGGACCGGCTTCACATCCATGCGATAGACAACGGGAGCCGCAGTAACATAACGTAATTGGCTGAGAAGAGAGGAGTTTCTGGTGTTCACAAATTCCTTTAGTCCGAACTTTACGTGGAGTTTGTTGAATGTGCCGGCTGAGTAGGAATTCTGAAAGTCGTTGACTGAAAAACCGTAGTCGAGTGTTCGGTACGTATCTTCGATTGCCGCCGTCGTGATTGTATCCTTGATCCGGTTTAACCTGCCCTCCCACACCGGCAGCGAGTAAACGTGAGCGCGGTAAAAGCTCAAAAAGTGTGTATAGAGATTACGGTATTCATTATTAGCCATCAATTTTTCCCACAGGGGACGCGCACCGGCAACCGCTTTAGGGTAATTGTACGGATCGGCTGTTGCCCAATTGGTGTTGAACCAATCGACCCCGAAGGTATTGTCATAATCGTACGGAATGAGCGTGAATTTCCCTTTGGATGGATCGTGATAGAGATAATAATTGTTCATCAACGAACGGTAATCATCCCAGCTTCCCACCATCGTATTGACGGCGAAATATTGCAGAACGCCGTAAACATCCAATATGGTTTCGATCGAATCGGCGAACGTATTTGAAGGAGTATTGTTGATGATATCGATCAAGCGTGCCAGTTTGGAAAAATCCCCGGCCGCCTCGTTTGTTCCCAGCTCGTACGCCGGCGTTGAACCGTTCATGACATTCTTATAGAGGTTCGGATCGGCGCCGAGATATTTCAGGTCTGCGGGGTAGAGACACTTCCACAAATTTCCGCTGTCATCCGCGAAATTTTTCTGCAGGAATTCTTCATCAACATGCTCAACGGAAACGTACAGGCCATAATACTTTCCATTAATATACACGCGAACATGATTGGCGCGCGAGGCGATGATCCCCATATCCCGGAAGAGATCGAACGATAATTTACTGCGAATAATGGAAGGATCGTTATGTTCTCCGTTCAAGTTCAGCTTTTCCACACCGTGGAAATTTTTTCCCTTAACAAACGAATTGAAGGAGAGCTTGAATGATTTCTTTTTGGACGTGCGCGAAGTGTTGCCCCGCAGCCGAAAACCGACCGAATCGACGGTTTCATCAATCGACCAATTCCGAAATCGGATCGATGAAACGTGCTCGCTGTCGCTCTGGACATTATTGTAGATCCACTGAAGCTTGGCGTCGTCGATGGTGATATCGATCCGCGCCATCGTTGAATCCGAATAGACCCTCCAGCTATCGTCTGTTTGGGCGGCAACCGGAAGGAACGGGAGAAGGAAAAGCATGACGAGAAGTTTCATAAGCGAAAATCTTTCCGGTAACAACGCGGGAACCGGGCTGCAGAAAGTTAAGAGATCAAAAGATTATGTATTGGTATTCTTTTGCAGAACCAAGTAGACGGGGAGGCATGCGTTTCCAAGCGAACATCACAGTTTTATTGTATCATCCCGAATCTTTTATTCCGTTCCGTCATGGAAATAAAATACTGCAAACGTTTCCTAAAAAATTCGGGCCTAAGCCTCGACGCATCAATCCATCCGATACGTATCCGTTTGTAGGCAAGAGGGAGGCGCCGATAATTCTTCCACGCCTCCGGATTTTGTTTTAATCTATCAAGAATATCTTTTGGACAAACAAATTTGGATCGTGCTCCCGTCAGCGAGGAAAGATGATGTGCAATTTTATCGCGCCCCGCCTTCGTCATCTTTCCCGCCCTCATAAGACGGCGTATCCGCTCCTTGTTAGACTCCGATAGTTCGCTCTTCGGTCTGCGCGGCGTGAAGCGCTGCACACAACTAACCGCATCACGTGTTTTTATGATACTGTCAATCCATCCGTAACAAAGAGCTTCCTCAACGGCATCGTTGTAGGGAATTCGTTTCTTTCCCGAATCCTTTTTATAGTAGATCAGCCAGATTTCTTTCGCCGTTGAGTGATTCTTCCGCAGCCACACACGCCACGGTCTTCGGTTTGTTATATACAATGTCCTGCCGATGTTCATTTGGAACACACCATTCACACTATGATGATTTTGCCGGGACAAGCCACTCTTTTGCTTCGCCGGCCGTTGAGAAAACCTTCACATTCACCCCAAGAATATTTGCAAGATTCTCAGCGAAGGCCACCGTTGTTCGGTGATGGTCTTTATTGAGATCCACATAAGCGAGGCGCAATTTGTGATCGCGTGCATACCGCGCCTGTGTTCGAATGATCTCGAACAGATCGAATGTGTCCAATCCGGGACCATCAAGGTGGTCTTCGATCAAAACGGTTGTGCAGCTGTGTTCAACAACCGCTTTCTGAATATCAGACAGATACTGCGCAACATTCTTTATGGTATTGCTTCCCTCAACAAGGGCATGAATGTAGTTTTGATTAAATGATATGGTGATGGAATATGGCATCGATGTCGAAATTATCAGCGTTTGCGTGCTTTTAAGCTGTCCGGATGGAATATGGCCTTCATTGAATCGCGCGTTGAATTGATCCACGAATAGAGAAGAGCCTTTTGTTGTTCCGTTAGAACTGCATCTTTGTGTATGATTGTGTACGAGGTAAGCGGCATCTCATTTTCTTTCACCAGGTCCGCCGCCTGCTCAAGTTTGCGGAACTGCCGGCGTGGGCGATAAGAAGCGAACTCAGAGAAATTCAGTTCTTTTTTTCCGCCTTGAATATGGTCGTTCAACAGCCGTCCGATCGGCTGGATATCGGCATACCAGGGATATCGTGTGTTATTGCTGTGACAATCATAACAGGCCACAATTAAGATCGACTCAACACTGTCCGGAATCGGGTAGAGCGTAGAAATGTGTTTTGATTGATCGTTGGAACCGTTCTTTACGGGTCGGTCGAACTGCATTCCCAACAATACGATGCCGAGCGCTGCAAGTGTATACACAATAATTTTTTTCAGCATAAACTCCTTAAATAGTGGGAATGATTTTTTATTCCGTTTAGCGTGCCGACAGATATTTATTTTTGAAAATGTTCATATGATGCAATTCATGTCCGGCAAGGTGATAGATAAGAGCGCGGACGGTGGTTGGATGATTGTCTGCCGTTCCTCCTCGCATCCAGGCCTCTTCCGGAAGATTCTCGCAAAGGGAAATGGTTGCGTTCCGCACGGCAGAATATTCTTCCATAAGACTTGCCGCGGTTCTTTCGTTCGCTTTCGATTCGATCACATATGGATCCTGATTGAAGCCCGGCAGTTCTGTTGCATCATTCCGCGCAAAACGCAGCGCCCGGTATGAGTAGATCCGCTCATCATCGATCATGTGGAGAAGAATTTCTTTGATCGTCCATTTTCCTTCTGCATAACGGAAAACCCATTCTTCCGGCGTCAGCGACCGGAGCAATTGTTCAACCATTTTGCCGTTTGAACGCAAATGCTTCAGTATCATGCCGTCGTCAGGAAGTAATTGTATGTAGATGATCGCATATGGATCATATTCGCCGGGCAATGGTTTTGGTATCAGCTTCATAGAGGAAAAGAATATGTCCTGTCAGTCTTACACATTAAACCATGTTTCCGTCATCGCCGCCAGAGCACCGTTCTCATTCCTGTGATGGTATTCATTCGTATGCGGGTCGTAGGTGTAATCGTTCTGCCAGACAGAGATATTGTTGACGATCTGAGAGAGAGCTCCGGTGATGAAATCAATCTCGTTGTTTGTTGTTGTGGGATGCAGAGAGATGCGCACCCAGCCCGGTTTTTCGGAAAGATCACCCGCATCGATCTTATCGGTAATATGTTTTGAATGCTGCGGATCGACATGAAGTAAATAATGTCCGTACGTGCCCGCGCAGGAACATCCTCCGCGCGCCTGTATGCCGAACCGGTCGTTCAGGATCTTTACGACAAGATTGTAGTGGATGTTGTCAAAATAGAAAGAGAACATGCACAAACGATCTTCAATATTGTCGGCCAATAGTTTAAGATGGGGAATCGGTCTCATCTTTTTGAACATCGCTGCGACAAGTTCGTGTTCGCGGGCGGCGATGTTCTGAACACCCATTCGGTCCTTCAGTTGCACGGCGAGCGATGCTTTGATCGCCTGCAGAAATCCCGGGGTGCCGCCATCCTCACGGATCTCGATATCAGGCGAGAATTTGTGCTGTCCCCACGGGTTTGTCCATAATACGGTTCCGCCGCCCGGCTGATCGGGCGACTCCAATTTATACAATTGCTTATTAAAGAGGAGCACCCCCGGTGTTCCGGGGCCGCCGAGAAATTTGTGCGGCGAGAAGATAACGGCATCCAGTCGTTCACTTGTATCGGCGGGATGCATGTCTATGGTTACATACGGAGCGCTTGCGGCAAAATCAACAATGGCGATGCCGCCGTGTTCGTGCATGACCGACGCGAGGGTGTGATACGGTGAAAAAATCCCGGTGACATTCGAACAGGCGGAAAACGAACCGATCTTTATTGAACGGTTTTCATATTTCTTCAGCGCCGTTCGCAAATTGTTGACATCGACCAGGCCGTCGTTTGTCGGTTCAATCACACAGACATCGGCGATCGTTTCATACCACGTTGTTTGATTTGAATGGTGTTCCATATGCGTAACGAACACCACCGGACGGTCGTTCTCCGAAAGCGAAACAGAATTGCGGAATTTTTCCGGAATCTTCACCCCAAGAATACGCTGGAATTTATTGATCGCCGTTGTCATTCCCGTGCCGACAAACAAGAGCACATCATCTGCATGAGCATTGACATGTTTCTTGATTATCTCGTGCGCATGATGATAGGCATGCGTCATCAGTCCGCCGGTGATAGAGGATTCCGAGTGCGTGTTGCCGACAAACGGACCGAATGTTTCCAGCATCTTCTTTTCAATCGGTCCATACAGGCGACCGCTGGCGGTCCAGTCGGAATAGATCAGTTTTTGTTCGCCGTATTGCGATTGAAAGGTTGCGTCGATGCCGATAATGTTCCGGCGGAATTGTTGGAAGTATTCTTCGTAATTCATTCCTTAAAACTACGAAAATAGGAGATAAGATGGTAGGATAAACCTTTTTGGCAACGACAGACCGGTGTTGCTATGATCCTGAATGACAGGATCACGGCCCGGATATTTTTTTCTGTTTTGTTTGAAAGTAGTCATCCAAAGCAATTTTTGCGCAGTCGGGACAAATACCGTGCGTGAACTTTGCATCGGTATGTTTTGCAATATACTGCTCAACCTGGTTCCAATATCCCTCGTCGTCACGGATCTTTTTGCAGCTGGCGCAGATGGGAAGCAGGCCGCCCAGCGTTTTAACGCTCGCAAGCGCTTCCTGCAATTCGCTGATCAGCAATTCGCGTTCGTTGATCGTCTGTTTCTGCAAGGTGACATCTCTGCAGATTACAAGCGTTCCCGTCGAGGAAGGGTGCGTGCCGACCAGCGGCGTACGGGACACCAGGAACCATTCCGTCCTTTCACCGCGGACGAACTTCAGTTCAAGCTCGGCGATGTTGTCGGCACGGAGGAACGAGATCATTTCCGGCCAGTGTGAAAATGCTTCCGTGATCGGCCTCCCGGTCGGCGGATGTGCCAGAGAGAAATGATCCAGAGCGAACGAATTCATGTCAACGATCCTGTTCTGTGAATCCAGGACGATGGCGATCTGCCGAAACTGAGCGAAGAGTGTTTCCCGCGCGATCGGCGCAATATCGAAGAGATGGTAGTGTCTCATGTTCCACAGCATCAACGCTCCGGTGATCGTAAAGGTGATCGGCGTAAGATCGATGATCGTAACAACGCGTGTATTGTACAGCACGTTGCCGATCCACGGAACTATTACACTAAGAAAAAGAACGATCGATTGATGTTGATAGGCACGGAACATGTTCTTCGCCTGACGCAGAAGAATAAAACTGAACAGAATATTTAAGATATAGCAATAGATCGTTAGCACCCAGAACGACGGCCCGTGCTCGTAGAACATATAATTGCCAAGGGGATGTTCGATCAGATAATATGCCGGCCAGTTCAAGCCGTGATAGGAATTGGTGAGAGCCAGAATCAGCGAGATAACAGGAATGGTCCAGAACAGCAGGATATTCCGTTTTGTGAGGTATGATTGATATCCGCAATACGCAAGCGAAAAGGAGAACCATGCAGGAGCAATGTTCACGATCCCGAAATAACTGATCTGCGACCAGAACGCTTTTTCAGATGGAAATATAACAGACCATTCGAGAGCACTGGTAAGATCCCATATCGCCGCCGACGTCATGAATAAAACGAAAAACGAATCGCCGGGAAAAGAGCGCCGCCACGCCTTATACGCAACGATCGCGGCAAAGACCGTTACGCCAAGAAAGATTTCGCCAAAGATGGAAAACTGCCAGCTCAACATGCACCTTTTTAAGTATTTATCTGTTCTGTAAAACTACGGTATTACTTACCCAAAGACAATTTAGGAAGCGCTAACAATTATAAAGAGGATAAAGATTCCTATGCGAACGATTCCGGTTCTATATGGATCAGGGCATCAATAATACGGATATTCAGTCCGCAGATAGCATCTTTAACATTATGCCCGATCTGCAGGCCACTGACTTTGTTCCGGGTGATATTAAGCAATCCGCCGACATCCACTACGTTCAAGCCGCCCGTATA
>CAJBTU010000174.1 GCA_903958625.1 uncultured Ignavibacteriota bacterium | reverse complement strand
GAGAACAATAAATGGGTCGGAGAGAGTATTTCAAAGCGTGCTACGATATCACGCAGCGTTGCTGTATTTGTCTGTGCGCTCAACACCAGATGCACTTCATCGGCATGGGCTGCCACAACAATCTTTTTCAGATCGAGCAGATCTTTTTTCGCCCGCTGACCGCGTCCTACGGTATCGATATAGATCACATCTGCTTTATGGTTTTTCTTGATCGCTGCGGCGAGATCGGAAGCGCGATAGACAACATTCATCGGGATATCGGCAATAACCGCAAAGGTCTTTAATTGTTCAATCGCGCCGATCCTGTAGGTATCACACGAGATGAGGGCAACATTCTTTCCATGGACAAGTTTATCGGTTGCTGCCAGTTTAGCGATCGTCGTTGTTTTTCCGACACCGGTCGGTCCGACGAGCACAACGATCTTAGTCTTTTTCGGCGTGTTCTGTTTTTCCTGTTCCGTGACAATACTGTCGGCGATCGTTCTCATCACATAATGTTCAATATTTATCCTGCTCAGCGAATTCTCCACGCTGATCTTCTTGATGATCTTGTTGGTGATCTCGATGACGATCTTCTCGTCAATATCCTGCTGAAGCAACGAGAGATACACTTCTTTCACCGCTTCGGGCATTTCTCCAAAATGTTTGAACTGCAATTGCGTGGCGATCGACTGCAGCATGATCTTCACTTCCTCCACGTCGGATTTCAACTGGACGATGTCCGATACCTCTTTTGCACGGGCCGGCAGACTCTTCTGGTTCTTCGCATCCGTCAGGCGTTCTTCAAATTCGCTGGAGATGTTCTTCAAGCTTTCCAGAACATTTTCCGATGAAGGGGTCTCTCCTTCGTTCCTTTGCGGCGGAACATTCTGTTGAACGCTTCTTTTGGAATATGTCTGCGCCAGACGATTCTCCGTTACCGGCAGCGGCTGATCATCAATTCCAGCGGTGATCTCGATACTTTCACCACCGAATGATTTCAGCATGCCGCTCTTCGATATCTTTCTTGTGTGAAGAATAATGGCATTATTCCCGAGCTCGTTCTTCATTAGCTCGGTCGCTTCCTTTATACTGGGCGCAACAAATTTTTTAATTTGCATCTGGAACCTCCAATTTGGCTATGAATTCTATGTCTGTTTCCGGCGGCAATTCCGTAAACGAAAGTACTGTGATCGTTGGAAATGCCGTGTGGATCAACCGGTAGAAATACGGACGGACCGTTGCAGCGCAGAGCACGATGGGATGATGTCCCAATGCAATGGCCGTGTCGAGACATTTCTGCAGTGATATTTGTATGTCATTGATCAGTGTCGGCGAGATACCCAAACTTGCGCTGCTTTCGCGGTTGTTCTGCAGCGCGTTGGTCATCAATTGCTCAAGGCGCGGATCCATGGCAATGGCATGAATAATTCCGCCGGATGTGGTGAACAACCGGGAGATCGTTTCGGATAGCGAATGACGCACATATTCCGTCAGCACATCGACATTTTTTGTAACACGGGCATAATCGATCAATGCTTCAAGGATCGTCACAAGATCGCGGATAGGAACACCCTCTTTTAAAAGATTCTGAAGCACCTTCTGGATCGTTCCCATCGGAAGATTTTCCGGACTGAGATCTTCGACCACCGCCGGATATTCCTTCTTTAAATTTTCGACCAGTTTTTTTGTGTCCTGACGGGAAAGGATCTTATCGGCATTCGTCCGTAGAACCTCCTGCATATGAGTCGATAGCACCGATGCCGGCTCGACAACGGTATATCCGAGCACTTCGGCTTCCGTACGATGCTGTTCGGTGATCCATACTGCCGGCATTCCGAACGCCGGTTCCTTCACCATGATACCTTCGATCTCTTTTTCAATACTGCCGGGACTCATCGCCAAATACCGGTCAACCATCAGACGGTCGCTGATAACGACATTGCCTCGGATCTTGAACACATACTGATTCGGATCGAGCTGGAGATTATCCCGAACGCGAACCGGCGGAATGATGATGCCGAGTTCGATCGCGAGCTGTTTCCGCAGATTCGTGATGCGGCTGAACAAATCGCCTCCCTGCGTTTCATCGACCAGCGAAATTAAACCATAACCAATCTCCAGTTCCAGCGCATCGACCTGCAGATAATCCTCGATGTTCTCTTCCTGTTTTTTTACCTCTTTCGGTTTTTCCTGAACGAGATTATTCTTCGCTTCTTCCTTATTCTTCATGTTCACAAAGCCGATCACGCCAGTAATACCCGAAAGGAACAGGAAGGGAATTGTCGGCAGACCGGGAATAACCGCAAAGACCATCATTGCGCCCGAGGCGATCAACAATGCCTTATGATTGCCGAAGATCTGTCCCTGAACTTCCTGGTCAAGTTTGTTGCCCGAGGCACTGCGTGTTACGACCATACCGGCCGCCGTTGCAATGATGAGAGCGGGAATTTGCGTTACAAGACCATCGCCGACGGTAAGCAGCGTGTAATTTTTCAGCGCTTCGGTGAACGACATATTCCGCTGTGCCATACCGATGATAAAACCGCCGAGGATGTTCACGATATTGATGATGAGGCCGGCAACGGCATCGCCGCGGACGAATTTGCTTGCACCATCCATTGCACCGTAGAATTCCGCTTCGCGTGATATTTGAAGACGGCGGTTACGCGCTTCGGTCTCACTGATCAATCCGGCATTCATATCGGCATCGATCGCCATTTGTTTTCCCGGCAGCGCATCCAACGTGAAGCGGGCGGCAACTTCGGAAATTCTGCCGGAACCTTTCACGATAACGATGAATTGGATCAACACAAGGATGATAAAGATGATGAATCCGACAACATAATTTCCGGCAACAACGAACGACCCGAACGATGTGATCACTTCGCCGGCATACCCTTCACCCAGAATCAAGCGGGTCGATGCCACGTTCAGCGACAAACGGAAGATCGTCAGCACCAGGAGGAGCGCGGGAAACACCGAAATTTCAAGCGGATTAGTGATATACAACGAGACCATCAGGATCAGGATCGCGAAAGCGATATTCGCCGCCAGCAGCACATCGAGCAGCATTGGCGGCAGAGGAATGATCATCAGTCCAATGATGCAGATGACGGCAACGGACAGAACGATATCGCTGTTATTTCCGATTGCGCGAAGTAACGGGCTATGCATTAACGAACTTGCCGCCGTTTGATTTGCTTTCATGATCACCGCGCCTGTTTAAGTTTAAAGATATACGCCAGGATCTGGGCTACCGCCTGGAATAATTTTTCCGGAATCTGATCCCCGATGCTGACCGATTTGAACAATGCCTGCGCCAAGGGTTTATCCTCGACGATCGGCACACCATGCGTCTTGGCAATTTCTTTGATCTTTAATGCGATAAGATCGGCCCCCTTAGCAACAACGGTAGGAGCCGACATTTTTTTCGTATCGTATTTCAATGCTACGGCAAAGTGCGTCGGGTTCGTTACCACCACATCCGCTTTCGGCACATCGGTCATCATCCGTTTGTAGGCGATCTGGCGCTGTATGGTTTTTATGCGCCCCTTGATCTGCGGATCACCCTCGGACATTTTGTATTCGTCTTTAACCTCTTGTTTGGTCATCCTGAGGTTCTTTTCGAATTCGAAGCGCTGATACAGATAATCGAATCCGGCAATGGAGAAAAAGATAAATCCGACCTTGATGACAATTTCCGCCATGGCCGAGACCATAAACTGCGCAATGCTCATCACGTCCGAATCCACCAGAGAGATTGAATCCACAATTACCTTGTCAACGATGAAATAGGTGATGAACCCGACAACGGCTATTTTGAGCATCCCTTTCCCCATTTCGATCGCAGAATGCGTGGAGAACATCACACGCTTTATTCCCGTGAAGGGATTCAACTTCTCCCATTTTGGCGAAAATGCCTTCGGAGAGAACATGAAACCAACCTGGAAGAAATTTGTGACAATACCGATGAGCATCATTGTAACAATCACGGGAAGCAGCGAGACAGCCATGAATGCAAACACAACATACACCAGTTCGGTGATGGAGGTGATCGTTACTTCGATGGACGAGAGATGCCCGAGCACCTGTTTGAACATTGCGCTCATCTGTGATACCATCTTTGCGCCGAACATCCACAATGCTAAGAAACCAAACAGCAGCATCACGGCCGAGTTCAGGTCCATACTTTTTGCTACGGAACCTTTATTGCGCGATTCTTCCCTCTTTTTATCAGACGCAGGCTCGGTCTTTTCATCACTATCTGGTTTATTTTCGGCCATTACATAAGTCTCAGCAAATCAATGATGGATGATTCGAATACACTCAGGATCTTCTTGAACACAAACGCAATCACCGGAATTGTCGCAATCATGACGATCGCGCCAAGTCCGATCTTCAGGGAAAAGATCACTCCAAAGATGTTCATCTGCGGCATGGCTTTGTTCAGGATCCCCAGAGAGATGTTGGCAACAAACAATGAAACCAGTACCGGAGCCGCGATCTTCACTGCCACCACAAACATCTGGCCCGTCAGCAGTATCAATTGGTTCACCGATCCTTCCGAGATATTCCATGTGCCGATGGGAATGACAACATAGCTGCTGATAAGCGCTTCAATGATAAAATGATGACCATTAATCAGAATAAAGATCATCAGCAGAAACAGATACAGGAGCTCGCTCAAAACAGGAAATGACGCATTGTTCTCGGGATCATACATTGTCGCCATAGAGAACCCCATATCGTAACTGATCAGTTCGCCGGCATACCGGACACCACCAAAGATGATGCCGATCGAGAATCCGATCGTTGCACCGGCGATCATCTCCTTCAGCGCCAGGACAAACAACGGAAGAAGTTTCATATCAAGAGCCACACCGCGTGAAATGTTGAACGAGAACAGAACATATGACAGGAACATTGCCAGGATCACCTTCACCTGCAGCGGTATCGATTGGTGACCGAACATTGGAGCCGTCACAAGCGTTGCTGAGATGCGGAGAAAAAGCAGCATGCACAACAAAAATTGTTCAACATAAATCTCCACATGTCACCTCAACGTCGGCAATTGCTGGAACAAATTAATCGTAAACGAAACAAGCACATCCATCATCCACGGCAGCGTCAGCACAAGAACGATCGCGATCACGATCACTTTCGGAACGAACGTAAGAGTCACTTCCTGGATCGATGTTGCCGCCTGCAGAATTGAAATGATCAAACCAACAACCAGCGAGACCAGCAGAACGGGCGACGAAATAAGCAGCATTGTATACATCGTTTCGCGGATCAGATTCACAACATATTCTTCTGTCATAGAAATTACCTTAATGAAAACTTGTGACAATCGAACCGATGACCAAATGCCAGCCATCAACAAGGATGAACAGCAGAATCTTGAACGGAAGCGAGACCATTGCCGGAGGTAGCATCATCATGCCCATTGCCATGAGAATGCTCGCAACGACCATATCGATGATCAGGAACGGAACAAAAAGAACGAATCCCATCTGAAATCCCATGCG
>CAJBTU010000173.1 GCA_903958625.1 uncultured Ignavibacteriota bacterium | reverse complement strand
GGTAACCGGCGCGCTGAATCCGCTGAAAGGGATAGAGATCTATCAGCAAAACCATAAAAATATTGATTTTGTCATTATGGATTATTCAATGCCGGAGATGGATGGCAGAGGGGCTTTTGAAGAACTCCGGAAGATAAACAGCGAGGTAAAAGTAATTCTCTGTTCGGGTTATACGGAAGAAGAAACAATGTCGGCGTTCGGAGCAGTGCAGCCTGTGGGATTTTTCCAAAAGCCTTACAAGACAGAGGCGGTCTTAGAGCGCGTCATCGAGATACTTTCGGCAAAGCGCCCGGTCACTCGGTCTCTATAAGCGAAAAGAAGATTGCCGCAGATGCGCTGCCGGCTATGCGAGAGAATACTGTGCGTCTAAATGAACAACTCCGCAAATCCTTGATTGTTCTCGAATTCCATCTGTACATCCTCTTCGAATTCGGCGAAGGTGTGATCGGATATTTTCGGAAAGCTCTTTGATAATTCCAGCCAGCTGTGATCCTCGCTGATGTTCACCTCGGCAACCTGTTCAACAATGCCGACCTGCCATCGTTCGCATAAAAGATCGGCGATCCGCACAATAGCAATGATCTCTTTATGCTCCGTGGCAAGTTGCACGGAATGATGGAACCGCAGAACATCAACC
The DNA here is from genome assembly GCA_903958625.1 of uncultured Ignavibacteriota bacterium. Classification (GTDB taxonomy): domain Bacteria; phylum Bacteroidota; class Ignavibacteria; order UBA10030; family UBA8401; genus UBA8401. The sequence continues at coordinate 3,720 of CAJBTU010000173.1, read as the reverse complement.
AGAATTTTTGGAAGACTCCAGTTCTCGGCAAGGATGCCGCCGATCTCATCGTGAGCGATGGCGAAGAATTGCATCTCTGCTTCAATGTCGCACATTCCCAGATCATTGATCATCTGTTCCGTCTTAATCAGCGAATGCGAGTAATGCTGGGCCAGTACGATCTTCCCCATGTCGTGTAAAAGTCCGGCGGTGAATTCTTCGCCGTTGGTGGAAAACCCGATATGCTTGGCAACAATTCGGGCGGCCGTTGCCGTTGAGATGCTGTGCAGCCATAAACGGTTCAGGTAATCACGCTGATCTTTGTTCAACGAGAACAACCGCTGTTTCAAATCGTACATCAGCACAAGCCGGTTGATCTCAGAGGATCCGATCAGCATCACCGCGTGCGAAATGGTGGACACACCGGAACGCAATCCGTAGAAAGCAGAATTTGCCGAGCGGAGAATCAGCGTCGTTAACACTGCATCGGATTCGATGAGTTTGATCAGTTTGTCGTTGGCCGTTTCACCGCCAAGTGATTTAGACATGATAAGCGAAACGGTTGCCGGAATCGGGACCATTTCATTGATGTTCTTAATTTCATTGCGGATGTCACGCATAACACTATCCCCTGAATAACGGCTGTTGACAATTAAACTTATGATCGTATCACCATTGAGGAAAATAAACCTGAATGGTATAACAAACAATAAGCATTTATTTTTTCTTCATATTGCACGTTGAGAAAAAGGAACAAAAAAACATTCACCCTTAAAATGCCAAATGTTGCTGTATGGCATTTCGATGGATAATACGTTTCGCTCTCATTCTGTAATCTAATTATTAGTATAATGAATATTCAAGTAATTTGCCCGTTCTCTGAACATAAAGTGAAGGTACACGCGAATCATTGTGCAAATAATTGGCACAATTTTGACAAAACCATCATATATTACAATAATTATACACCTTGGCAATATATTACTTGCCTTCTTTTGAAAATATGAATAACTAATTACTATTATTTGCCGTGAAAAAGGATGTGTACCAGTCTTGCTCTGAGGAGCGGCTATTTTGGTACCTTTCCGATAGACCGATCTGCTGGAACTTCGGCGGTCACTCCGTTGGAATCGTGGAAAAGTATTGACAGTGCGGTAGTAATTTTAACTCGGCCGTACGGCAAACGAACGGACGATGTGTTGTTTGATTGTTTTATTGAAATTCTACTGCAGGAACTCCATGAAAAAGATATTGCTGATCGATGATGAAGAAAGTTTTCGCGTAACGCTTGCGTATGCATTACAGGTTGACGGCTACGAATGTTTTACCGCCGAGGATGGTAACCAGGGCATTGAACTTGCCTTGATTCATCATCCCGATCTGGTGCTGTGCGACATCTATATGCCGGGAATGAACGGTTTTGAAACGCTGAATGCTTTTCGTCTCCACGAACAGCTGACACCGATACCGTTTATTTTCCTGACGGCACACAACGAATCCTCCATTATGCGGTACGGTATGGACCTCGGTGCCGATGATTTTTTGATCAAACCGGTACAGACCGAGGAGGTAAAAAAAGCGATCTCCGCCCGTCTTCAGAGAATGGAGATCCTGGCGAAAGAAGGGGAGCGAAACATCACCTTGATGCGATCGCATCTGGAAGAATTAAAGACACTTTCGGAAGTGACCAGAAAAATCAACGCCGGTGTTCTTCTCGAAGATATCTGCGAACAAGTGTACTCCTCGTTTAAACCGTTCATTCCGTTCAACCGGATCGGATTTTCGCTGATCGAAGAATCGGAAGGGCTCGTTGTTGCACATTGGGCAAAATCCGAATCGAAGGATGTTCGTATCGGCAAAGGATATCATCAGCCCATGAAAGGAAGCGGGCTGGAGAATATTCTGGCCACAAAACAACCCCGCATCATCAACGATCTGGAAGAATATTTTAAGCACAAGCCGCAGTCGCGATCGACCAAGGATATTCTGCACGAAGGGGTTCGGTCCAGTTTGACCTGTCCGTTGATCGCCATGGGAAAGAATATCGGATTCATTTTCTTCTCGAGCTTTGAAAAGAACACCTATAAATATGAACACGTTGAGATCTATACGCAGTTAGCGGGTCAGCTTGCTGTGGTTGTTGAAAAGGCGCGTCTCTATCAGCAGCTGATCGAATTGAACGATACGAAGAATAAATTCATGGGAATCGCCGCGCACGATCTCCGCAATCCGCTTGGAGCGATCCTCGGTTTTTCCGAACTGCTTAAAGAGGAAAATGCCATTCAGTCTTCGCCGGAACTTCTTGATATTGTCCAGAATATTTCCGGTGCCGGACGATCGGCGCTGACGCTGATCAATAATCTTCTTGATTATACCTCGATCGAAAGCGGGCACTTGGCATTGATGCAGGAGATGGTCGATCTCAAAGATTTTATCGATGTTGCGGTAAAAACTCACCGGATATTCGCCAAGGCAAAGGATATTTCCATCTCGGCGGAGATTGATGCCGGGCTTCCCGAAGATATCATTGTTGACCGGAATCGTCTTCGGCAGGTGCTGGATAATTTCCTGAGCAATGCCGTAAAGTATTCGCACCAGCACACCGCTATCCATCTTCACGTTTCACAGCAGGGAAATAATCTGCACTGCGAAGTGATCGATCAGGGGCAGGGCATTCCGGAGCATGAATTGAAAAATCTCTTCAAAGAATACTCACGGACATCCGTTCTTCCAACGGGAGGAGAAAAAAGCACCGGTTTGGGACTTGCCATCGCCAAAAAGATCGTCAAAGAACATGGCGGAGAGGTGGGTGCAAAAAGCACCGTTGGCGTTGGAAGCACATTCTATTTCTCCATTCCAATTCGGTAAGTGAGACTTGCTTCATCGACGGGATGCACTACCGTGCAGGAAATATGTCTGGGTGCAGATACTTTTTTGCAGTGATAATTTTTTCTAAACTTCCCGGATCGTCGAGCAAAATGAAGCCGTTCGATCTTTAAATTAAATTGTAGAGACATCTGAAAAATCTTACATCAATGTCAGGATGAAAAAGCAACGGTCATTCTGAAGGAGCGACTGAAGAAACCAGAAACTGGATCCTTCGCTTGCCCCTTTGGGGCTTCGCTCAGGATGACAAGACACGATCATTCTTACGCCGAACAAAGTGAAGAGAAGGAAACCAGAAACTGGATCCTTTGCTTGCCCCTTTGGGGCTTCGCTCAGGATGACAATGGACAACATATTTTTCAGATGTCACTGGTAATAAACCTTCGGCGAGTTTTCCCGGTTAATTCTTTCGTGCGTTTCTTCCTTCCCGCATTCTGCTGCATCGCACTCCTTGAGGTTTTTTCTATCACATATTTTTTTTGAACTGCTGCATCACCGGTTTCTTGAGAGCACAATATTACGCGGAAGAATCGTTCCATGATCTTCCGGTTGAACAGTCGGTATTTGTTTCCCCGGCGAACCGAACATTGGATAATGTATTCAGCACTGATGAGGAAAAATACCATGAATTCATATACAGCCGCTGGCGAACGTCAGCGTATAAAAAAATATACGATTGCCGTATCAATTGCGTGGATTGCGGTTATTGGTCTGTCGTTGGCATGGAACCTTATCGCTGTGAACAACCACGTTGAAGAGATTGCAAAATCCGAAGCAAGGGCTAACTTTAACAACGATTTGGCGCTGCGTTTTTGGGCTACGAAGCATGGCGGCGTGTATGTTCCGATGAATGCC
>CAJBTU010000172.1 GCA_903958625.1 uncultured Ignavibacteriota bacterium | reverse complement strand
GGATGGAATATTGTTTTTCTTTCAGTTCTTCGAGCATCTGTTTCGAAACGCTCCACTTCATCCCCGGATTGCGGCGGATCGTTCCCGTTCCTGTGCACGGAGCATCGACAAGCACATAATCCGCCGATCCTAAAAATTCTTCAACAGCTTCATCTTCCCGTATTACCTTTGTGCGGATAGAATCAACACCGTCGCGCCTGATCCGTTTCCGCAGTTCTTCCAGCCGAAAAGAGTGAACATCAAATGCAAATATTTCACCCCGGTTGTTCATGATGGAAGCCATTGCCAGCGCTTTCCCCCCTGCACCCGCGCACGCATCGATCACTTTTGACTTCGGTTTCGGATCGACAAGCATTGCGAGCAATTGACTCCCCTCGTCCTGCACTTCAAACAATCCCTCCTTAAACGATTGCAGCTGGAAGAGATTGGTCCTTTTTTTCAAATGAAGACCGTACGGAGATAATTCCGTTCTGTCGGTCTCAATTCCTTCCTGCAATAATTTTTGCTGACACTCTTCCCTTGATATTTTGATTGTATTGACGCGGACCGTCATCGGAGCCTGCGTATTCAACGAAGCACATAATGGACCGAGTTCTGCTCTGCCGAAGTTCTTTTCCCATTCTTCAATCATCCAATTCTGGAATGAGAATTCCGTTGCGGCCGTTTCAATTTCAGAATCGAGAACCGGTTCACTATTGATCCGCTGGCCGATGATAATAAGTTCGTCCGCAGGAACATTCACCTCAACGGAAAGATTACCGGCATCCATTGTGTTCCCATACAGCAGATATGCTAATGCGTGATACAAGGGAGTGTTTTTGTTTTCAAGGATGGATAGGCTCCATTCGATCCTTTTTTTGTGACGCAGCATTCCATAAAGCGTCTCAGAAATAAAACGGCGATCCTTTGAACCGAGATATTTCCGTTCCCGGAAAAAGAGATCGATGAGACGGTCAGCCGGTTTCGGCGAATGATTGACTTCTGAATATAATTCTGTAACGTGTCCGATCAATGAGGAAAGTTTCATGCGTGCGGTTTATACCTCTATCACTGTGCTGTTCATCTCCGATGTCCGGTATGCCCGCGCCATGCGGGGAGTATTAAAACAGACCGAAGGTTTTCCATGTTTATCTATAACAATTACTCCGCCATATCCGTCTGCTTTTTTGGCAAGACGATCGATACCGAACCTGGCGGCAGTGTCTCCATCCGCGCCATTCATTTCCATTCGATCGATGATCGTCTTCGCTAAAACAACTTTGATAATGGCTTCGCCCCAGCCAGTGCAGGAGACACCACCGACTTCGGAATCAGCATACGTTCCGCAGCCGATCAACGGCGAATCGCCGACGCGCCCGGGATATTTATTCGGTGTTCCGCCGGTGGACGTTCCGGCAATAATATTACCTTTGTTATCAAAAGCTATAGCTCCGACAGTGTCCGATGGAAGATCCGCTTTGAAAGCATCTTTTGTGGAGAATGATCTCTGCGACTGCAGTGTTTTCCAGCGCTGTAATTCCCTGGCAACCAGCAGATCATCCCTTCTGCATTGCTGAATACCATTCTCTTTGGCAAAACGGACAGCACCCATACCCGTCAGAAGCACATGTTCACTTTTTTCCATCACCAAACGTGCAAGAGTAATGGGGTTTTGAATGTTTTGTACCGAGGCGACAGCACCGCACCGCAGAGAACTTCCATTCATGATGCTGGCATCAAGTTCAATTTCTCCCAGTGCATTCACGAAGGAACCACGGCCGGCATCAAATGTAACATCATCTTCCATGGACCGAATTGCTTGTTCTACGGCATCGATGCCGTTCCCGCCGTTCGATAATATCGTCCATCCTATTTCCATTGCCTTCGAAACGCCGGCGCGGTGTGCTTCCACCATTTCATCCGGAATATTCCAGGCGCCGCCGTGAACAATAAATGAAATCATAGGTACGCTGAAAGGATAATTCGAAATTTATTCGGAAAGTTACTTAATAAAATATTTTAGTCCTATGGAAATATTTCACCGGCCGCCGTTTAAAATGCAAGAGGCAGAATCGCTTCTGCCTCCCGGTCAACAAACACCATATGTTATTTACTTGTTGCGCGCAGAGATCGTAACACGCTTGGAATTGGTTTTATTGATATCCTTTTCCACATGATGCAATGCGATCAAGATAAAAACTGCAACGATAAAGAACATTTCATACGGCAATGCAACCAGTGCTATGATAAAACTGGTGATCATCAATGCAATATTAATAAACAACCTGAACATCTGTTTTTTCCCTGTTTCCTTAGTATCGTTTTTATCCATAGAGTTCCTTTCATAGTTATTCATGCATTAATAGAACATTTTTTCAGTGAAACAACCTGTGACTGACATCATCACATGCACACGTTACGTTACGGTGCGACATGGGTAACCAGAAAAACGGGCATATTTTTCAGGATTTGTGTATCTTTAAGCATTCATTATGGTAAAACACGTTTTTTCACATATCGCAATAACAGTTTTTTTCTGTACGCTCTCGCTGGTTAGCCTCGCATATTCTCAGGAAAGAAAATTAGTCATCACTCCGGTGTTTTCCGATGCCCCTGCTGACACAAAATTAACGGTGAAATTTAAAAAAATCAAGCGTCCTACCGTGTGCCTGGTATTGAGCGGGGGCGGCGCAAGGGGCATTGCTCACATTGGCGTCCTGAAAGAATTGGAAAAGAATAATATTCCCATTGATTACATTGTCGGTTCAAGTATCGGCGGGATTATTGGCGGATTATATGCCTCCGGATACACTACCGCAGAACTTGAACAACTGGTGGATTCAACAAACTGGAACTATGTTCTTTCCCTTACGCAGGACAATGAACGAGAGGATCTTTATCTCTCTCATAAAGTTGCTGCCGACCGTAAACAATTGACGCTCCGGTTCGATGGTTTAACGCCAATACTTCCTTCGGCAATTTCAAGCGGCCAGCGTCTGACTAATTTCATCAATCAGATGACGCTGCAAAGTCTTTATCATCCCGTGAAAGATTTTGACGATCTCAAGATCCCATTTCGCTGTGTTTCTACAGACCTCATCTCCGGGAAGCAACTCGTGTTCAGTTCCGGAAATCTCTCCGAGGCGTTGCGTGCAAGCATTTCGATCCCTTTGCTTTACAGCCCCGTAAAAAAAGATACCCTTGAATTGACTGACGGAGGATTGATCTCCAATATCCCCGTTGCTGTGGCAAAAAAACTTGGTGCCGATATTATCATTGCCGTTAATGTTGTCAGTCCGCTGAGAACCGCATCACAATTGAACAACCCATGGGAAGTGGCAGATCAAATTGTCAATATCATGGCACAGGAAAAGAATAAACAGGCACTGGACAGTGCCACGATCGTCATTACACCCGATCTTGGTTTTTATCCGTCCGCCGATTTCTCAAATCTGCCGTTTGTAAAACAGCAGGGAATTGTTGCCGCAGGGAAAAAAATACGGGAGATCAAAGACAGTCTCAACAGTAAGAAACAATCATCGTTACATGATGCATCCCCTCTTTCCAACTTTTCCTGTTCATTACGAGCACTGACATTCAACATCGACCCTTCGGACTCGGCCATTCTTCTGCCGATATTGAAGAATAAAAATACATCTATTCCGGCATTGCGTGAGATTATTTCCAATGTTTACAGCACGGGAAACTATCGGCAAGTATTCGGAGAACTGTCTTTGAATGATACCACTGCCGACTTGAACATCCATACAGAAGCGAATCCTCTCTTGCGATCTGTTTCAATATCCGGAAATACGCTGGTCGAATCCGAAGTGCTAACGGCACCTGTTGACTCTCTCATAGGAAAGCCGATCAATTCTCCAAAGTTAGAAACCGCGTTTGAACAGATCCTCGGTATGTACCGCGGGAATGGCTATTCGTTGGCACGGATTCATTCGGTGCATTTCGATACGCTGTCCGGGAACCTCACATTGGTGATCAACGAAGGGATCATCCATAAGATCTATTTGAAGGGGAAAGAAACCTCGCGTGATTGGGTC
>CAJBTU010000171.1 GCA_903958625.1 uncultured Ignavibacteriota bacterium | reverse complement strand
GTTTTCAGGGGGTTTTTATTTTAAATAAAAAACTTCTTGACTATTTGATATTGTTATGATATCATTGCAATATCAAACAATGAAAGGAGCGATTTATGCAAACGATTGTTGAAAAAAACGGAAACAAATTAAACGGATATTTTATGTTATTCGTCATTATCGCGCTGACAATTTTTAATTTTTTTTGGCTCGTAATGATGATCCGAATTGAAGAAGTTTCGATGCTGTTGGTCTTTATTCCATCGGTAATCATCAACCTTATCTCCTTTGGGGGATTATTTATAGTTCAGCCAAACGAAGCAAGAGTGCTTGTACTTTTTGGAAAATATATCGGTTCGGTCCGTGAGGCAGGCCTATTCTTTGCAAATCCATTTGCAACAAAAAAACATGTTTCGCTTCGCATTCACAACTTCAACAGCGAACGAATTAAAGTGAACGACCTTGAAGGAAATCCGATAGAAATAGGTGCCGTGGTTGTGTACCGTGTCGTCGATTCGGCACGCGCATTGTTCGACGTGGAAAACTACGAACAGTTCGTTGCGATCCAGAGCGAAACAGCCATACGCGCGCTTGCCTCGGAATATTCGTACGATTCACACGAAGAGACGAAAGCATCTCTTCGCGGTAATCCGCAGGAGATAGCCGAAGCACTGCAAAAACAGGTGCAGACCCGTTTGCAGGTTGCCGGAGTCGACATCATCGAGGCACGCATCAGTCACCTTGCCTACGCGCAAGAGATCGCCCAAACAATGCTGCGCCGTCAACAGGCACAAGCAATCATTGCCGCGCGGAAGAAGATCGTTGAAGGTGCGGTTGGCATGGTGCAGGATGCATTGAGATTATTATCCGAACAAAATATCGTGATGCTTGACGAAGACAAGAAAGCAACCATGGTGAACAATCTGATGGTGGCGCTTGTTTCGGATAAAGACATGCAGCCAGTGATCAACACGGGAACCCTATATCAATAAATTTGGTAACGAAGGAAAAGATATCGGACACCGTTAGTGTGTCCGATATCCGGAAACAACAATAACGGCGCATCTCACATTACCGGCGTATCCGCGGCAGCAAGAATTCGGCTACCACAACAACAATGAAAACGCTGACACAATACAGCATTGATAATCTTCAACTGATTCAACCGTCTCTCTGGAAAAGAGAGTATCAACTGAGAACGGCCGGCACCGTGTTGTTGACGATGACCTATCCAAAATTTTTCAGCTCAAATGCGATCGTGGAGGGATTCGGAGAGACATGGGAACTTCAAAAACCAAGCTTCTGGAAATCGGATCTTGAGATCAAAAAAAAGGAGAACCAGCTACCGTTCGCAAAATTTAAAACGGAAAAATTGGGCAGAGGGGGAACATTTGAACTTCCGAATGGCGAAAGGATCGAGTACGTTTTTAAAATATGGAAATCGATTAACGAATTGTATTCACATCAAAAAGTTAAACTGATCTCTTTTCAACGCGTCTCATGGTGGAAAACCTCCCTCCGTGTCGTCGTTGAACACGAATCCGAACTGATCGAAAAAAATCCATGGATCATTATGGTTGTCTATTATCTCATGCAGGAACGAAGACAACACTCCAGCGGTGCGGCGGTGTAACGCGAAATAACTATGAGTGAAAAGAAAAAATTTTTATTGCGGATGGACGACGCTCTCTATGCCGCCCTTGAAAAGTGGGCGGCAGACGATCTGCGGAGCGTCAATGCTCAGATGGAATTTCTTCTAAAGGATTCAGTCCGTAAAGCAGGAAGACAAAAACAGCCTGAGGAGTCCAAACCGGAAGGAGTCCTATCCGAACCCAACGTATGAACCCCGCGATTTCACAGGCTAAGTTAATCCTTCCTTGATTTTGCTCACCCATTTTTTCATATTGACTGCACAAAACAATCATCAATTGAATGACTGAAACAACCCCCGAATCCACCCTTTTATCACGAACCGGCGAGCTATTTTTCCGTCCGGGCAAGACCATCCTTACTTTTTTTGAACATCTTGGCCGGTATATGAGCACAATCGGCTGGATGATCTATAATTTTCGGAACGCAAAGGAATATTCGGGCAACATCATTCAGCAAATGGTGATGATAGGGAACAATTCGATACCGATTGTACTATTTGTTTCAATGTTCGTAGGAATGGTAACAGCGGTGCAGTCGTCCTATCAATTATATGCCTGGATACCCCGCTCCGTTGTCGGTGCGCTGGTAACAAAATCGGTATTACTGGAGTTAACACCGCTCCTTACGGCACTTGTCCTTGCGGGTAAGGTTGGTGCGACGATCACGGCAGAACTCGGAACCATGCGCGTCACCGAGCAGATTGATGCACTTGAAGCGTTAGCCTTCGACCCGATCTCTTTTCTCATTACGCCGCGCGTTCTCGCCGGCGTACTGATGTTCCCGATCCTTGTTGTTTTCGGCGACCTTGTAGCGATTCTGGGGGGTATGTTCGGCGCTTCGGCGATCGCGGGAATCCCTGTTGAAGCGTTTGTGGACGGAATGAAAAGCTCGTTTGAAACATGGGACGCGATCTTTGGAATTATTAAGGCGACCGTCTTTGGATTTATCATCACCTCGGTTTCATGCTATCAGGGTTTTCAGGTCCAGGGCGGTTCGGAAGGAGTCGGCAAGGCAACAATGAACACCGTTGTGCTGGCCTGCCTATCGGTTGTGGTGATGGATTTTATTTTAGCGTCGGTTTTATTATAAAGGAACGGTCGCCCAACGAGATGATACAGTTAACCAACATCTGGAAAAAATTCGGCGAGAAGCAGGTCCACAACGGGGTCAACCTTGAAGTGCGCGACAATGAGACGCTGGTGATCATCGGACGAAGCGGCGGAGGGAAAAGCGTTCTATTGAAAATGATCATTGGTCTAATCAAACCAGACAGCGGCTCAATAATGGTTGACGGGAAAGAGGTTGCATCGCTCACCTACAAGCAATTACAGCGGCTGCGGTTCAAATTCGGTTTTTTATTCCAGGGCGCCGCACTGTTTGATTCGATGACTGTCGGACAAAATATTGAGCTGGCCCTGCGCCGCCACACCGATTATAAAGACGCCGATATCACGGAGAGAGTAAAATTTGCGCTTCGCCTGGTGAAGCTTGAGAATGTAGAACACCTTATGCCGTCCAATATCTCCGGCGGGATGAAAAAACGTGTCGGTCTGGCGCGCGCGATTGCTCTTACGCCGAAATATATGCTGTACGATGAACCGACAACAGGACTCGACGTTGAAACGGCAGACGGGATCAATCTTCTAATCAACGAACTTAAAACTACGCTCGGCGTTACCTCGATTGTTGTAACGCACGACATTCACAGCGCATTTGTCGTTGGAGACCGTTTTGCGATCTTTGAGAACGGTCAATTTATCATGACGGGAACAAAAGACGATATACGCAACAGCCCCAATCCCGAAGTGCGGAAATATATTGAAAGCGATATTCAGACATAATTATTTTACCACCCTTCGATACAATCCGGAAAAAAATGCCGGAATCTGTTCGGAGTGATCAACAGCGTAACAGGTGAATTATGAACTTAACAAACGAAGCAAAGATCGGCATAGCAGTCTTTTTCGCCGTCATTATTCTGGTTGGCGGAGTGATATTCTTAAAAGGAATGGACTTCCGCTCAAAAGAATACCGGCTTACTCTCTTCTACAGCAACGTCAACGGATTAACAGAAGGAAGCCCAATCACCATTGCGGGACTGAATATCGGAAAAGTGCAGGACATGCGTCTTGCCGGCAACGTCATCGCCGTTGGAATTGCCGTGGACAACAAAGTAAATATTTCCAAAGACTCCAAAGCCTTCATTAAATCGGCAAGCATTATGGGCGGGAAACAAATTGCCCTTGTGCCGGGAGTTTCACCGGAGATATTAAGAGACGGCGATACATTAACGGGCGCCTATGAAGCCGATCTGACAGAGCTGACATCGACACTATCGCCGATCTCAAGCAACGTGCTCGGGATATTAGAACGGGTGAATACTACGTTTGACGATCCAACGCGCAGGAACATACAAAACATATTGTTGGAATTGAATAGGGCCGCAAAAGATTTGCAGCAGGTGATCCAGCAGCAAGGGGGCCACCTGGACTACGCCCTCGGAAATTTCTCCGCCTTTTCTGAAGATATGAGCCGTTTCGCAAAACGCATTGACACCATCGCGGTATCTCAGGAAGGAAATATCGACCAAAGCGTGAAAAGTATCCGGGTAACCGCAAAGACAATGGAAGACGCCTCGGGAAAATTCAAGGAAGCGAGCACCTCCATCGATAATGTATTTAAGACGCTGGAGCGTGGGGACGGGACGATTGGAAAATTGATGCACGATGATCGGCTGTACGTTCATCTTGATTCGTTGATCCTGAATATCAACGAATTAGTGAAGGACCTTAAAGCAAATCCAAAACGATATGTAAACGTGAGCGTCTTTTAAAACTTGGCGGCAGCAAACCCCGCCGCCGAATTTTAAGCATCGGATGCATAACAATCGCACCGCGCAAAAACGCTTCTCCAATTTTTTTACCGACCGAAAACCGAAGCAAACCGCCGAGCATCAAGCTCTTAATTGCAGAGTCACTTCTTCATTATCAACAAAATCAGTGATGATGTCCGCCGGCACCATGAACGTGGCCGTGGCTCAGTTCATCTGCGGTTGCCTCGCGCACATCAACAATCTTCACGTCGAAATTCAATGTTTGTCCCGCCAGCGGATGATTGCCATCAACCGTAATGGTGTCACTCTCAATTTTTGTCACGGTTACAACACGTTCTCCCTCTGGTCCTGATGCGGTAAACTGCATTCCGACAGCAAGATCCGCCACGCCGGCAAACTGATCGCGGGGCACACTCACGATCTGCGCCGCATCAAATTCTCCGTATCCCTCGGCAGGAGGGATGGAAACTTTGAGCGCTTCATTGGCGGCTCTTCCTTCAAGCTGTGATTCGAGTCCCGGAATAAGATTTCCGTTCCCATGAAGATACGCAAGCGGTTCGCGTCCGTCGGACGAGTCGAGAACATTTCCGCCGTCATCGCGAAGGGTATATTCAATAGAAACAACTTTGTCTTTTTCGATTTTCATCATTCATCCATTTGTTGTGAAATTATTTTTGTTTGTAGGTCTTATATTTTTCTTCGTCATCCTTTGAGGCCGGCTTAATGCTTACGGCCGCACCGCCGCCCGAAGCAAGAGGCAGTTTTAGAATTGTTTTGCTGTTCACCAGCCAGCCGCCGATCTTATATGCCATCGGGTTCTTTTCCCAATGTGCACCGGGAGCATCGCTGTATATAGTAGCAATATAATTCTGTTTCGGATTTAAAAAATTCAGCGGCGCGACCGCAGTACGGGAATTTTCATCGGTGATTGCGCCAAGGAACCAGTCATCTTTATTCTTCGCCTTTCGCGCCGTTGTTACATAATCCCCGGGTTCCGCCTCAAGGATCTTCGTATCATCCCAGTCAACAGCCACATCCTTGATGAATTGGAATGCATCAAGTTTTGCCTCGTAATTTTCCGGAAGATCCGCCGCCATTTGCAATGGAGAATACATCGTAACATACAGCGCAAGCTGTTTGGCAAGCGTTGTGTGAACCTGCGTTTGTCTGTTCGGATCGTAATAGCTCATCTTAATCTGGAAAATTCCGGGCGTGTAGTCCATCGGCCCGCCCATGAACCGGGTGAAAGGCAAAATTGTTTCGTGGTCCGGCGGATTGCCCGAGCTCCACGCATTGAACTCGTTGCCGCGCGCCGCTTCGCATGCCAGCCAGTTAGGATACGTGCGCTGTAATCCTGTCGGACGAACCGGTTCATGCGCATTCACCATTATTTTATACTCCGCAGCCTTCGATACAGCGCGGATGTAGTGGTTCACCATCCACTGTCCATCATGAGCTTCTCCGCGCGGAATTATCTTCCCGACATAACCCGACTTTACCGCATCGTAACCGTATGCATTCATAAAACGATACGCCGTATCCAGTTGCCGTTCATAATTGGTGACTGAAGCCGAGGTTTCGTGATGCATGATCAGTTTCACACCTTTTTCTTTTGCATACCGCTGCAGCTCTGCAACATCGAAATCAGGATACGGCGTCACGAAATCGAACACATTCTCTTTCCAGTTACCGAACCAGTCCTCCCAACCGACGTTCCAACCTTCAACAAGAACGGCATCAAGTCCGTGTTTTGCAGCAAAGTCGATATAGACCTTTGTGCGCGCCGTAGTTGCTCCATGGCGGCCGTTTGGTTTTAATGATTTCCAGTCCGTTTCGCCGATCTTTACATTGTTCACATCGGAATAGTTCCACGATGCAATGCCGACATGCATTTCCCACCAGATACCGACGTACTTTACCGGTTTAATCCAACTGACGTCGGCAAATTTTGACGGTTCGTTAAGATTCAAAATAATTTTTGACGAAAGAATATCGGCGGCCTTGTCGCTGACGATGATTGTGCGCCATGGAGTCTTTGCCGGGGCCTGTAAATATGCCTTGTTTCCGACAGCGTCAGCAGCGAGTTTTGATGTCAGCACGAAGTTTTTTTGATCGATATCTACGCACATAGCCGGATAATTCACAAGAGCAGCTTCGAAAATGTTTATGTATAGACCATCGGATGATTTCATCTGCACCGGTGTCTGGATCATTGATCTGGTGATGAGCGAGCTTGTATATATTTCTCCCGGATGCTTTTCCCTGCTCGCATCCACTTCGCTGAGCCGTGTTTCAGAATACGGATATTCATTCGTATCGAAATCGCCGGGAATCCAGAACGCCTTATGATCTCCGGTCAGCGCGAACTCCGTCCGTTCGTCGGACACAGTGAAGTAGTTCAGGTTATCCTGACGCGGAAATTCGTACCGGAAACCGAGCCCTTCGTCGAACAAGCGGAAGGTAATAACCAGGATCCGGTTCTTTTCTGCCGGCTGCCGCAGCGTTACCTTCAGTTCGCGGTAATTATTGCGGATCGTTTTCACTTCGCCAAGCACGGGATCCCAGGAATCGCTGACCAGCGACGATTCGATCTTCGCTACTGCAAATCCGGAGAGGAAGGAGGGAGTATTCTTCAACGCTATTCCCATCCGGCTCGGAAGGACAACCGCTTTTTTTCCCAGCGATAATTGGTACTGTGGGACACTGTCTGCGCTCAGGAAAAAAGAGAAGGTCAGCTTTTTATTCGGCGACTGCACCGTTTGTGCGTTGGCCGTGAAAAGCGCCAAAAGAATGAAGAGAAATTGTTTTATCATATTGTTGTTTCAATAATATGGATGAACACCGATGCGGCAACCAACAAAGAGAAAGCAAACCGCAGGAAGGACACAAATAAATTTCTTTAATGTAGAAAGGAGAGAGGAGAGAAACAAGATTATTTCGAGAGTTGTTTCAGCACCTTGCCGGCGCGCGACCGGATGCCGGCCGAACCATAGGGGAGCATTTGTTCTATAACGATCCCGATCTCATGTTTCAGATCGGGCTCATTCTTTGCAATGTTGACGAGCACGGTCATCGAGAAGGCCTTTACCGCAATCGGAATTGTATGGTTCTGCAGAAAATCAAAACAGAGATTGGCAACTCTTCCTTGCAGGCGCCGCGGAATCTCAACGAACTGAAGCACGCGCACAGAATTTCTTTTCACGGCGTTGTGTACACCCGTCTCTCCGGCACGCGCGACAATTTTTGACAGCCATGGCGTAATAAGGGCGGGATGCTGTTCGCCACACAGAGAGACGATCCAGGCGGAGCGCTGCACGATACGCTGTTCGCCGGAAAGAAAGAGCTTCATCAACGCAGCGAATCGGGTCTCATCTTCACCAATCCAATGGGTGATCCTTACGGCCTGATGCCGGGAATGTTCTTTTAAGATTTCGAGTTCAAGATCCATGACGGAAAATATTTATTACGGCCAAACGCTTAATGGTTTTTCGCTTCTCAGAAAATCACCATCGACAATCAACAGCTTCACGCCGTTGCGGGAAACGGAACGATGAGAGCTCATTTCGTCCGAAACGATATACGACATTCCATTTTTCAGTTCAAAAACGGTTCCATCGTTCATTTCGCTCGTGAAATCCCCCTCAAGGCAATAGATCAGATGCCCTTTGCTGCACCAGTGATCGGCACGATATCCGGAAGAATATTCTACAATCCTTATTCGAAGCCCGGGAAACTGCAGTGTTTGCCAAAAAGCAGAGCCGGTTTCTCCTTTGTGTTCGATCTTCGGCACAGAAGACCAATCGATCGTTTGAAACGGAATGTTGTTTGCGGTCATAAATCTCCGATACGGCGGTTATCTTCTTCAAAGTACCAATTCATTCAGACGTAAGCAATTTCGTTTCCACTTCACACCCATTTTTTGTATTTTGATACAATTCAATTATTGTCAACCTCAATAAGCCTACAGTATTATGGGAAGAATATTCGAAAAACGTAAACACGTGATGTTCGCGCGGTTCAAAAAAATGTCAAAGGCATTTAACCGCATCGGAAAAGATATCGAAATTGCCGTCAAGGCCGGCGGAGTGGATCCTAAATCGAATTCGCATTTGCGCATTGCCATTCAGAACGCAAAAAGCGTGAACATGCCGAAGGACCGCATTGATGCTGCAATCAAGCGTGCTTCCAATAAGGATACCTCGGGATATTTTGAGATCATCTACGAAGGATATGCGCCGCACGGGATAGCCGTTGTTGTAGAATGTGCGACGGACAACCAAACAAGAACGGTCAGCAACGTCCGCCATCATTTTAAGGAATACGGCGGATCCATGGGAAATCCCGGCTCGATCGCGTTTATGTTCGAGCGGAAAGGGCTGTTCAAAATTCCGATCGAGAAGATCAAGGATGTTGATGAGTTTGAACTGGAAATGATCGATCACGGACTGGACGATCTCACGGGCGACGATAAATTTTTGTATGTGTACACTTCGTTCCACGGATTCGGCGCAATGCAAAAAGCGCTGGAAGAAAAAGGGATCGAACCAGCAAGCACAGAACTGCAATATCTGCCCACAACAACCAAAGAACTTCCTCCTGATCAGGCAAAAGAAGTAAGCGATCTGATTGACGCGATGGAAGAGGACGACGACGTGCAGAGCGTTTATCACAACATGGTGTAAGCGGGGAAACCGGAAAAAGAGTGTTATTGCAGCAAGATTGGAATTACACGGATCCCGTGTGGATTGCGTCATCCCCGAATTTTTTCCGGAGAGCATCTACCGCGCTCAATACTTGAGACCTCTTATCGTCTCCGGGAAACAGCGATAACGATTCATCGGCAGCCTCAGAAAACTGCGTAAGACCCACGCCGAGAAGCCGTACCGGCATCTTCCGGGTGTACGCTTTCAAAAAAATACTTTTCACCGCCTCAAAAACCACCCGATCATCATTCGTCGGCTCGTTCAGCGTAACATTCCGCGTAATGGTGGAAAAATCGGAATACCGGAGTTTCAGTTTTATTGTTTTTCCCTTCCAGCCATACCGCCGCGTGTTGTAGCAGACGCTTTCCGTCAGATCGAACAGATGCGTCAGCAGTTCTTCCTTGTTTGAGATATCCTTCCCGAATGTATTCTCATTGCTGATGCTCTTCCGTTTCCATTCCACTTCCAGCGTATCACCTCCAATTCCCATCGCCGTCCGGAGAAAGTATCCGCCGTGATCTCCCAGAATGGTTTCGATTGTTTCCTTTGAGAGTTTTTGAATATCGCGAATGAAGTTGATATCGTATTTACGCAGCTCCAGTTCCGTCTTTTTTCCCACGCCGGGAATAACATTGATATTGAGAGGAGCAAGAAATTCTTTTTCCAATCCATGCTCTATAGTAATACATCCCTCGGGCTTTACGCATCCCGTTGCAATTTTCGAAACAACCTTATTGGAAGAGAGAGCGATGGTGCAGGGGAGCGAGAATTCTCTTTTGACAAGCGCCTGCAGCGTGCGCATCAATCCGGGAAGATCGTTGTTGTACAATTTTTCGCATCCGGTGAAATCCATATACATCTCGTCGATCGATGCCTGCTGCACGATGGGAGCGTAGTCGCATAAAAAATGGTAGAGTTTTTTTGAGATCTTACCGTATTCACCATGGCTTCCGTGCACCACAATCAGGTTCGGACAGAGATCAAGCGCCTGCCCCGTCGGCATGGCGGAGCGCACGCCGAATTTGCGCGCTTCGTACGATGCTGAAGAAATAACGCCGCGCCTTCCGGTTCCGCCGACGGCCACCGGTTTCCCGATCAGCGACGGATCTTTGATCCGTTCAACAGAAACGAAAAAACAATCAAGGTCGATATGGGCGATGTATTTATTCATAGATAACGTAGGACGCCTTTGTAAGGAACCCCAAAACGAAGTATAATATTTCTTTCCGGAGCAAAACAAAGACAATGATTGTAGGACATCTTATAAAGGTGTCCTACAACGAAGCGCAATTTATTTTCCCGGAACAAAATGTAATATTTTATCTCCACGGAGCAAAATATAAACATAATTATCCCCGGACACCCCGAAAAGGTGTCCTACAAAATAAAATAATTCTCGTTCACATAAGACCATTTCCATTTATCGGGAGAAGAAATCAGTCCGGCTTTAACTGGATTATCTATAATATATCGGATAATGTTGTTCAAATCATTACCATCACGAACAACATGATCATAACTTTCTTTCTGCCAGAAATGGCCCACGCGCCCTAAAACAATATTGGATTGTCTGGCGCTGTGCCTCTTTAGAGATTCCATAATTCTTGATAAGACGTACGAGGGTCGTTTGAGATAAGGCTCGACCGTATATCCCCTAACATCAAGCACCAGATGAACATGATTCGGCATGATACAGAAACAGACTGTGTTATACCGCCTTCCATTTCCAAAATCGATGGCGTCGACTACAATTTGAGCGATCGCCGGGTTCGAAAGATATTTCGGGCTTTCAGAATACTTTTCCAGTAGATCATCAAACCGTTCAAAATACCGCCGGCGAAGTATCGTTGGATCAAAAAATCGTCTTTCCTTTTTCATTATTGCGCTTGTCGAACGTTTCTCCGATTCAAATTCTTCTTTCAATGCCGAAATGACCTCCGCAGGCAAAGAACCAAAGAGCCGAAAGGTGATAAAGAATATGGATTCTTTCGGTTGTATGTGCGGAAGTTTTCTTCGAAAAAATATCTTTTCGTCTGACTGTTTCACGAAAGGAAGATAGGCATCCCACCAAACGAAATACAATAGTTTCCTTTCCCGGCAATTCTTTTATAGCTGTTCTTCCCGAATGTGAATATATTAACAGAGAAACCACCAGCCCGCGTATATTTTAACCATTACTCCAATGAAACCAATGTCTTTCGTTCTTTTGATTATTACTGTTCTTATCTCCTGCGATTCCGAGCCGGGAATTTCTCCGGCCGTCTCAACACCGGTCTCGCACGAATTCTGGCTGTCCAATGCGGATCAATCCGCAAAATTCCAGAAACAATCGACCTCACAGCCTATCTCAACAACCGGATCCGCTTCGGTGATCGAAGTGAACAGCGCGCAGACGTTTCAATCCATCGACGGATTCGGAGCCGCCCTCACCGGCGGAAGCGCAATGCTGCTTCGGCGCATGAGCGCCGGCGCACGCGCAGCGATCCTCAAAGAACTGTTTGCATCGGATGGCAGCAACATCGGCATCAGCTATCTGCGCGTGAGCATAGGCGCATCCGATCTTGATGAAAATGTCTTTTCCTACAACGATCTTCCGGCGGAACAAACCGACACCGCAATGGCAAATTTCAGCCTCGATCCCGACCGGACAAGCCTGATCCCCATATTAAAAGAGATCCTGGCGATCAATCCCGATATTAAAATTCTCGGTTCGCCATGGTCTGCGCCTCTGTGGATGAAAACAAACAACAACTCAATCGGCGGCAGCTTGAAAACGCAGTATTATGCCGCTTACGCAAAATATTTTGTGAAATATATCCAGGAGATGAAAAAGGAAGGAATACGAATTGACGCGATCACCATTCAAAACGAACCGCTGTACGGAGGGAATAATCCGAGCATGGTAATGCAGGCGGCGGATCAGACAAATTTTATTAAAAATTATTTAGGACCGCTCTTTGCTGCCAACGCAATCGATACCAAGATTATCGTTTACGATCACAATGCGGACCGCACGGATTATCCGATCACAATATTGAACGATACCGCCGCCCGGAAATATGTTGATGGATCAGCGTTCCACTTATACGGCGGAAGCATCAACGACCTTACCGCCGTGCACAACGCTCATCCCGAAAAGAATCTTTATTTTACCGAACAATGGATCGGTGCCCCGGGAAACTTTCCGAACGATCTGAAGTGGCACATTGCCACACTGATCATCGGCGGAACGCGCAACTGGTGCCGCAATATTCTGGAGTGGAATCTTGCCTCCGATCCGAACCAGGATCCGCACACAGCCGGCGGCTGCACGCAGTGTCTTGGCGCAATCACAATCAGCGGTGATGCCGTGGTGCGTAATCCCGCTTATTATATTCTTGCTCACGCAGCAAAATTCGTCCGACCCGGATCGGTTCGTATCGCTTCGACAATCCCGGGAACGCTGAACAATGCTGCCTTCCTGCGAGCCGACGGAAAGAAAGTGCTTATTGTTCTGAATGAAGGGACCCTTACCGAGGTGTTCAAGATTAACGATGGTGGAAAAGAGATTGTGTCTATTCTTAAGGCGGGTTCGGTTGGTACGTATGTGTGGTGAGCCGAAGGATTACCGTTTCAACACAAAATCAACCTCCAGCAGATCGTAATCCGTTTTTTTCATTCCAAGCTTTTCGTAGATGGCATGCGCAAGCTCATTTTCTTTTTCAACATACAAGCGAATCCCGCAGACATTCGTCCGTTCTTTTGCCATCGAGCGTATATGATAATAGAGAGAGCTGAATACTTTTTGCGCCCTGAATTCTTTCTTCACGTAAACGCTTTGAATCCACCAGAAAACGCCGTTGCGCCAGTCGCTCCATTCATACGTGATCATCAGTTGTCCGACAATCCTGCCGTCGATCTCCGCAACCAGATAGAATCCGCGCGACGGATCGTCGAACATACCGCTCACACCCTTCATCAGACGGTCCATCTCCAAATGTAAATGCTCGGTTTCTTCCGCCATCGCCGAATTGAATTGTGCGATCGTTTCCGTATCGGAAGGAGCAGCGATGCGTATAAGTATATTCATTGATCCCGAAAATTAAAAATCAAAAAACAAGCCGATGCTGTGAACGGTGTTCCGCTGATTATAGAATTGTCCGCGCTCTTCCATTCCCGTGCGATAGGTATATGCCAGCCGTATTGTACGGAAGTGATCATTCTTAACGCGAAGGCCGACCTGAAAACTTTGCGTTGAAGCGTAGTTCACCTCTCCCCGAAATTTAATATCGAACGCACCGTACAGTTCCAGCGTTTGAAAGAGAGGAAGATTCCCCCCGTCGGCCCCGAATTGGAAAAGGAATAGGCCATCGCGGTGCGTGTTAATGATGAACGAGCGGTTGTAATATGTTCCCGCATACGCAAATCCGCGGATGACGGGAAGTTGCTGCACCGCAAATAGCTGAACATAATCTCTTGCATAATTCAGCACGCTTAAGCTGCCAAGAGCTATCACGGCATCATCAACAAGATGGTGGCTTGTATGTCCCGCCCCAAGCCTCAGCACGGTTTCGCCGGAGACAGGAATGTCGAACGTGACATCACCATAATAATCCGCATTTGTTACACGAAATTTTACCCCCGCACTCGCCAGCGTTGTGTACACTGTGCCGGAAACAGATACCAAGCATTCAACGCCTTTGTAACGTACAGCCGCGGCGGGAAAGGAGCCGCCGAGTCCGGCAAAAAATGTTCCGCTGGTGAAGTCTTTTGCGTATGAAAGTCTGTGTTCGGTTCCGCTTGCCGTGAACGAGGGAACGAATTGTTTATTCGGCACAAAGGTGATGAAGCTGGTGTCTTGAGCAACAAGCAGAGAAGAAAACATCATCACTATTATAAAACGATAGAGGCGCATATCAGTTGAGCAGTATGGCTTTAGCTTTTGGTTGTTCGCCATTATAGAATTTTACTCCCGGCGCAGGAAGGTGCAGCTTGTTGATAAGGTTTTTGAAAATACCCCACGTATCACCGTCCGGAAGGATTGCGGTCGTGTTCCAGTCCAACCCGATTGCCCACTTATGTTTCTTTATTCCAACGTCGGCAAAGGAAACATTCTTGGCCCCCAGTCCAATGGCAAGGTTGACGTATTTAGGCCAGTATTGCTGCGCCGGTTCGGGAAGAATGTTGTGCATATCAATAGAGAGCCAATAGATATGACCGCTGTAATCGCTTGCGGGACCCCAGTCGGGATCTTTTTTTCCGCCGGATGCCGACGGATAATAACTCCATTTGTAATTGAAATTATTCAGATACGGATATTTTACCTGCAGTATTCCGTAGGCAATTCCCGCCGAATTGAAATAAAGATCGGAGAAACTGAACCACCACTTTGAGAATCCGTCGCCGAGCTCTATTGAAACAGCGTGTGCCGCCGGAACCGCGATCGCACTCCAGAGCGCCGTCTGGTCGTCAAAATCCGCCCACTTCATAAAATCGTACGTCAGATGGAAGATAAGGTATGACGCATACATGTGTCCGAGCTTATCAACACCGTAACTGCTGTTGAAGAAATAACCGTCGTTTTTCAGTTGAAACTCATGCTGCTTGTAAAGGTAATAGTCTGCACGCCACCACCATTGAAATTCCAGCGATATCGCTGCCACGGACCATGCAATCGTCAGATAGGTTGCAACATCTTTGCGGTGCAAACCGAGGAACAAAGAATCCCGCTTTACTTCCTGCGCACGGGTAATGTTTGAAAAGGAGATACAGAGGAGGAGAACAATAATAAATTTTTTCATAGAGTTGAAAAAGGTACGAAAGAAATTGGAGACATCAAACGGATCTTTCGCACATCATGCCGGAGGAACGCCTTTTCCATTATTGATTATTACAAGCTTATTGTGCCAAGGATGGTTCTTTGCAATGCTCCGGTCACCGACGGAAGATTGGAAGGATTTCCGCAAAGAGTTTCGTTTGCCAGCAGGGCGAAGCAGAGCGCTTCTTTTGAATCCGACGGTACGCCGTACTCATCGCTAATGGATACACGAGCCGGCAGGAAATATTTTTTCAACGATCCGATGATCATTTCGTTCTTTGAGCCGCCGCCGCTGATAATAAGTTCGTGCAGCGGTTGGCCGCCGAGCCGTTTCCGAAGGAAACGGGTGAACTGATCATAGATAGTAAGAGCCGTAAATTCGGTTGCCGTTGCAATAACATCTTCCGCGCTGCTCTTCGCAGAATAACGGAGAATATTTTTGATAAACGCGGCTCCAAACAGCTCGCGTCCCGTCGATTTAGGCGGAGCCTGTTTGAAATATGGATTTTGCATCATTTCTCTTAGCAACAACGGAAGAATTCTCCCTTTCGCCGCCGCCGCTCCGCGACGATCGAATTGTTTGCCGTAATAGTGTTTCATTAATGCGTCAACAACCATGTTTCCCGGTCCTGTATCGAAGGCAAAAACATCATTCACCGTGCAATTTTTTTTCAGCAGGGTGATGTTTGCTATGCCGCCGATGTTCAGGATCGCGCGGTTAAATTTTGGCGAACGGAACGCTAAAAAATCAAAATAAGGAACAAGCGGCGCACCCTGACCGCCCAACGCCATATCACCGGTTCGAAAATTCCCCACCGTAACAATTCCCGTTAATTTTGCGATCGTTGATGGGTCGCCGATCTGTAACGTAGAGCTGATGTTTTTACCGAAAAGAGAACGGGATTGAGGCACATGGTGGATCGTTTGTCCGTGAGAACCGATCAGATCGATCTTCGAAGAAGAAAGACCGGATTTTTTTACCAGCGCCAATACAGCATCAGCAAAAAAGGTAGCGCAAAGTATGTTCAACGCCGAGACCGTATCCACGCTTCCCGTTCCCGGCAGCGAATTTTGCAGGACGAATTCTTTGAATCCTTTCGGATAGCGGTGAGTGTGAAAAGCAAGCTGCTTAAACTGCGTTGACGTGCCGCTCCCGCGGACCTTCACCAAGACAGCATCAATGGAATCCACCGAAGTTCCAGACATCAATCCGACAACTATCTTTTCTTTTTTCTTACCGATCTGTTCAAGACGAGTCATAGTGTTGATAAAATTTTGCATAGGAAAGATAGAATAAAAACAGATTATATTCTCCCAGCAGGCAAAAAAATATTCCCTGTTTTCCAGGCGGCGCAAAAGAGGATTTTACCTTGACATTCCGACCGTATTTTTCAACATTCTTACACTCATTATCTCTATAACAGAACATATTATTAACATTCTTTCCATGAAGACACTTTTTCGAAAAAAAACCGTTTCCCAGATACTTGCCGATGCCGATTTGCGCAACGCGGAACATGCGTCGCTGACAAAAAATCTTACCGTCCGCGATCTGACGGCGTTCGGTATCGCGGCGATCATCGGGGCCGGAATATTCAGCACTATCGGCAACGCAAGCTATGCAGGGGGACCGGCGGTGATCTTTCTCTTTATCTTTACGGCGATCGCCTGTACGTTTTCCGCTTTTGCTTACGCAGAATTCGCATCGATGATCCCGGTTGCAGGAAGCGCCTACACCTATTCGTACGTTGCATTCGGCGAACTGATCGCATGGATCATCGGCTGGGACCTGCTGATGGAATACGCGATTGGAAATATTGCCGTTGCCATATCGTGGTCCGATTATTTCACCAGTCTTCTTTCATCGCTTGGCTTGAACATTCCCGAATATCTTACGATGGATTTTCTCAGCGCCTGGCGCGGGTATGATGCCGTCACCATGGAATTGCAGAAAGGTGTGCCATTGGAAAGTCTTTCCGGGCTTCAGCAGGCGGCCTACAATGCATGGAGTACTGCTCCGACGCTGTTCGGCATTCATCTGGTTGCCGACGTTCCCGCACTGATGATCACATTTTTTATTACGTGGCTTGTCTATACCGGCATCAAGGAATCGAAGAACGCAAGCAACATGATGGTGCTGGTAAAACTTTCGATCATCCTTCTTGTCATCGTTGTGGGAGCATTCTATGTTGATACAAAGAACTGGTCGCCGTTCATGCCGAACGGAGTGTCGGGTGTGCTGAAAGGAGTTTCGGCGGTTTTTTTTG
Source organism: uncultured Ignavibacteriota bacterium (assembly GCA_903958625.1). GTDB lineage: Bacteria > Bacteroidota > Ignavibacteria > UBA10030 > UBA8401 > UBA8401. Next base: position 7,350 of record CAJBTU010000171.1, on the reverse strand, counting down.
CTTATATCGGGTTTGATGCGATCTCCACCACCGCGGAGGAATGCAATAATCCGCAGCGCGATCTTCCGCGCGGGATGTTCTATTCGATAATTATCTGTACTGTTTTATATGTTGCCATTGCGCTTGTGCTGACCGGTCTTGTGCATTACACCGAGCTGAATGTCGGCGATCCGCTGGCGTACGCGTTCCAGCAAGCCGGATTGAATTTCATCTCCGGCGTGATCGCGATCAGCGCCGTTATCGCCATGGCAAGCGTATTGCTGGTGTTCCAGCTCGGCCAGCCGCGTATATGGATGAGCATGAGCCGCGACGGATTGCTTCCGAAGATATTCTCCCGTATCCATCCGAAATATCACACGCCGTCGTTCTCAACCATCGTAACAGGATTTGTTGTGGCGATTCCCGCACTCTTTATGAACCTGACGGAAGTGACCGATCTGACGAGCATTGGAACGCTCTTTGCTTTTGTGCTTGTGTGCGGAGGTGTGCTGCAGCTGCAAATGTCAAAAACGCAGGTTGAACGGAAATTTAAAACGCCGTATCTCAATTCCAAATACATCATGCCGGCGCTGTTCCTGCTTGGTATTGCCGCCGCTTTTATTCTGAATACCGAACGGGTAGAAGATTTTCTCTCTTTTCGTCAGCTGAAGTCAGCGGATGAGTTTGTCGCGAAGATTTCCGGCGGACAAAAAACCGCGGCGCAGGAATATTTTGCGAAACATGATGCCGATGAGAACGAAATGTACATTCGTCTTGCGCCGGCCGGCGACGAACAAAAATATAATTACGGCTGGGAAGTGTGGAAGCATTTCATTCCGCTTTGGATCTTTCTTGCTGTTGCTGCGGCAACGGTTGTCGTCTGCTATCTCAACAACCTTTCACTTATTCCGGTGCTCGGCTTGATGAGCTGCATGTACCTGATGTCTGAACTTGGGTACACCAATTGGCTTCGATTCCTGATTTGGCTCGCCATCGGACTAACGATCTATTTTACGTACAGCAAAACGCACAGCAATCTTGCAAAGGCGAAATAATACGCGCGGCCGACTTCATCACATAGAATAGAAACGAAAAAAAGGACAAGCATTACCGCTTGTCCTTTTTTTTATTTTAAATTGTTTCAAATCCGAAAAAAAGAAAGCGGGCTAAAGTAAGATTGCTATTTGCACACCGCCTTGAAGACCCGCAGATAATTTTCGCCCAGTATCTTTCGCGCATCGGCGGGGGAATACCCTTTGCGCAGTAACGCCATCGTAAGATTCTGCAGTTTAGAGACGTTTTCCAGTCCGACCGGCGCGGTAATACCGCCGTCATAATCCGAACCGATTGCAACATGATCGATGCCGACCAGATTCTTGATATAATCGATATGTTTGATCACCGTATCGATGTTTACACTTGATGCGGCATACGAAGAAAGGAACGACGTATAAAAAACCACACCGATCACGCCGTCCCCTTGAGCGATCGCTTTGATCTGATCGTCCATTAAATTGCGCGTGCTGTTCCGCAATGCGCGCACCCCGGAATGACTTGCGATAATCGGATTTTTCGTCACCGCCAGAATATCCTCAATCGTTTTAATGCCGACATGCGAAACGTCAATAAGCATGCCGAGAGAATCTGCCGTTCTGATTACCTGGCGGCCGAAATCGGACAAACCTTTCGTTGCCGATAGCGGGTCAGACGCTGCCGTTGCCCACGGAAGAGTGTAGTTCCAGGTAATGGTAAAATACCGAGCACCAAGATTGTAAAAGTTGATCAATTTATTCAGATCCTCCTGGATAGCGTGTCCTCCCTCCACACAAAGAACGGCAGCAATCTTTCCCGCCGCGTGTATGGATTGGATCTCTGCCGAGGTAGTTGCCCGCGCAATGGTTGCGGAGTTTCGATTGAATTGCGCAACACACGTATCGTACATTTGTATCGTTCTCTGATACGGGGTTGTCGGAGCTTTGCTCGAATCGGTCCACAACACAATCATCTGAGCATCAACACCGCCGTCGAGGAACCTCGGAATATCACTTTGGTTGGAGGTATGACGTATACCGATCTGGTATCCGTTGATCATATACTCGGCGACATCGTTATGAAGATCGAAGACAAATGCGCGCCGGTGGACCGTGGTTAACGAAAAGTTTATTGCGGAATTGTTCACGGCGGCGACCGTGATAGAATCCGGTTCATATCCCAGCTTTGTAACCATCACCGAAAAATCGGATGCTGCTGATTTCCTAAGAGCCGGTGCAAATCCTCCCACTAGCATAACATTACCGAGTCCTTCGCCGTTTCCGCCATCCAATTGTATCATTTTTTTTGTCATACTGCGGCCGCCTGATTGCACGGTATAGAACAGCGGTCCCGCGGCCCCCTTGCCGGTCCACCGCACACTGTAACCGCCCGGTGCCAGCGAATAGGTCCGCGCATCGATCTTCTGACCGAGGATGTTGTGGACAAGAACCGTTACCGGTCCGCTCCATGGAACCGAAAAATAGATCGTTGTTGAAGGATTGAACGGGTTCGGAAAATTCTGCTGAAGATCAAAGGCGAAAGGAACCACATCTGTTCTGCCGGCACCTGTTGAGAGAAAAGAGTATGACCACGTACCCGCCGCCGACGTATAGACCGTATATAGTTTTCCGGGATCGGATGCTTGACTGATATCAACGCGAATAGATTCAACAGGTGAGACAGAATACGAATCCCTTATTGTTCCGCCAAGAGTGATTGTCTGCGCATGAATAATGGTGTTGGCGATACAAACGAGCAGGATTAAAGTCGGACGAAGAGATGCTGTAGTCATAAAAGTATTGGACGAATAGATAAACCGTCATACAAGTGTATCGAAATAGTTCAGCAGTAGCAATATCAAAAGAGGCGGATATTTAGTACACTCTGTATATCAATAATGGAGAGAATAAAAAAGCATGAAACAACCATTGGCACTTCTTGGCGCACATATGTCAATCGCCGGGGGAGTTCACACCGCCGTAGACCGCGCAATATCTATTGGATGTACGGCTCTGCAGGTTTTTACCAAAAACAATAATCAATGGAACGGAAAACCGTTCACAGAAGACGACATTGCACAGTACAGGCGAAAGATTTCCGCCGCAGGAATATCGCCGGTTGTTTCGCATGATTCATATCTGATCAATCTTTGTGCAACCAATCCCGACACGCTGAAAAAATCACGCGGGGCGTTCATTGACGAATTGGAACGATGCGAACAGCTTGGAATACCATTGTTGAATTTTCATCCGGGATCACACCTCGGCGCGGGCGATGATGAAGGGATAAAGGGGATCTGTGAAAGCCTGAATATTGCCCATGAAGCAACAAAAAAGTTTAATGTAAAAAGCGTGCTTGAAGCGACCGCGGGACAGGGAACGAACATCGGTTATAAGTTCGAACATCTTCATGCGATCATAGACGGAGTGGAGCATCCGGAGAGGATGGCGGTTTGTATTGATACCTGCCATATTTTTGCCGCCGGTTATGATATCGCATCGGAGAAAGGGTACGAAGAGACATTCAAGCAGTTCGATGAAATTGTCGGACTGGACAGGCTTGTAGCATTTCACGTCAACGACTCCAAAAAAGGACTCGGATCGCACGTGGACCGCCACGAAAATATCGGCAAAGGAATGATCGGACTTACGGGATTCCGGCTGCTGATGAATGATGAACGGTTTGCACATATTCCGAAGATCCTCGAAACACCCAAGAGCGAAGACCTGCACGAAGATGTAGAAAACATGAAGGTGTTGATGAGTTTAATAAATGAACACTAAAGAACAGAGTCGAGGGGGGACTAAGCGTGCAATGTTCAGTAATGTTTGATACATACAAAAAACCTCACAACTCTTTCAGCATCCACACATTGCACGCAAAGTGTCCCGAGTTTCCCAGTGCGCGGGGAAGATAGGTAAATCCAGACCGGATGTACATGCTGACCGCCTTGTTGAGTTCGGGGAACGATTCGAGATACATCTGTTTATACCCAAGCTCTTTTGCTGACGCGATACTTTTTTGCATCAGCGAATTGCCGACCCCTTGTCCGCGATAGTCGGCGGCAACATAGAACTTCACCAGCTCCACACATCCATCGGGCAATCCGTCGGTAGGAAATATTCCGCAGCCCCCCACGATGATATCGGCCTCTTCTGCGATCCAATAGATGCTTCCCGGCTTGCGGAACAGAGCATACAGATCGTCGGTGGTCGGATCGGTATAGACCGTTCCCGGTTTATCAATCTTGAATTCACGGAAAACTTTCCGGATCACTTCGGCGATCTTTTGATTGTCGGATTGTTTAATATGTCGAAACAAAATGCTCATCCGGATTATAGATTTGTCCAAAATAAATCTGCTAAAAACTATTTCCCTTCTTTTCTTGACGGGGCAAGAAAAGAAGCAAAAGAACCTCTTGCGAAATTTAACGCTCGCGATGAATCCCGTTCGCTCATGCCCGTTGATGGCAAAAAGCGCCATCAAAAGTCCCGTCATTCATCGCTTTCCCATCCGCTCAATCCTCCAAAATTTCGCACCCTCGCACTTTTTTTTATCTCTTAATGCTACGGTGGAGACTCACAACGTATTATTGAAAATTATTCGCCAATTTAAGACACTATGACTATTTTACGTTCAATTCCAATTTATTTTGGACGGCAGTGTCCGGATTATACTATTAAATCATTGCGTAAAAGACAAGAGCAGAAAAATGGTGCCGGCGAGTTCTATCAACGATTTTTTTTATACAAATCGAAAATTATTAAACGAAACATCTGAAAAATGATTTTACCGCTAAATGACCCTATTGGAGAAAAGGCGTTGATATGAGATTTTTCAGATGTCTCTAAACATAATTCTGATGATTGTGGTTTATTACCGCGCACGATACGGCGGCTCAGTGATGCGACGCATCAAGAATCAATGAGATAAAAAGGAAGTCAGAAGAAATCCCGCCCCTACTCCTTTATAAGGAGCGGGATGATGAGCACATTTCTACTTCTTGCCCGAATTCCGCACGTTGTAGGTCTTCCAGAATCCGGTCTTCACATTATTGGTGAAGACGTTGCTGTCGGGCATTTTCGTGTGCGGGTGAGCGTGTTTCCACCAGCCGGACTGTTTTCCTGGTGCAGCGGCGCCGGAGAGAAAAGAGCCGCTCTTGCGGGGTTGTTCGTTGTTTGTTTTCATTCCGTCACCTCAAAAATTAATTTTTCGTTGGTGAACAAAAAAAAGTACAAACATTTCATTTGGTAGTCAAGAGAGCAAAAAAGCCTGAATTTACGGATTTCAAACGGATCTTTCCGGCAGTATCGCTGCCAACCATTAATTCTATCATTCGGAAGAAAATAGTTACAACGATGAAAGCGTAAATGGTTTAGAGCGGGCATACTGCACCGGCCACTCAATCTCTGCTCCAAGCTGCTGCGCAGCCTGCAGTGGAAAATACGGATTGCGCAACATTTCGCGAGCAAGAAAAACAACATCGGCCTTTCCTTCACCGACAATTGATTCGGCTTGATGCGCGTTTGTTATTAGTCCTACCGCTCCCGTAAGGATGCCGGTCTTTCGCAGAGCCTCGGCAAACGGCACCTGATAGCCCGGAGCGACAGGAATCTGCGCCGGGGAAGAATTGCCGCCGGAAGAACAATCAATCAGATCAACATTAAGTTTTTTTAAAATCGAAGCAAGAACAATGGAATCTGAAAGTCCCCACCCGCCCTCAACCCAATCGGTTGCAGAAAGGCGAACGAAGACCGGATTCCCGGCCGGCCAAACCGAACGAACCGATTCGACAACTTCCCGCAGCAGCCGCGTTCTATTTTCAAAAGAGCCGCCGTATCTGTCCGCACGATGGTTGCTCAGCGGCGAAAGGAATTCGTGGAGCAGATACCCGTGAGCACCGTGAATTTCGATAATCTTAAAACCTACGGCCATTGCCCTTTTCGCCGCCGCAGAAAAATTGCTCACCACCTTTTGAATTCCTTTTTCATCAAGTTCGTCGGGAGGAATTTCGTCCGTTTTGAAAGCAACGGCGCTCGGCGCAAGGGTGTGCCAGCCGCCAGTCGCAGCGGGGACCTGCTTCATCCCTTTCCATGGCGAAGCAGTTGATGCTTTCCTTCCTGCGTGTGCAAGCTGAATACCTGCAACAGAACCTTGTTTATGGATGAATTCAGTGATCCGTTTCAATCCGGGAATATGTTCATCCTTCCAGATTCCGAGATCATCGGGAGAGATGCGTCCCTCGGGAGAAACTGCTGTCGCTTCGGTGACAACAAGTCCGGCACCGCCGACAGCCCTGCTTCCCAGGTGGACGAGGTGCCAATCATTTGCGAATCCGTCGATGGAAGAATATTGACACATCGGCGAAACAACAATGCGGTTTTTGAGAGTGACATTTTTTATTGTGAGAGGAGTGAAGAGTGTTGACATGGCGGCGGTATCAATTTGAGTTTAGAGATAATGAAGCGAGACAGTTTAAAAGTCCCATTCGCCTAATATAGGTAATATTTTTCTTTCAAAGCGGCGGCCAATATTGCCTTTTACGCGCGCAACAAGTATTATAACAATAAAAAACTATGCTGTTACGCTCAATTCCATCAACCAATGAAATGATTTCCGTTGTCGGGCTCGGCACCTGGAAGCGATTCGATGTGGGGTCTTCACTTGAAGAGAGGAAGCCGCTGCGAGAAGTCATTGCGACGATATCCCGGAAAACGAAGCCGACGATGGCAATGATCGATTCTTCGCCTATGTATGGCAGGTCGGAAGAGGTTGTCGGCGATCTGACGAGCGAATCCGGCGTTACCGAAAATTTCTTTTATGCCACCAAGGTGTGGACAACAGGCGAACAAAACGGCATCGATCAGATGAACAATTCTTTGCGCAATATGCGCCGGACAACAATGGATCTGATGCAGATCCACAATCTGCTAGACTGGCAAACACACCTGAAAACCCTGCAGCAATGGAAAGCGGAAGGAAGGTTACGCTATATCGGCATTACGCATTATAAGGCGGCCGCACATAACGATCTGGAGTGGATCATAAAAAACCATGCGATCGATTTTGTCCAATTCAATTACTCCATGCGGGAACGGAATGCCGAGAAGAGTCTGTTGAATCTTGCAATGGACAAAGGGGTCGCAACAATCATCAACGAACCGTTTGAAAAAGGATCGCTCTTTGGTGCGGTGAAAGGAAAACCATTACCGGAGTGGTCGTTGGAATATGACATCAACAGCTGGGGAGAATTCTTTTTGAAATATATTGTTTCTCATCCGGCGGTCACGTGTGTTATTCCCGCCACAGCGGATGCGGCACATGCCGCAGAGAATGTGC
>CAJBTU010000170.1 GCA_903958625.1 uncultured Ignavibacteriota bacterium | reverse complement strand
TACATTTTCTTCATCGCCACTGCACCGATCATTTCGGATCCGTTTCCCAGTGCGCAAACATTGTACTCGTCACCGGCTATGAATTCCTGAATGATGATCGGCAGTCCCCATTTCGCACTCAGCTTGTGGAACGCGGTACTTGCTTCCTCAAGATTGTTGACAACTGCCGCATCATAGAATATCCCTTTAACAACAACGGGGTATTCAAAATGTGATTGTATTTTATACAGATCCTGTACCGATGTTGCAAGAATGTTCTTCGGTACGCGGATTTCAAATTTTTTACAGAAATCGGCGAGCTTGTCCTTCGCGCGAAGGTTCAGTTGGTCGGCCGTTGGGAGATATGTTGCAATCCCGAGTTCTTTCAGCCGCGGAGCAAGTTTTATGAAACCATTCAATTCAGAATCAAGCGTCGGTATGATCACGTCGATCTTTTCTTTTTCGTGGATCATGGCGATCCGTTGAAAAAGATGTTCCAGACCTCCCGACGGATAGGGAATAACATAACTGATATCGGCAACGTCCGGAAGATAAGCGCCGGGCTCAAGCGTGTCATAGAGCAGCCCGATGATCCTGCCGGAAAATTCTCCGGAATCTTTAATGGCGCGAATCACCGGAACACCAGGCGCCGGATTATCGACATTGTTCAGTCCAGTGACGGCAATGTTCATCCTTCCACCACCAGTTGGAATTGTTTTAATTGTCCCATAAAATCGAGATAATCCCGCTGAATATCTTCGGCTTCAACATCGTATTCTTCCGCGATGGCATTGACGATCGACTGCTGGTCTTTACCATCCTGCAGATATTTCAGGATTAGCTTCCCCATTTCATTGACCGTGAATGTTTCCCCGGTCGTTGGAAGAAAGAGAAAGCCGTTTTCACTTAATGCAAGAGAGGATGAAATCTTTTGCTTACCCATAGAATGGCACCTTTTTTATCTTAAGTTAGAAAACGATGGAATGATACGGTAGTAGAAATACGGCTATATGGTTTTTATTTGGTTAAGATACTAATGACTGAAGAAAAATAATAGGAATCGTTTTATATCAAAATATTGTGTCCGTTCATAGTCAATCGGTATCAAAATGCAGATGTGGATACCAACGGTGATTTGTTGTTGGTGATTATCGCATGCTCTTATTGCAATACCGCAATCACCGTGCCATGAAATGGAATGCGAAATCGCTAAAAATTGAGAAAAATCAGTTGAAACAATGCATATTTTGCACAAAGTGTGCATTTTTTGCACGGAAATTCATTCAGCTCATAATTGGCGGAATTTCGGCACAAGGAAACAACAAATACTCATATTTTTAGAGTGTTATTACCGTACGGAATGCATCGATAATAACACACGCTGATGTCGTTACCATTAGACACAGAGCCACGTCATCCATTAACAAATCAGACAATGACTAATGGGTTACGATTGTTCATCTGTCATTCGTATCGTTCAGAATGGTTCGCGAGATTTTGTAAATGAGTTTATAGAACATTCAGAGGCAGGCGTTGTATGAATACCCTTTGCGACAGTAGTGTCACTAGAGTATTAGCTTCACCATTCCTTTGATCACTATGAATTTTTTACCGGATTTACTCATCTATTTCATTATGTTGAATTACACCTCAAATAATCGTACATAGAGAGAGAAAAATTTTGGAGTTGCGCAATGTTCTTATCGTTTGAAGGTATCGATTGCTGCGGAAAAACAACGCAGGCAAAACTGCTGGTGGAAAAATTGACGGCGGAAAATCGCGCCGTGCTGTTCTTGCGTGAACCCGGCGGCACGGAGATATCAGAACAGATCCGTCAGATCCTTCTGAATAAAAAAAATCTGAAAATGACACAGATCACCGAACTCCTCCTCTTCTCCGCCAGCCGCGCGCAATTGGTGACCGAAGTGATCAAGCCGGCGCTGGCTAAAGGTACTGTTGTGATCACGGACCGATTTGTTGATTCGACCACGGCATATCAGGGGTACGGCAGAGGGCTGCATCACGGCGGAGTGAAAGGGATCAATGCCATTGCCACCAACGGATTGATGCCGAAGAAGACTTTCTTTATTGATATTACCGCGCACGAAATGTACGCCCGTCGCCAGGCAAGCCATCAGGAAATCGACCGGATGGAGATGAGCAATGAAGATTTTTATAACCGGGTCCGCGACGGTTACCATCTTCTTGCAAAAGAAGAACCATCCCGCTTTGTCGTGATCGACGGGAAACAGCCCATCGATGCGATCCAAACCGTCATCTGGAAAGAAGTGGATGGAATGCTGCCGACCGGCGAAGAATAACCGTTTTGCGTATCGACCACAGCCGCATAATCAAAAGCAAAAAAAACATAACTCCCCTTACGCCCTGCACTACGAGCCATAGTTAAACAATGGAATTTATCGGGTCCCGACAGGTTGGCTTAGTTGCTGAGCGATGCACACCATAATTATTTACAGGAAATTCTCGTTTCGATTAAAGTAGGCGTGGCGAGTCCCGCATACAGCGGGATAAACTGCGTCGAGCCATGATTGCGGTAGATGTTGTTGCGGAAAGTTTTACGAATCGCAGCTAAATCAAAGTGCCATGCAGGGAAACATCACGCGGTTGATGTTGTTATTTAGTGTCGCTTGAAAATTTTCTCCCCTGCTTCGATCCTTACGGGAAGTCTGTTTTCAGGCGAAGGTACCGGACATGTGGCAAAATCCGTAAATGCACATGGCGGGTTATACGATTTATTAAAATCTAAAATGATCATCCCGTTTGCCGGCGGTTCCGCATACAGGAATCTTCCCGCACCGTAGGTCTCTTTCCCGTTCGTCTTATCACCAAAGACAAAAAAGTAATCTTTTTCTCCGGCTTCCAGCGTCGGCTCAAGTCTGTACTCTTTTCCCTGAAGCATAAACACCGCTGCGCCGGGAACGGACCATTCCTGCAGCAGTCCGGGTATTACTGTCGCAACCTGTATTTTTTTTGGTGTTGCGTATTGACTCCACCGCGCCACGATCTTCCAAGTATCCGAAACCGGAAACCGGTCTACCGTTATGAACTCCTTCCGTGCAGAATATTCCGAATCCCACACACGGACGGCATATTTATCTCCCCGTTTGATCACCGATAACGCTTTCGATCCGATAAGCACTTTATCCTTATCGGCCGACAATGGACCGGATGAGAATGTTTTGCCGTTCAGCGTTCCTTTTCTGCCGTTTTCCAGCGTCAAGACAATTCTTCCATTTTGAAGAGTAATCATACCAACAGATTTCACCGCATTATTCCCCTCCTGGAGCCAATCAAGCGCTACAAGACTTAACCACCCTTGTTCTTTCTTAAGACTTTCCACTCTTCCTGCGTGCCACCGGTCAACTTCTTGTGTATAGGAATGAATTGACGGCTGTGCTGCTAATGGCGCATTCATTAAGACAAAAACAAGAGGAACAATCAGTATCTTAATGAAGTACATGCAGGGCGCTCCGGATTAATTGATAAGAAACAATGGTGCAAATAATATAGAAAGATGCCATCGTAAAATGAACTTCTTAATAACTGATGTTACACAAATGAAAATCAATTTTCATGCTGAGCAAGGCGCAGTTATCGATTTTGTGGTCGCCCTTCGGCGCATCCTTTAAAATACGAAGGATTTGCTCAGGGTGACCACCTTTTCTGCGCTGCGCCGAAGCATTGCTATTCGATTCTAAACATTTTGCAGAACATCACTCAATAATATTTTCAAACAAGTTGTGCGAAGAAAGAAAGACTTACACTTCCTTTATAAACGAAAGTTTTTTCCGTTGAGTGTCCTAGGCCGTTCTGCATGATTTACTGCGGAACCAGAGAATAACCGTACACCGTTGTATCGCCAAGAATAAAATGTGTTGTGTTCAACTCTTTGATCGGCAGTATTTCCGTTACCGTACCCATCGGCCTATTAAGCGTTAACACGACATTCTTATCGTCATTGTCAAGTTTCCATTGTCCCGATACGCTGCTGATGCTCCACGATGCCTGCGAAAGAACGCAGGTTCCCTCTTTTTTGAATTCAAAAATTATAACAGCATCCTTCACTATCCGTGCCGTTTGTCCGGTCGTGAGCAATATGAAACTCTCTCCTTTCCAGGAACGCGTAACAAGAGATGCCGTTGTCACTGATTCTGCCGGTGAAGTGCTTTCACTGCATCCCGGTAGCATAGCAAATAAAAAAAGAAAAGGAAAAAAGATAAATCGATTATTCTTCATAAAAAATCCTCTTTTTGCCGGAACAATTTCAATTTTGCACAGGCATACTTCTCTACGGAAAAAAAAGTTGTCAGCCGATCCGTCCGCATGAACGGAATAGATTTTTACCATGCACTGGTGCGGTCATGTTATTCAGCAACCACTTCGGGCTGTTGAAGAAACCATAGGATCTGACCGCATTGTGTGCACGACAATGTCGCCGCCGTTCTGTTCGCCCAGTCCAACGAGAAGAATGTCATTCCCGTCGTATTCAAAAGGATCGCCTTTTGCACAAAATGGAGATTGCCGCAATGTGAACACGATATTGTTTTCCCCTCCATCCGGAATACGTGCGGTGCTGTATCCTCTTTCGTGCTGTCAAATATCTGTTTCTTACCAAAGAGACCCATAGAGAGTTCCTTTCGATTATTGAAATAATCACATACAGAAAATAAACAGAACTTGTCCTACCGAAGTGATCATCGCTTCTTCGTCAGCTACTTTTTGAAAAACGTTCCTTTCGACGACAGTATGCAGTATGGTTTCGGCTGAGTATGCCGCAACCAAAGCGCATGATACAGGATTTTTTTATCGAATCGAAAATGAATCCCATACTGCCCTGGCGATATCGGCAATTACCTTATCCCGTTCTTTTTCCCCTGCGTTTGAATCAGAAACGAATACCACGACGGCAAAGGGCATATTGTTGGGAAGAATGACAATTCCCGCATCGTTTGTTGCGGCGGCCAGACCATTTTCGTTCGTACCCGATGATCCGGTTTTGTGTCCAACAATGCTCCCTTCCGGCAGTCCTCCTTTAATTCTTCCCGGTCCGCTTTTGGTGTTCACCATTATACGCCAGAGATATTCCGTACTCTTTTTCGAAAGAATGCTGTCTTGATAGAATTTGCTGAGCAGTATTCCCATGGCATATGGCGAACTCCAGTTGCGGTACTGAAGGTTCCACTCTTTGTGCATTTCCTGTTCGGTCGATACGACAGCCATTTGCTCTATCCCAAGAGCGTGAACATACCGGTCAACCATTTCCGGACCACCGACGAGGCGAAAAAGGATATCGCATCCGTTGTTGTCGCTTTGCGAAACGGTCGCCGTCAGCAATTCGTCGATCGTAAGATCGATATTACCATTGGGATATTTTTCCCGCAGCGGACTCCAGGTATTTGGCAGCAGATCGGCCTTATCGATATGAATCCGCTGGTCAAGAGAAAATGTACCGTTATCCACCTGATGAAGTATCGCTAATGCAAGTGGAAATTTAAAAACACTTTGCATCGGAAATTCGCCCCTCCCGTTCACCGTCAGCGTATCGCGGGTTTTCATATTGATAACGGCAACGCCTACACGCCCCTCTGCTTGTTCCACAATCCGTCCGATCCGGTTCCTTGCCGTATCGGTCTGAGAGATAGCAAGCATTGGAAACGATAGGAATAGCATCAGAATATAAATAAGAGACATCTGAAAAATTATTTCTCTATTGTCATTCCGAACGAAGCCCCAAGGGGGCAAGCCCCGAAGGGGCGTAGTGAGCCTGCCTGCCGTCAGGCAGGGAATCTCAATCTTGTTATTGAAGATAAAAACAAGATTTCTCGATGCTTCGCATCTCGAAATGACATTGATGTGAGGTTTTTCAATAAAATAATTGCTGAGTAAATTCACAACGGGGTCACCGTCTGCTGTTGTTCTTCTTGTAATTATTTTATCCATTGAGAGACATCTTTCTGCAAATATACGCACCGATAAATGCTTCCAGGAGGCTGAGCGGAAAAGCATACAAAAGAAGGGCCAACGGTAGCACATGTAAGTTCCAAGCAACAATCCACATCATTACAAATGCCATAAACCAGCTAATGAATGTTGTCTGAATGAGATCGAATTTTCCGGATATGATATAAATAGCTGCAGCAAATAAAAAACTCCAAACGATCCACAGTATTCCATTCAGCGGTTCAGAGGGAAATATCATTCCCATTGATTGATAATGATCGACCCAATATTTTTTGAGAAAAACCTCATTTCTCAAGAACTCCGAAGCACTCACCCAAATGCCGGTAAGTGCTACGGTGCCAATGCGGCGATAATTCAGATCCATTTTCACTCCTTGAGACTTCTGAAAAATTGTTTTTCCATTGTCATTCTCTACGAGTCGTAGACCGAACGAAGCCCCGAAGGGGCAAGTGAGGAATCTCGATCTTGTTATTGAAGCTAAAAAGAAGATTTCTCGATGCTTCGCATCTCGTCACAAAGTGACCCCTTTGGGGAAATGACATTGATGTGAGGTTTTTCAGATGTTTCTCCTTTTCATTTTACCGATATCTGGTCAGATCAACCGTTGCTTCCTGAGAAACATAACTACTAAAATCCTCCGCTCTCAATCCGATGTTCTTTCTATTTTCATTAACGCCTGTTTGCGGCAGGGATGAATGCAGGCGCAATAATCAGAATATGAATGGAATAAACATTTTTGTCTTCAACATATACTCCTCGTAGGATATTCCAAAGTATCGGATACATTCCGTTTCATCTGCTTTTGCCGTTGCAATCAGAAACAGCGTCGCCGCCAAAACCAGGCAGACCGAATACCACGAAAGTTCTTTCAGGAACGCCCCCCATGCAAGGAACAGCAATGATCCATAGAGTGGATGACGGATGTATCGGTAAATCCCGGACGTAATAAGGTTTGTCGTTTTTTCAAACTCAAGCAACGTATCATCACTCCGCTCGTCATTCGGTTTACCCGTCGCAAGTATCCGTGATACTCCCTGCTGCAGAAGTGCAAGAGAAACGAACAGGAAGAGCCACGAAAATATTTGTGGAAGAGAAAATGGATCCGCAAACCAAACTCCGGCATTGATCAGAATAAGCGCAAGAATCGCTTCCCATGCAAAGAATCGGTAGAAACCGTGTGAGCGAACATTGCGCAGCGATTTCCGGGAGATTGCAAGAAAACAGCCGGAGGCTGCAACAAAAATTACCACATTGAGAATACCACTATCCATAACTTGCTCGTATTCTAACGAAATAGAACTCTTCCGTCAAAAAAATTTGGCAGATTGATCTGCCTGCCGCGGATGAAGCATTTTTGTTTCTCTATTCACTTTTCAATTTCTTACTTCCGGTTTCCTTTGACAGTGCCGAAGGAGTTTGGCAGCCGACAATCGCCGGGGCCTCATGGATGAGTTCATCATTTTCGAGTGCCTCCACCATGAACAGAGCAAAGTCAATACGGCGGGTGATGTTGCTTGCAAGAACAGGGTCACCTATGTGTCTGCTCCATACAGGAAGTCCTTGGCTCACTCCTTCTTCAAGGTCGCTGCCGCGCACAACTGTCCACCGTGTGTCGCTCGCAAAGATCCGCCGGCATGCCTCCACCTGATCGTCGATGTCAACGGCACGGACAAACCGTGCAAGCCGGCTGATTACCTTTACAACCGTCTTGAAGGTCTGCGAGTATACATCCTGGCCGTCCAATGTAATATGCCAGCCGCACGAAAAGATAAGACGCGCATCCGGACGAGCATAGTCGAGCACCGCCTGCGCCGTTCCCGATGAATAATGATGAACACCCCAGGGCACCAGCACAGTGAGCACACCATCGCACCCAACAATCGCCGTTTTAATGATCTCACGGTTGTTCGTTGCTCCGGGAATAACGGTGATGCGCCCTTTGAACTTGTCCAGTTTGCCGGCGCTTTTTTCCCGGCATACTCCAACCACCTGGTAGCCTTTGTCCAACGAATGCTGCACCATATACTGACCGAGTTTTCCGGATGCGCCAATAATACACACCTTTTTCATAATCTTCCCTTTTTGCATTATTACAGAATGGTCTGGTTCAGATCACAATATTATCGCTATGACACAACATCCCTGTTATAGAATTTCTGATGTTGCAGAAATAAATTAGTGTTGCCCGGTAGTAATTTCAGGCGCTTTGTTATGAGTAATCCAATATTGTACAAAGGAACCTTCCGCCGTAGTATTATTCCATAAACCACCGGTGCAGCTGTTCGGTTTTAAGGCGGAAGCACTTTCATCTTTATCTCCGTAACTGAAATTGCACCAGCTTATTGAAACGGTATCGTTATTGCTGATATGCTGTTTCATCGTTTTCAGAAATAAAGAACTGACCTCTGTATCGGTAAAGCCAGCGCCTGAAGATTCACACGTTCCCCACTCGCTGACAAATACCGGAATCCGGTGAATTTGACTTGCAAACATTGCATATAAAGACTTATGAGAGGCTGCATAAAAATGGAATGTGAACATCACGTTTTTGCTGTCGTTCAATTTTGTTACATCAACGGTCTCAAGTTTTTGGTCCCAATCAGAGGACCCTACGAGAATGATCGCGCGAGGATCATTTTTTCGAATGATAGGAATAATTCTATTGGCATTGTCGGCTATCGTATCCCACGTTATTTGTTTCCCGTACGGTTCGTTGAAAATTTCATAGATGATATTTTTCTTCCCTGCATATTTCGCCGACATCATTTCAAAAAAAGCGTCGGCGCCTTTATGCTGAGGATCGTTTGGGCTTCCATAGCGGTCATTATGCCAATCGATGATGCAATACAAGCCAAGCCTTTCGGACCACGTAACAATACTGTCGATCAGTGTATTGTTGAACGTTGGGTTTTGATTGTAGTTGTTCGAATTGCTGTAGTTTGCAACGTAAACAGGAGCTCTGACAACATTTGAATGCCAATCATACCGCAGGGCTTTAAAACCGTTCTCAGTGATACATTCCGGTAAATGCATCAATCCAAAAAGACTCATGCCCCGTAACTGATACGGTTTCCCGGTTTCGTTACAGAGTTGATGACCGATAACTTGTAATTGACCATTTTCCGCGACAGGTGTTTGTGAAAAAGCAGTACTTGCACGAAATAGTATGACAAAAAATAGTAGTATTGTTTTCATTTTATCTATCAATTAAGGCGTGCAATTTAAAAGGTTATGCGTTAACTATTTTTTTGAATTTATTATGGAGCAAGGGACTTTTAAGGAGTATCAGTTTTACTTAATTGTTTGGGATATATCCGCCGACGCTCACAACCGGAAACGACTAAATCTCGAATAGCTTTCGGCAGCTTACGAACTTGCCATCGCCGCTCTCTTTCTGCATTGTTTCCCCCCAACTCTGCCCCCTTTAATGCATACCAAGCAGTCGCCATGCAGTGATCAGCCATGTGTGCCGTTGCGGCGGCGTGTCCTGCCGCGCGGGCCGCGGCTGTTGCGGCGGCATTCCTGGACGCTCTTGCAGATGCATGCGCTGCTACTGCAGCCTTCCGTGCATCTCCCACAGATATTTCTCCTCCGGCCCAAGCCCTTGCTTGCCGCACTGCATTAATTGGACGCTGATCGATATCGTTTTTCCAAAGAACGGAAAGCACATGTTCGGCACACGCAGCAGCCCAAAGCGCCATCAAATAATGTTTGTTCTTGCTCAGCGGTCCGCCGCGATGCTTAGCCACAAATCTCCGGTCGCGCATTTTGCTACCTCATACGTCTGGCAGAAACTCCGCCTATAGTTCATTCAGCACACAATTCGCGGGAAAATGAATTTCTCGAAAGTAATTTATTTTTTATTTTCAAGGGCCGTTCCTACGGCCATGCTCATTGCGGGTATCGCAAGATACCGCAGTCCTATCTGCGCAAAATAATCTGCAAACGACATTCCCGACATCGGAAGTAAAATCAGCAGGTCCAAGAGAATGTTTATGCCGAACCAAGTTGCGCCGACAATAATTCCCTCATTAAAATAACTTGTCTTGATTATTTTAAAATACGAGACCAAAAGAAAGGCGGCGGAAATAGAGCCGACGGCGATCATAATGGACTTAAAGAGCAAGAGATCAATAGAGAGTTTTCCTTCATTTGAGTAAAAGAAGACCGATATAGCAAAAGGTATAAGCCATGCTAAAAAGCCGTACAAAATATTTTTACCATATTGTTTTTTCATAACAGTGCCTCGTTGATAGTTATTCAATTGGGTGATTGCCGGGTTTTAATTTAGCAAATAATTGAATTTATTTCATTTATCAATGTTCTTATAAAAGATATTTTATTGCTGCCTTCAGGCGGATCCAGTCCGAATACGTTTTTTTAAGCATTTCAATGGCACGTTTGCGCGTTTTTAATCCTCCAATTGAATGATCGCAGCCGGACGGATTTTATTTGACGCTATGTTATTCATTCTGAACGTGGTATTGAACCCGAAAACATTTTCCACTTCCATTTATTCCCCTTCTTGACCAACACTGCGGTGATACGGTACGGCACTTTCGATACTTTACCGCTACTGCGTGTATGCACCATTTTACCATCACTAAACACCCACGCAATATTTTGATGGTGATGAATAGTTGGTGTATCCATCTCAAATGAAAATACAAACGGCATGGAAACGATCATTTTCATAAACACTTTAACCCGGTCTCGCCCAATGAACACTTCGCCGGAATCAGAACCGATAACAACAATATCTTCTGAATCATCATACATGCTCATGACCGTTTCAAGATCTTTGGTGGCCAATACTTCATTTATCTGGTAAAACCCTTCCCGTATTTCTTGATCGGATGATTGATCTTGCCGGACATCTGTTCCCGGTGCAGACGTCTGCGCAACCGACGCGTTTTCAAATACTATCGTTAGCATTAACATAAAGAGGTATTGCGGCAGATGTGCCGAAATTGTTTTCATTTAAAGATGTTCCTTCCATCTGTTATTGCAATGCAATACCAATTATTTATTTTTTTATGCCGTCTAAATTGGTCGAAGGTATCTATTATTCTACGTATTTCTGTTACTTCAAATTCAATGCAGCCAATTCAACAACACGGCAAAAATATATAGACCTGCGCCAAAAGCAATATGATTCATTAAACTACGAACTCTCGCCTGCGTAGGATTTGCACTCTTTGACGCAGCAAATCCGAATCCGAATAAAGGCTGCATGATGAAGAATGGCCCCATAACAGTAACGATCCCGAAAACGAGAGCAGGAATCAGCGTCGGGCACTGGAGCCAGTTGTCGCCTGCAATTGCAACGAAGACGGTGGCGAACATAATGCCGATCATGTAGTGGGCGATCCAACCTGTTAAGCATTCTCCGCTCTTCGGCGGAGTTGAGACAATATTTGAATGCGAAAAGATACCTTCCGGCATGTATCGAAACCACCGCCCGACCAGACAGATGCTGGATGGAGTGATCTTAAAGGCATGTTTTAGGAACTGGGCCCAAAGATCAAAAGTGAGTGTTGCGCCTAACCCAATAAGGATTGCGCTAATAAGGGAGAGAATCGGGTTTTCCATAAGTCATTGTTTAATAATTATTTATACATTGTGGACTTACTGCATTAGCGCTCTTTATGCCGCCCTCGGGATTGCGCCAAGTGCAGGATTTTTGGCGAATGATCCAAGAGCAACTGATAAGACGGCATTGCATTTAATCGCGCAGCAATCTCCCTTTAATTTGTTGAACACTAATTTGTTTAAGGCTTTGTCGAAACGCATTAGAACAGTCGATGTATCGTTCGTAAGATCAATCGTGTAATCCTTCTGAACTGCGTATTCAACAACTGCAAAATGTACTGTATGGCTGCTTCTGGTAAGCCTTTGCAATCCACTGGACCAGGCAAGATTAACGGTATAGTTTGTGGTGATTCGTGATTCCAATAGAGTCTTGTCATCTACCGAAATCTTTACAGAGTCATTCTCAAAAGCTGATTCCATTTCAATTCTCACATACATATCTGACGCGCTTTGAGGCGTGGATTCCGTCGCTTGCTTACATCCTGTCTGCGTGATAAAAATTATAATAGAGATATAGAATACTATTCTCTTCATTTTTTTGTACCCTAAATAGTAATGCCGTTAAAACAATTGGACCGAAATCGTGGTGCCAGCATCACTGCCCATTATCTTTTTTTCTTTCTGCTCTTGAGTTCAGCTTCTGCAACTCTGTAACGCACTATTTGCTTGATCAGCGTGATCGGCAATGACTCTTCTATCGGAAATTGGACCGCACCCTTCGACGTCTTGTATTTCATCAATTGTTTCTTAAAATAAATAATAGCACCCGGCGTTGGATAGAATCCTATATGGTTTTTGTGAGCCGCAAAGTGGACAAGATTACCATTCAGGTAAAACGTCGGCATTTGGTAGCTTATCTTCTCTTCGGCCTCCGGCGCTTGTTCGCTTATTGCAGCACGCAAGGCCCGCAACTGCTTCTGTACATCCTTAGAGAATGATAGAATATAATCATCAATGGTACGATGTTCAGATGTAATTCCTTTCATCACTTCTCCCTTTGTCACCTTGCAACACATATCAAGATTTATTATTGACGTTAAGCAAATGCATATTTTGTTAGAATTATTCGACGCGACGAAGAAAGGATGGTCATCCTGAGCAAGTGCCGCACAATGTATGTTTTTTTTGCGGCACGCGCCGAAGGATGACCCGTCAAGCTTAGCCAGCGCCTTGCTCACCTTGATCAATTTATTTGTTTTGCCTATGGCTCGTAGAGTCTACGACTCATAAAGCGTAACATCAGTTAATAATACACTTCCGGTATCCATTGAACAAATAGCACGATACGATCTTACAGTTTGATTATCTTTTTTTCTTTTGAATGTAATGATCGTTTAGCCCTTTTCCATTGAGAATGTGCTGTATATTTTTTTCAATCCTTGATTCCCGGGTTTTGGATTGTTTAGGTGCAGAGAAATGGAGGATGTATAATCTTTGCCGTCCTTGTGTTAATGCATTAAAAGCTGCTTTCAATGCTGGATTTTTATCTAATGCATTTTGAAACTCTTCGGGAATTGGTTTTGGATTCTTTTTAAGGTTCACTTTCAAACCGGCTTTTTCCACTTCAATGGCTTCATACAGATAGGCTTTCAAGACGGATCTCTGCTCAGCTATTTCCCGAACATTAGTGAACCGAATCAAACGCCCCGCCTGCGTATTCTCCCCCGGTTTGGTGAGAATACCATTGGTGTCCTTCAGCAAAGCACCTTTGAAAAACATCAGTGCACAGTATTCCTTAAATCCTTGTATGATAACGACGTTGTTTTCCTGAAATGTGTAACATGGTTTACCCCACTTCAATTCTTCGGTCAGCCCTGTGTCAAGAATGATAGTTCTCATTTTTTTCAATTCTTCCTGCCACTTTTTGGCTTTATTGAAAAATACATTAACCGCAGGATTCATTTTATTCATCTTCTGATTCTTCCAATTTATTTGTTGAAGATAATTGCCGGCTTTCCGATTGCAGTTAATCACGAGGGGACTCTCGCAGAGTCTTTTCACCTACGCGTAGCGACTGATGAGGCATCAATGCCGTTGTGATTTATTTGCCGCAATTAATGTGTGCTGCCTATACCTTGTTTTGAACTGCGTAAAAGTTTTGATCCACCTTTTCCGTCCGTGATACGAACAATTACGTCAACAAAAACATCCGGACCCCATGGAGGACCATTGCGTGCAATTTTTACAATTCGATTTGGTCTTAATTCAGGATCAGGAGCAGGTTCATGAGAAAACAGAGATTTCCAAACCTGATTATTATGAATAATCCATACAGCGTCTGCCGATATATTTGAAGATAACCGGAATGAATCAATGGCCGTTACATAAAATAATCCAATGAGCGCGCTTCCATTCACTCCAATCATCGGCTGAAAATCTCTCCACAGATACGTGGATAAATACATAACTCTATTTTCCACCGTTATTGTGTCTGGTGTCGATTGCAACACTTGGATTGAAATATCCGGCGGATCCGATATTCCATTTTCCGCGCAGCCGATAATGAGAATACAAAAAATGAATGGAATGAGTTTATGCATAACGTATCTCAACAAAGTTGTGGAATTGTGAATCTTGCTTTTTTAGCGGGGATCGAATTATCAAACAGCCATAGTTTTTTGCTATGCTTGACGAATTTTTGAGTCTTTATTGTATCCTCGTTCTCCAAATGGCTGAAGTTTCTCAATCCATATTTCCTCAAGAAGGGCCAGTTCGTCTTTTACGTTAAAGTTTTCATCGTCTGTAACTTTTACTACTTCCAATATTTCAAATACAAACTTGTCTTGGCCATCGTCCTTCCATTCCTTCTGCAGTGCTTCGTTGCGATGACTTCCAATGGTAAGCATAAATTTATGACCATTTAACGGACCCTCAAGATTCAAACTGCTTCCAAGCAATACTTTACCATTGACAGTATTTTTCACCTGAAAAACGCCCGCAGGTTTTATTCTCTCTTTATATTCTCTATTAATATCTTGTTTTGCCTTCATTGTTATTATTCCAAATTATTTTCAAAATCGAAGACTTGCAGCATAACTGGATCTAATTACACCCTAATGTATTAAAGCATTTTTGTTCCGCCATATGAATCCGACCTTGCTCGAAATCTGCAATTTTCTGCACTATGCATAAACAGCGTTTCAAAAAGCGGGTTAATGTTAATTATTTCAAAATCTGCTTCCGTAACATAAGTATTAATTTGTTAACTCAACACTCAAAACACATGCGCGTCAGTCTATGACTCGTTGAGCGTTTGCAACTGTTTTCTCATTGGCCTTCAGGCGGCTGCCATAG
This sequence comes from uncultured Ignavibacteriota bacterium, assembly GCA_903958625.1. Classification (GTDB taxonomy): domain Bacteria; phylum Bacteroidota; class Ignavibacteria; order UBA10030; family UBA8401; genus UBA8401. The sequence goes on along the minus strand of CAJBTU010000170.1, from coordinate 8,515 downwards.
CTCGATCTTGTTTCCCTCCGGATCAATGACCCAGGCAAATTTCCCATACTCGGATTCGTCTATCTTCTCGAGTACATTGCACCCTTCTTCCTTCAAGACCTTGACCAGGGTGTGGAGATCTTCCACTCGGTAGTTGACCATGAAGGGAGCAGAGCTCGGAGCGAAGTGATCACCTTCTTCGGGACCGATAGACCAGACGGTTGTGCCTGCAACCGGCTTACCCTCGGCATCGGTCCAAGCAAAGGCAGTTCCGCCCCAGACCTGGACATCGATTCCCAGGTGCCGCTTGTACCAAGCCTGAAGTGATGGAGCGTCTTTGGCCTTAAAAAAGATGCCGCCGATACCAGTGACTCGTTTCATGTTACCTCCGTTGTTCGGTGTAGGTGAGAGAAATATTCCTTCTGCGACCTATCGGACTGAAGCTAATCCCAAAGTGACTCTCGAAGAGTCCTTCGAACATTTGGGGTTGCACGGCAACTTGCCCGCCAGTTCTTTGGTCTACGACTCATTGAACGGGTTCCTTTTTACGATGGTTAGGCGTCACCTCCGATAAACAATATTTACAACCATCGCCGTACTTGTTTGCAATACAATAGATATGATTCGCCAAATTCGTTCCTGAGATATTCTTCCTCACGTGGTATGATAACTTTGTTAAATATTACCAAGACAACAGCCAACGTGAAAAAGCACCAAAGAATATTCATGACCAATATTACACCGATGTATGTAACCGCCCAGCCTGTATACAAAGGATTTCGGGAAAATCTGTATGGACCTGTTGTAATCAATTGTGTAGCTCTGAGATTCGGTGTTATTTTCGTGTGTGCCTTTTTAAATTTGTAGAGACCTGTTATCATGATCATAAGTCCTGTCACGACTAGGATCCAACCGATGACCGCTTCAACGGACTTTAGATTACCTGAGACGATGGAAATTGGCAATATTTGTTCAATTAACCAACCGATGCCAAAGCCGCCAAGATACAACAAAGGAGGAGGAGGTGTTTTTTGGGAAGCTTGTATATTCATTATTAATTAATCCTCATTAAATGGGTGGTGCCTAAAAGATATCAATCCCGGGAAGTTTTTTGATCTTTCGCAATATAATACGCAGCGCCTAAACCGAACAACCCATTGACTACCGTATCAACATAATCCATAGTACCCGGATCACTCATCAACGTTTTGATATCCATAAAGAAGCATAACAACGATGAAACTGCAACGAACGTTAATACGGCGGTTCGGCCTAACGATTTTTCAGCATTGCGGGCAACGGCACACATCACTCCTTCAGCGAAGAACAAAATTCCCATGAATTGCAGCATCTGATTACTTAATTGCGTTGTTGCGGTACCAAATCCGTAGATATTTGCTGCGTTCTGAGGTGCCAAGAAGTACCACAGTCCATAGAAAAGATTAGCGACCATTGCCAGCGTGAAAAATTTCTTGACGTTCATACGAATGTTCTCCGGATAATATTTGATGTCGGACTGTTTGTCACGTAGCGATGGAACAATAATTTTCGAGATTGCTTTAAGGTTCGTCTATTTTTTCTTGGCCGCCTAATTGGAGCTAATCCCCAAAAGCCCCTCGAAGAGTCCTTTGGACCTTCGGGGCTGCGTTGCAAATTGGTCGCCGTCTTTTTGGCGGGTTGGCGGACGTTCCACCGGGTTAATTATAGTTTTTATATTTAAAATCCTGTTCCCTAACAAAAGATGTGTTTAAATATCTCAACACTCAAAACTTTTACGTGAGCGACTGGGAAAACCGCTGATAGCTACTTGCTGTCTGGCCCATCAAGAAATCGCAGGGCTGTTGAGATGAATGGAACCGTGGAATCATAAATAGGAACGTGGTCGCCGCCGGGAATAATCCATAATTCGGCATCCGGTATGGAACGGTAGATGCTTACGGGTATATCAACAGGAAAAAAGCGGTCGCGGTCACCGTGCACAACAAGCGTACGAGCTGTAATGGTAGATAAACTTTGTTCATTGAAATTCATGTCGTCGTAGTTTTTGTGTAACGCGTTGAACTGTGCAATCAGTTGACGAATCTGTTTATCACCGCGTGTGGCGCATTCCCGATACATCTCTTGCACTTGTTGGGGCATGGTGCCATACGAAACTCCGCGCATGATAGCCCTTGCCTGATCGGGGAAATAGGACGTTGCACTGATTAATACCATTGAATCGATGCGCCTAGGTTGGCTCGTTGCCATGTGAAGCAGCGTCATCCCGCCGGAACTGATGCCCATTGCCGAGAAGTGACCGATCCCTAACGTATCAAGCAAGAGAAACACGTCACCGGCCGCTTCCCGATGTGTGAACGTATTCTCGGGATTCGTGGAGTGACCATGGCCGCGCAGATCCACAATGATCAGTCGATGGCGCTCTGAAAGCTTGCCGGTAAAGGGATGCCAGTTCTTTGCACAACCGCCAAACCCATGCAGGAGCACCAGGGGCTCTCCGACTCCGTACTCCTCGTAGTACATCTCACTGTTGTTTATTTGAACGGTATGCCCGCGAGCGGTTGTCCGTTTGGGAGCGTATTTCGTTGTCATGGGTGTGCCTCTTAAATGCGCCACAATATGAACAGTCGCCTAACAACTGGAGCTATACTGTCTACAACCCGTAGGGTCTACAACTGATTGGCGGGTTTCTTTTTAATATGGTTAGGTTGCATTGCCAGATTGTTGATCTCTTAATTGAAGCATTTCCGCTGCATACTTTGATCGCGATTCCGAATTGATAGGAAAGTGTTTAATTTTACACCAGCTTAGTAAATCATCAACGTCAATATCAACTCGAACAACTTTCAAACCATTAGTATGCAAATCAAATAATGTCTTTTCGGCGTGTCTACCCCAATCATCACAATTGGTTTCTAATTGTATTCTATCCGCAGATACCTCTCGTAATCGTTCCCACTGTTCCGATCGAAACCAGGCTATACCAACTATTTGAGTATTCATACTTTTATTTGTTAATGAAGTGGGAGGAAATGCTTCTTCAATGCAACCTAACGGACCGGAATTAAGCTGCCCCGTGTGATAATTTCAAGACTATTGAGTTCCAGTTTATGATCGTGCTTTATTCAAAAACTCCAGTTACCATAAATCGCCGAATATCACACGGGGTCAGTTTGAGCCACTTGTTAGGCAGGCTCACTATTTTATTCTTCGAAATAATTCTTGCCATTGGGTTAACAGATCATCTTGATCAGTAGATGAGATTTCAATAACTGTATCCACTCCAGAGATAATTCCTCCAATACCACCAATGACAAATCCTATTGTTCCGAATATTGCCGTGGTTGTGAATATAACATCTCCCCTGCTAAAAAAACCTGATTCGGCAGTAAGAAATGATATAATCGCTCCAAAAACTCCCGAAGTTAATGCAACATTTCTTGCATATTTCCATATTTGAGTTTCATTTATTTTTCTAAGTTCAATAATTTCTTTTATATCAATTGAATCAACATTCCGTTTGTTGGATATATACAATATCGAATTACGGATACTGTCAAGCGAGACATTCATTGCAAGAGTACCAGAGACTGAATTAATTATCCAATTGGTATCTTTTACAATCGAATGAGTTATCGGTAAAATGAATATGCCCGGTTTCAAATTTACAAAAAGAGAGTCAATCTTATTTATATTTTCATTTGACACTTCTATCACTTGGTGGGATTCTAATTCTATTTGTAATGATTCTGCATTAGTTTTTCCCAGAATCTTTCCCATTATCTTAGCGCCTGACTTTAATTGAATAACATCAATTCGACTTTGCGAATTCAACAATTGAACCGCCAAACAGAAAAATGATATTATTATTGTCGTTGTTTTTAATTGATTCATTATGAATTCACCTGCTGCCCGCCTAACATTTGAGTTAACCGGCCCAGCCAGCTATGGCTGGGTCCGAGACGCCGAAGGCGCCGTTGTTGAACGACCGGTTAGGCAAAACGACAACACTAAAACATTAGTTTGTCATTTTGTCCTTGATACTCGAAAACCTAAATTATCAAGCAGAAAATATGTGCTATTGCTATAGCGAGAAGCAATACGACAAGAACTTTCACCATAACGAAATGAACCGTCGCGAATAATTCTTGATGAACCTTTTGTTGCACCTTGTGGATTTGTTTGAGGACTGGTGCCATATCTTTCTTCCCAATCCCAACAAAATTCCATTACATTGCCGCTCATATCATACAAACCAAGTTCATTAGCTGACTTCGTTCCTACAGGATGTGAATTATTGTTTGAGTTTTTTGAATACCACGCAACATCATCAAGTGAATCGCTTCCGCTGTATATGTGTGGCGGATTATGCCGTTTACTTCCTCCTTGTGCAGCATATTCCCATTCGGCTTCGGTTGGTAAACGATACCCATTTGCATACCAGTTTACCATCGTGTTTTCTATATTGGTCGTACCTATTTTGAATATGTGTGCTTCAGAAAACGTTGTACTTGTATAATAAACTGGTGTCAATCCTTCTTTTTGTGAACGGGCATTACACCATTTTATAACATCAAACCAATTTACATTTGTCACTGGGTGTTGTGTATCTTCGTTCACATTAACTTTTTGACCTGCAGACAAATCAGTATATCCATTTGTAATTCCCCACTGGTAAACAGTATCCCATAAACCCCAACGTATTTCTGTATTGCTGATATAAAAATCTGATAGAGTAACGGAATGTTGAGGATGTTCACCATCAAAGCCAATACCGGTTGGACTTCCCATTGTAAATGTTCCTCCAGAAACAGATAACATTCCTGTGGATGCTGCTGGCGGATTAGTGGGAGTTTGTGGATTTACGGGTTGGGTTGCAGTTTCCTTGCAACTTAATGCAAAAAGACAAAATATGATAACAAAATGAAGCAAATACTTTTTCATAGACTTATCTCAATTAATTTGTGCAATTAAATGTATTCACCATTTTTAGTATTGCTGCAGATTACGATTACACTGTATTCCGTGTTGCCTAACGGACTGGAGTTAAGCTGCCCCGTGTGATAAAGTCAATACTATTGAGTTCCAGTGTATGATCGTGCTTTATTCATAAACTCCAGTTTCCATAAATCGCCGTGTATCACACGGGGTCAACTTGTCCCGAAGAAACCACCCGGCCCCTTGGGCCTTCGGGGAGCGATTCGGTTAGGTACACAGCAATATTGACTTATCACGTTAATGATATTATATTGATACAAAAAGGAGCTATTCCCAATGCCGACAATTAGACCCATTTCCGATCTCAGAAATAAGTCGAATGAAATATCCAACTTTGTCCACTCATCTAATGAGCCAATCTTTATCACCAAAAATGGTGAAGGAGACATGGTTGTGATGTCAATTGCACACTACAGCCAAATGCAGAAAAAGCTAGAATTGTATTCAAAATTGGCAGTCGCCGAATCACAACGCGTAGCCGGCGATAACGGTCGACCACTTAATAAAATCATGAAAAATATTAGGAAAAAGATTCGTGCCTAGAATTAAACACACGGTTCGCCTTTTATCTACCGCAGAACAAGACTTTAACGAGATTATCGATTATATCTTATTAGAGAACACTTCTGCAGCAATTTCTATTGCTGATAAGATTGAATCTAATCTTCAATTCCTCGAAAACAACCCTCAATTAGGAAGAATACCAGACGATGAAGAACTTCTTCGACTTGGATATCGATATCTAATTGTGTTAGACTATTTGATATTCTACAAAATCGAAGATACAATCATCATCGTCTATCGTATCCTTCATGGTGCTCGCAATTACAAATCCTTACTTTAACAACTGCTGATTCTGTGTGCCTAACGGACTGGACTTTTGCTGCGTTGCAACCTGCCTGCTTTTGCGGATGGTCGCTCAACTGCAGACAACTGACGATAGATTTCTTGGCCGTGCGTTACTATAGTTCATGTAGTTTCAAAGAACATTTGACCGCATCATTTTACTGCATGATGCGAACAGGGGTACTTTTTCTCTTGACTAGTTCCTTTTTAATATGGTTAGGCAACAAAACGGCAATTCAATCTGGAATTAAAACCGTTTGAAGCTGAAAAGTGCGAACATACCCTTTGACATAAGAATCCATTTTTGTTTCAGTCGCACAACCACCACAGCCAGGCTCTGTATATGTGTTTTCATCGTATAATGTTACACTACCAGTTGGTGAAAACCATTTTGTTGAAACAAATGTAGCTTTGTCAGCGGCAGTAACAACAATAGTTAATGAATCCACCTTACTTGATACAATATCAATTCTAAAATATCCACTTGTATCAGTCACACCGTAATCTAGACCGGAACTTGATCGCAAGGCAAATATCGTATCCGGACGGTTTAATTTTGAATAACCCAATAAAGACACTACGTAATTTTGTTTTGGTCCACCACTTTGGCGAACTATTTTTCCGGTAACACTATATTCATCATAAGGAGCTGGACGTGGTGATGTGCCAAATATAAATGGAACAATTATTATTACAATAAATATGATATGTCTTATTTTAGATTTAGTAGTCATATGATTTGTTGTTGCCTAAGGACTGGAGCTAAGCTGCGTTGCAGCATGCCTGCTTGAGCGAATGGTCGCTCAACTGCAGACAACCGACGATAGATTTCTTGGCCGTGCGTTACTATAGTTCATGTAGTTTCAAAGAACATTTGACCGTATCATTTTACTGCATGATGCGAACAGGGGTATTTTTTCTCTTGACTAGTTCCTTTTTAATATGGTTAGGGCGCGACTTTATAACTAATGAGATTTCGCTGGATATAAATATATACAGAACTAGTTGAATCCCCTGTATGCGTATACCCATTTATTCTAATTAAACCAATGTTAGGAGAATAAAAATAATCATTTATAATACCATAAGACCAATTGCCAAGAGATTTTACTTTGTAGTGATAACATCTAAAGGTGCCAGCAGGTACTGTTACCATTACATTATTTGAAACGACCCACCATTCATCATAACGAGCTGTAGCTTTTGTTCCAGCTTCTGCTGGATAAGGAAGACGTAACCAAGTTAAACTATCACCCGATTGAGGATAACCCTCCCACAATCCATTTTGTCTATTGCTTAACCATTCACGAAACCCCGCATCATTAGATTCAGGCAACGAAACTATTTGTGACCATAAATTCCCACCAATTACTGTATCCTTCTTAATTCGCAAATTGTAACTGAAATCAATTTCAGGAAATTTAATGGTCCCATCAAAATCAAATCCAGTATCTTTGTAATTCCATTCATTCCCGACTGAAAGTGGAAGAATAAAACCACTGTCAATTGGTTGAGGCGTAGAAAGAGTTTGAATTATTGTATTGGTATTTGATGGAAGATCGCACCCAACAAAAAATAATCCCACAAAATAAAATAAAATTCCGATAATTATTCTATGTATCATTATTTTAAAATTAATATTGATTATACATTGCGCCCTAGAGGACTGCGGCTAAGCTGCCGCACTGATAACTTTCAAAATATACAAAACGAAACAAGTTCATGCTGATAAGGTTTATTATTAAGAACCGAAACCTATGCAAGCCATGCTTAACATGCCAAAGCTCATCCGGTCAGCTTGAGCCGCTGGATATACGGCACTGTTATTTATCACTTCTCATCGGAGGTAAGCACCTCCTATGAGACTGTATCCAAACTGAAAACTTGAAGGTCCTAATATCATTCCGTTAACCAGAGGATGAACACCTTTAAATTTCCAAGTGGCATCTTCCTCGCATAACTGCTCCTGATGTCCAGCGAAAGCTACTCGAACAATACTCATTACGCCAGATTTTGCAGGAGGAATAATTACCTGCATACCGTTCGATCCAAAGCCTTCGACACTTCGAGAAGGCATACACTCGCAGACTACACTTAATCCAGCGACATCAATAGCTCCCATCCACTTGCCTTCTGAATTCTTGTGAAGTCGCACATCTCCATAGCTAGCGTAGTGCCCTTTATTGCGCATATAACTAACATACATACTATCGGGCATCCAAAATTCCAAAGCCAGAAATGGTTTTCCTTGACCCAGTTCATTTGTCGAATCTGACTGTGCTACGCGAGCAAACCATAAAGCCATAGCTCCATTTTCAGGCCATTTGGGTCTGCGTCCGTCTATATCAAATGTTTTCATTTTGACGATTTCAAGAAATGAAATACCCCAATCCGCATGTGCAGGATATTTACTTAAATGCTCTTTTGCCCAAGGTATTTGTTCAACAGCAAGCTCATTAATTGTAATGAACCGGAGAAACGATGGAATTTTCTCTTTAACAGTTAATGGATCAAATACTAGATAACTGACAATCTCTTCAGGCCCATCCACAACCCATTTCGTTTGAGCACCTTCTGGAAGTGATAGATTTTGGGCAGGAGCATTTACCGCTAGCAAAAAAGAGAACATAAAAGAAACCAACAAAAATACTTGCTTCATACCTTCCTTATGTCTGTTGTTGCAGTGCCGTATAAC
>CAJBTU010000169.1 GCA_903958625.1 uncultured Ignavibacteriota bacterium | reverse complement strand
AGCATCGCTCACGCAGAAACAGGCGATCGATTATGCCATCCAAATCGCCGAAGGATTGTCCGCTGCTCATGAAAAGGGAATCGTCCACAGAGATATCAAGCCCGAAAACATCATGATCCGCAAGGATGGAATTGTTCAGGTGATGGATTTTGGATTGGCGAAACTCGTCGGTGTTTCCCGGCTGACGAAAGCGGGCAGTACCGTCGGAACTCTTGGATACATGTCCCCGGAACAAGTGCAGGGTCAAGACACAGACCACCGGTCGGATATTTTTTCGTTCGGCGTTCTTTTATATGAAATGATCACCGGGAAATCGCCTTTCACCGGAGCGCACGAAAGTGCAATTCTTTATGAGGTTGTGAACGTGGATGTTCCGCCGCCGTCAACGGTGAAACCGGAACTCGATCCGGAACTGGACCGCATTGTTCTTGAGTGTATGGAAAAAGATCCGAACGAACGGATGCAGTCCATAAAGCAGGTGGCGATCGACCTGAACAGATTCAAAAGGACCTCCAGCAGAACAAGGATGAGCAAAAGCTTTTCATCTCGTCCTGCCGCAGTTCAGTCCGCAACAAATGTTCCCATTGAACTGCCGCGGTTCTCCTTAAAAAAATTTAGTCCGTGGATCATTGCAGCACTCTGTCTGCTCGCCTTTATCATTGTGGTCATCAAGCGTCCTTCCGCAGAGAATGCGATCCGATCGTCACTGAATGTAACCATCGCTCTTCCGGATTCGCTGAAGCCGTTATTTTTTGGAGGCGGTTCACCGCCGTTGATCTCACCGGACGGAAAGCTTGTGGCATGCATCGTTGCTTCGAATAGGCAGATCGTTGTCTATTCACTGGAAGATAAGAAACTGACACGGCTTCGACAAACGGAAGGCTCCGCACATCCGTTCTGGTCGCCTGACGGTAAGAATATCGGTTTCTTCTCTCATAACCGTTTGAAACGGACCGATCTGATCGGAGGTGTTCCGGTCACAGTTTGTCTCGCACGGAATCCTCGCGGCGGAAGCTGGAACCAGTTCGATCAGATCATCTTCACGGATGATTATCAGGCGCCGATATTATTGGTCTCTGCGAACGGCGGAGAACCGACGCAAATTACTACGCTCGATTCCGCGAGGAAAGAGGGATCGCACCGCTTCCCGTATTTCCTTCCCGACGGGAAGCATTTCCTGTTTCTGAATAGGACCATCAGTGAAACGGGAGAAGCAGAAGGAGATGCAATATTTGTCGGATCGCTGGACGGGAAAGAAAAGAAGATGGTACTGCGATCTTCCACCAACGCCTTATATGCGAATGATCATATTATCTACATTCAAAATCGAACAGTGATGGCGCAGCGGTTCGATGCGGACAATTTTGTGCTGAGCGGCGAACCGTTCGTACTTGAAAAGGATGTGATCAACGATCTTTCCTGGAATTTTGCAATGTATTCCGTATCGAACAACGGAATTTTGTTATCGCAGTACGGTCAATTATTATCCGGTGCACCGGTATTGATCTATTCACCGGAAGGAAAAGTGATCAACTCTGTCGGCGGCATGGATGAGCAGAATACTCCCTGTTTTTCTCCGGACGGCCGCAAACTGGCAGTGTGGCTTTATGAAACAAAATCCAGAAGGACTAATATCTGGATCTACGATCTGCAGACCGGCACCAAGACGCGGCTGACAAATGGAACGGAAGGAGAATTCGGGCCGATATGGTCCCCCGACGGTAACCGGATTGTCTACTCCATCCGTTTCAATAAGGGCGCACTGTATGAAACCTACACGAAGAGATCGTCGGAAATAAAACAATATTTCCGGTCGGGAGAATTTCTGTTGTCGCTGGATTGGTCAAGAGACGGTAAGAAAGTGCTGGTGCAGAAGATCAATCCAGGACTGAACAATTCAGATATTTGCTGGATCGATGACGAAAAACGGGATGTCGTCCATCCGCTGGCTGTGTCGCAATACGATGAGATCGACGGACGTCTCTCTCCGGACGGGAAGTGGATTTCGTACCGGTCCAACGAATCGGGTGATTACGATCTATACCTTTCTTCTCTGAAAAGCGGCCAATCATGGAAAGTTGATGATAATGTTGTCGGAGGTGCACGCTGGAGTAATTCACCGGCGGAACTGTACTATTTAAAGAAGGGCGGGATGCTGATGCGGGCTTCCATCACTTATGCGCAGGATGGTATTACGAATGTATCGAAAAAGAATCTCTTTGCGGTTCCCTTGACCTCGGTCAATTTTGATGTGTCACGCGACGGCAGATCGATCGCATTCGTGAGGGCGTTCGAAGCGCAGGATCTGCATTATCCACCAGTTTCCATGAAACTATTTTGGTACAATACAAAGAAAGATGAATGATGATAGGTCAATTGATATTGTGTTTTATGATCGTTGCCGAATTGAGGATCCCGGTGTTTTTTAGCGGGGTGAATATAAAGGAGAAAAAATGACAGGTCAAACAATCGGGCAATATACCATTCTTGAGCACATTGGCGAAGGTGGTATGGGAGTGGTCTATAAGGCCCAGGATACAAAGTTGAACCGTATCGTTGCCCTTAAATTTCTGCCGCATCATCTTGCAAAGGGAACAACAGAACAATCACGGTTCCTTCAGGAAGCGCAGGCCGCCGGGGTTCTTAACCATCCAAACATTTGCGTGATCCATGACGTTCGCGAAGAGGATGGTAAGCAGTTTATTGTGATGGAACTTGTTGAAGGGGCCACGATCCGCGAGACAATTCAAAAAGGACAGATCAAAATTGATACGGCGATCGATTACGCGATTCAAATTGCCGAAGCGCTGGAAGAAGCACACAGCAAGGGGATTGTCCACCGGGATATTAAAGCCGATAACATTATGATCAATTCCAAGAACCAGATAAAGGTTATGGATTTTGGTCTGGCGAAACTGAAAGGATCATTGAAACTTACCCGCACATCGAGTACCGTCGGCACGCTTGCCTACATGGCGCCGGAACAGATGCAGGGAGGCAATGTCGATCCCCGTTCCGATATCTTCGCATTCGGTGTCTTGTTCTTCGAGATGCTATCCGGGCGTCTTCCGTTCCGCGGCGAACACGAAGCGGCAATGATGTATTCCATTATCAACGAAGATTCCGAGACAATTATTAAATATGTCCCGGAAGCTCCGGCTGAATTGAACTTTCTTTTGAAGACGGCACTGGAAAAAAATCCGGACGACCGGTTTCAGCATATGTCCGATATCATTCGCGATCTGAGAAGGTTAAAAAAACAGAGCTCGCGCGTCAATCGCCCTGCCTTTTCCGGCGAATATCAAAAATTCGCTGCGGATACGGCATCGCAGCCGCGGCAATCGGAAACGGTGCACGTAAAGGCCGGACCGGTAAAACAGAAAAGAATCTTGTTGTATGGAGGAATCGGATTAGGCATTGTTATTTTCCTCATCGCAGTAATGATGTTCTTTCTTCCTCATGAAAATACAACATTCTCTTCGTTCCAGTTCAGCCGGATCACATCAACCGGAAAGATCCAGAGTGCAGCAATTTCTCCCGATAGCAGGTACATCAGTTATTCACAATTTGATAAAGGGAAATATTCGCTCTGGGTGCGCCAGCTTGCCACATCCAGCAATATTCAGATCAAAACTCCGCAGGATAATTTCATCGGTGATCCGGTCTTTTCTGAGGATGGTAATTTTATCTATTATCGGATGAGCGATGAAAAAACAACCGATGTTTCGTTATATAAAATTCCTGTGCTTGGTGGTAATCCGATAAAAATTATATCGGATGTTCAGGGTCCGGTCACATTCTCGCCGGATAAGAGCCGGATTGCCTTTAACCGTCTCTATCCTGTCTCGGGAAATTTTGCCCTTGTCGTAGCTTCGGCCGACGGTTCGCAGCAAAAAGACATTGTTGCCTATAAAGGGGATAAATGGATCAGCGGCGCTCCTTCATGGTCGCCCAATAGTAATATCATTGCCGTTGCACTTGGACTCTGGAAAGATGGTTTTCATCATGAGGTGATCGGTGTTGATGCGGAAACCGGGAAAGTGGAACCGCTCTCAAAACAAAAGTGGGAAGTCATCAGAAAAGTACAATGGTTATCCGATGGTAAAGGCCTGATACTGGAAGGATTTGATCTTAAGGCATTTTCGAATCAGTTATATTTTGTCTCCTATCCTTCCGGGGTTGCCCGAAAGATCACGAATGACCTGAATGATTACGAGGGGACGACGGTCACGAGTGACATGAAGAAGATCTGCACCGTACAAAACGAACGGGAAATGTATCTGTATTATGTACCGAATGGCGACTCGAAGCGTGTGAAAAAGATAACGACCTTGCGGGATGACGGTTTACTCGGATTGGCCGTGAGTAAGGACAATACTATTTATTATGCTTCGCGCCAGGGCGGCTCTTATGATATTTGGTCAATCGGACTGAACGGCGAAGATCAGAAACAAATTACATACGACGAAAATGCCGAGCAGCAGATTTCAATATCCCCCGACGGCAGCATGATGGCATTCAATTCCAATAGGGCAGGCATTCCGAATATATGGACCATCAATACCGATGGAACAGGCCTAAAACAGTTGACGAAAGATGCGGAGGATTACCGGCCGGTGTTTGACCATACGGGAAAATGGATTATTTTTGATTCCTGGTTTCGCGGCCCCAATACCATTATGAAAATAGCGGCAGCGGGAGGCGAAAGGATGGATGTAACGACGATCAATGGAAACAGTCCGGCAATATCCAATGACGGCAATACTGTAGTGTTTGCTTCCATGGATGACAAACGGAATTCTCTGTATAAAATTTCACTTGCAGGGGGAAAACCGGAACATCTCTTTGATCTTCCGAAATTCACAGCGCAAAATATTCTTGCCAGACCGGGATCGAATGAGATCAGTTTTGTTGTGACCACGGACGGTGTTTCGAACATCTATACCCGTTCGATAGACGGGGGAGAACAAAAACAATTCACCCATTTTGACGACTATTTCATCATGTCCTTCGCGTGGACGCCGGACGGCAAATCCGTAATCGTCACGCGCGGTGATGAGAGATCGGATGTTGTCATATTAACAGAAGAACAAAAATAAATATCTATGAAATACGCCATCATTTCTGATATCCATTCCAATCTTGAAGCGCTCACGAAAGCGATCACCATCATCGATGAAAAGAATGTCGATGAGATCATCTGTCTCGGCGATATCGTCGGGTACGGCGCCAATCCCAACGAGTGTGTCGACATCGTCCGTTCACGCTGTGCTGCGGTTGTGCTGGGCAATCATGATGCGGCCGCGCTGGATACATCGCAGGCGCACGACTTTAATGCGGTCGCACGGAAAGCGGTCTTTTGGACCGCCGAACAATTGACGCCGGAAAGCAAATCCTATTTGTTATCACTTCCGATGGTGGAACGGAAAGAACAGATCCTCTTCGTCCACTCCTCACCGAATGCTCCGGAAGCTTGGGACTATGTTATTGATAACGATGATGCCGATTCTGCGCTCGATCATTTTGAGGAAAAGATCTGTTTCATCGGTCATACACACGTTCCCGGAATCTTTTCTCATCATGGTAAAGCGAAGACAATTACACTGGACGAACAATTCCTTGTCAATGTCGGCAGTATCGGACAGCCGCGCGACGGAAATCCGAAACTTGCATTCGGAATTTTTGATTCGACGGCGTGGGAATACGAATTGATCCGTTCGCAGTATGACATCCAAAAAGCCGCCGACAAGATCTACGCTGCGAAACTTCCGGAAGATCTCGGCAACCGGTTGATGTACGGCATGTAATACTATTCAACGATACTTAATTGGAACTTGTCTCAAAAAATGTATCTAAAATTGTCACACTGACCGGAGCTTCACGAAGTGACCCCTTCGTGGATTGACAATGAAAATTACATAATCCGGATCGTGCACAATACCTCGCTCTACCACACCGTATTTTAAGAGTCTCCATCAGCCATGGAAATTTCCCCCGGGAACATTTGAATTAAGCAAATCTTAAGAATCTCTTTAGTCAGTCTTAAACATGCGTATTGTATTTTGGTGTACACAATTTTGAAAGGAAGTACACTATGCCGGAACTCTCCCATATACACCCGATGCTTGTCCATTTTCCCATTGCGTTGCTCATTGTCGGTTTCCTCTCCGAAACGGTCGGTTTGGTGCTGAAAAAAGAATTTTTTAGCTCCGCGGGATTTTATTTGTTACTTTTAGGTGCGGCAGGATCTGTTGCCGCCTTTTTTTCAGGTCAGAATGCCGGTGACGGCATAACGGAAGTGGGTGCGCTAAAGCTTGCGCTCGAAACGCATGAAGGAGCCGCGGAATTGACGTTATGGCTTGCTATCATAGCCGCAGTGGTAAGAATTGCGGTAGTCCTGTTCAAAAAATATTCCGGCATATACAGAACCATTGCCTATGTATGTTTTTTATCTGCAGTTCTTTCGGTAGCAAGAACAGGATTTTACGGAGGCGAACTGGTCTACAAACATGCGGCCGGCGTGCAGTTAAACCTCGGTTTCGAGACATTCCCTGCGGATTCAACGGCAACGCCTGCTGAAAGCACAAAGGAAGATAAAGAATAGGGGTCCATGAGAATTCTTGTTGTGGAAGATGAAAAAGGGATCGCAAATTTTTTACGCGACGGTCTGAAAGAGGAAGGATTTGCCGTTGATGTTGCCGTTGACGGTAAGAATGGTTTGCTGCTCTCCCGGGAGAATGAATATGACATTATTCTTCTGGACTGGATGCTTCCCGGAATAAGCGGCATAGAGGTTTGCAGGGAGATACGAAAGAATAATAGTTCGGTGCCGGTCATCTTTTTAACGGCAAAAGATACCGTCCAGGATACCGTGTTCGGATTAGAGGCCGGTGCAAATGATTACATTAAAAAACCGTTCGCTTTTGACGAACTGCTCGCGCGAATCCGTGTCCAAATGCGCACGGGAAACATTGAAGTATCGAAATTGACCGTTGGTGCTATTGAAATGGACATACTCACCCACACGGTCCGCAAAGACAAAACCGAGATTCCGTTCACCCAAAAAGAGTTTGCGCTGCTCGAATTTCTTCTCCGGAACAAGAACAAGGTCTGCACACGCACCCGGATCATCGAACACGTATGGGACATCCATTTTGATGCCGACACGTCGGTGATCGATGTCTATATCAATGCCCTCCGGAAAAAACTCGCCGGCAAAGATGGTAAAGATCATATTCACACCGTGCGTGGCGTTGGTTACATTATACGCGAAGAATGAAACATTTTAGCCTTCGAAATAGGATCGCCTTTACATACATTGCCGTTACCGCACTGCTCATCGCCGCATTGTTTTCCCTTATCTACATCGTAATTTTCCAAACCGTGTATAATCATCTGGATTCCGATCTGGATGCAGAGATACAGGAGGTCTATTCCAGCATTGTTGTTTTGGACAATACCATCGTGTATGCAAATCCTAACGAGTGGAATGAAAAGGAACACGGACTGATTGAGGTGAATCCGACATTTGTTCAAATTGTTGATACCACGGGAATAGTTTCGAAAAAAACGCCGAATTTGCGTGAAGGTGCGCTGTATTTTAATCCCGCCATAAGCGAAAGGTCGTACTTCGATACACTGCTGGCTGGTGCGCCGATCCGGCAATTACAGCTGCCGATTCGGAATCCCACAGGAAGAACCCTTGCTCACCTGGTCATCGCCATACCGCTGCAGGAATCTTTGATCGTCCTTAAGAATCTTCGGCTCACGCTGATCATCGGATTCCCGATCGTGCTCATCGTGTTGTTCTTTATTTCCCGGTTCATTGCCGGCCGTTCCATCGCTCCCATCAATACGGTGATTGCCACGGCGGAAAAGATCACGAAAGAGAATCTGGATGAACGGATCGTTCTGCCGCAGAATAAGGATGAGATCTATACGTTGGCCTATACCATCAATAATCTCTTGGACCGTTTGCGGGATGTTGTCATTCGCGAAAAACAATTCACCGCTGATGCGTCGCACGAATTGCGGACGCCGCTGTCGGTCATTAAAGGGACGCTCGAAGTACTCGTCCGCAAGCCGCGCGAACGGGAGCAGTATGTTGATAAGATCCGTTATGTGATGAATGAAGTTGATCACATGTCACAATTGGTGGAGCAACTGCTGGAGTTTGCCCGTTTCGAGAGCGGAATGGTTCGTCCATCCGTTGTTGAATTTGATCTCAATGCACTCATCGGTGATTGTTTCAAACGGCTGGAATATGCTTCGGCGGAAAAAAATATTTCTCTTCGGATGCATACGGAGGAAGCATGTATGGTGAAAGCGGATATTTCGATGACAAAGATCATCATTGAAAACATTCTTTCCAATGCCATCAAATATTCATCCAATGATCAATCCGTTGAAGTGCGTGTGCAACGGGAATCCGGCAGCACGACATGCTCCATTTCCGACCACGGCTGCGGTATCCCTCAGGAGCAGCTCTCAAAGATCTTCGACCGATTCTACCGCGTTGATGAATCCCGCACGTCGCAAACTGCCGGGAAGGGGATCGGACTGGCCATTGTGAAGCGCTTAGCCGAGATACAGAAACTTGGAATATCGATACAAAGCACTCCCGCTGTCGGAACAACATTCACTATGATCTTTATCTAGACCTTCTTTTCTGTTTTAAGCAGATTTTAAGGATCACTTTAGAATGGTTTAAGATGAGCCGGTGTATATTGATGTCACAATCATAAGAGTTCTAACACTCAACAATCACCAAACAGAGAGGCCATCTATGAAATTACGCACATTATTTTTTGCCGTGCTCACACTGTTCGCAGTGAGCAGTATCGGTTTTGCCAAGGAAGCTTCGAAAACGATTGGAAATATCAAAGCGGCGATCAAAGGCGAAACGACGGCCAGCGCTAAATATGCGGCGTATGCCGTAAAAGCAAAAGAAGAAGGATTTACAAAGATCGCGGTGTTGTTTGAAGCAGCATCGAAAGCGGAATTGATCCACGCCAACAATCATCGGTCCGTTTTGGAACAGTTGGGAGAAAAAATGGAAGAATTCAAACCGGAATATTCCGTGAAATCGACCAAGGAAAATTTAGAGGATGCGTATAAAGGAGAATCGTACGAGATCGCAACGATGTATCCCGGATTCATCAAACAGGCTCAAAAGGAAAATGTGAATCTGGCATTGATCTCGTTCAATTATGCATACCAGACCGAAAAGAAACATCAGGCATTATATAAGAATGCAGCCGAACAAATGACGGCAAATAAAGAAGCGAACCTTCCGTCAAAATATATGGTCTGCCAAACCTGCGGCAATACATACGACGGTGAAGCGCCGGCCCGCTGCGGAATCTCAATGACACCGAAAGAACGCTTTATTACTATCGGCGCATGACGAATACACCAACATAGAAAATTGGAAGGGACTTCGTGCGCAGTGCAAAGTCCCTTTTTTATTACTATTGAAAACATTGGAGGTATAAAATGAAAATGATGATCGTTCTTGCTTTTCTTGCCCTGCCGTTATATTCCCAGCTTCCGGATGAAACAAAAGGGAGAATACCGGAACTGGATGCCTTTCACAAACCGATCTATGCAATATGGCATGAAGCGTGGCCGGCAAAGGATATTCAAACGCTGAAACAGCTCTTTCCGCAGGTAGATACTGCATACGCAAAACTCGCCGCAGCGGTTCTACCAGGTATTCTGCGCGATAAACAGATAAAATGGGATGAAAAAAAAGGCGAACTCCGTACGGCGGTTGAAGAATACCGGATGAGTATTACGGGGAACGACACAATGCGGATTCTTAAAGCAGCGGAAAATGTTCACATGCTGTATGAACATATGATTCGTATCGTAAGGCCGGTAACGAAAGAGATCGATGAGTTTCACCGCGCTCTGTATTCAATTCATCACTATTATATACCGGAAAAGAATATGGAGATGATCAAAAAATCTGCCGAAGATCTTTCGGCGGCGATGGCGGTAATAGATACCGTGAAACTCCCCGCGAAATGGGAAAAGAAGAAAGAGATGTACGAAAAGCGTCGCACGCTCCTCTCCGAATCGGTGAAAGCGTATGTTAGCGAGGTTCGTGCAGCAAAGGCTTTCGATCTGCTCACAAAATCAGAAGGCATAGTTCACAGCCGGTATCAAATGCTGGAAAAAATGTTCGAATAACTATTGCTGCAGAATGATCCACACTAGTACCGTTTCTCATAAATTGTATTGGAAAATTAAATAAGGTAAGTCATGCTGAGCAAGTCCGAGCGCAGCGAGGACGAGTCGAAGCATCTCAATGTTTGGGAAACGACAACTATAATTAATTGAAACAGCACTGGATATATCCGTTCATATTGTATTGAAAGAAAAATATTTTGATGAATAATAACGCCCCCGTTGAAAGTCCGGTCCATTCTTCATTCCGTTTGTATGAGGCGTTTTCAACGCAGCAGCGGCCCATCATTTTCACCGTTCTCTGTTTGCTTGCCGTTCTTTTAAGCGTAGCTGCTGAATCATTCGCTGCTCCGCCGGTGATTATTCTCCTGATAAATATCACTTCCTATATCGTCGGCGGTTGGTATGGAGTTCAGGAGGCGCTGATAAGCCTCCGGGAAAAAAAGATCAATGTTGATATGCTGATGATCCTGTCGGCGATCGGCGCTGCCACGGTGAACCAGTGGCACGAAGGGGCAATACTGCTTTTTCTTTTTTCGCTTTCAAATGTTTTGCAAACGTATGCTATGGACCGTTCCCGCAATGCGATTAAAGCGCTGTTGAAACTACGGCCGAACGAAGCAACGTCGATCCGCGACGGAAAAGAAGTACGGGTTCCCATTTCCGATCTTCGTCTCGACGATCATATCATCATCATCCCTGGTGAAAGCATCGCTGCCGATGGTGTTATTGTCATTGGAGAATCCGCCATCAACCAGGCATCCATTACCGGTGAATCGGTCCCTGTCGATAAGGAAGCAGGGGACATTGTCTTTGCCGGAACAATGAACGGAAGCGGATCACTGGAGGTCCGGGTAACGCGCCTGGCTTCGGATTCCACGTTGTCGCGCATTATTCAATTGGTCGAGACGGCGCAGCATCAGCGGGCCAAAACACAATATCTGCTAGAAAAATTCGAGTCGTATTATGCCGTTGGTGTGATCCTTGCAACGCTGACGCTCATTATTGTTCCGTGGCTGGTGCTTGGCCATGAGTTCTATTCTTCGTTCTACAAAGCAATGGTGATCCTTGTTGTTGCGTCGCCGTGCGCACTTATTATTTCCACTCCCGCATCGATCCTCTCAGCCATTGCCAATGGTGCGCGGAAAGGAATCCTCTATAAAGGGGGTGCGTATATGGAGCGTATGGCCGAGGTGAAATGCGTAGCGTTCGACAAGACCGGAACATTGACGCAAGGGAAGATGAAAGTTACCGATATCTATGTCTCGAAAAATAATCCGGACAATGTTACAGCATCTTCACTGCTTGGTCTTTCGGCCGCGCTGGAAGGCCGTTCGGAACATCCCATTGCAAAAGCAGTGGTAACGAATGCCAATGAACAGGGAGCATTCATTCCGGCGATGACAAATTTTGTATCGATGCCCGGACGCGGCGTTCATGCAAAAGTTGAAGGATATTTGACGTGGATCGGCGGATACCGTTTGTTTGAAGAGCATGGCGAAACCATTCCGGGTGATTTGATGGAAGCGAAAGAACGCTTTGAAAAAGAAGGGAAGACCGTTCTCATCATACACCGTGAACTCGGACGGCAGGGTGATCAAGGTATTCATGAGGATGACGGCGGCTGGCTTGGCTGTATTGCCGTTGCCGATGCTGTCCGCGAAGATGCTGTCCTCGCGATCGCAGAATTGAAACGGATCGGTGTCTTGGCAACCGTGATGCTTACCGGTGATAATCCGACCGTTGCGGCCGGCATCGCCCGGCAGACAGGGATCGATGAATTTTACGCCAATCTTCTTCCCGAGCAGAAAGTGGATGTTTTGCGGACATTGCAGAAAAAATATGGTACCGTTGCCATGGTTGGCGACGGTGTCAATGATGCGCCGGCATTGGCAACAGCGTCAGTCGGCATTGCAATGGGAGCTGCCGGTACGGATGTGGCGATGGAAACCGCTGATGTTGTTCTGATGGGCGATACATTGATGAACATCCCGTATGCGATCAATCTTAGTAAACGGGCACGCAGAGTGGTTTGGCAGAACATCCTGTTTTCGCTCTCAGTGATCGTGGTCTTAGTAAGCGCGGCAATGGGTTTCGATCTTCCTCTTCCGTTTGGCGTTGTGGGGCATGAAGGAAGTACTCTTGTTGTTGTAGCGAATGGATTACGTTTATTGCGGAGCAAATAGGGGCGGAGCGTCAGATCTGGTTCGCAGGAGTTATGATAGTCATTTCAATTCTATCCCAATATGAAGGAGTGGTCGTATGTCACCGAGCATAAAAGAAGAGGAATATTTTACCAGATTGACGCTGGAAAGGAAAAGAAAAGCAGAAGAGGAAAAACACAGCCGGCATGCGGTGGAAGAGAAGAAAAAAATAAAAGAGCTCCATTATATGCACTGTCCGAAATGCGGAATGAAATTGTCGGAGGTAGATCATAAGGAAGTGAAGATCGACAAGTGTTCGCATTGTAACGGCGTATGGCTTGATGCCGGCGAACTGGAAGCGATCTCAAAACTCGATCAATCGGTGCTTCACGCCGTATTCGATATCTTTAGAAAATAAAAACGCTCATGCGTATATGAATGTTAACAAAGGAAATACTTGACATGCACATTACCCTTCAGGAAGGAAGCGAATTCTTTCGCGGACTGCTTCTGTTGATCCGGAAAGACCAGAAGATTACCGATGAAGAAAAATCATTATTGATGCGTATAGGCAAATCGCTCGGATTTGCACCTTCATTCTGCACCACGGCGATAGCCGAGATACTGGAAAATAAATATGTCTCAACTAATCCGCCGGTATTTTCGGACAAAAAGATTGCAGAAAATTTTATCAATCACGGACTGATCATTTCATTTTCCGATAATGAAATACACAGGAATGAGCTGCAGTGGCTTCAGTTGGTGGCAAATAGCAATGGAATAGATAACGCGTGGGTGCAGCAGGAGAAAGAAAAACTTATTTTGGCGCACAACAAAAAGAAGAAAGATTTTGATGATTTAATCAGACTGCATCCGCTGTCATAACACGTTGGCGTATGGAGCCATCGGCTGCAATCAGGTCAGGACATGCCCGTAATCCCTTACGTCAACATGATCCGGTGCGGTTCAATCTGCCCTCCATCTGAAAAACGAATATCGGATATCCTATCCAATGCTACATGTTGAAATGGTGAAAAAGCGGCGAGTTCCCATAATCGTCCGGCTGGCAATTCCATGCTGAATACGGAAACGGGTATATCATATCCTCTGTCATCTTCGCGCTGTATGTCGCATTCAACGATGATGGTGGAAAAAAATTCTTTGTATAAAACCAGACGAGGATCGCCGGCGGCAATTTTCAGAAATTCGGAGATCCGGAAGAACAATTGAACACGGGAAATGTGCACATCGGCTGTTTTTATCGCCGGCAGTTGGATCAGCATTTCCATCTCTTTCTGTTGCGGATCGATGGCCAGGTGGGCGATACGGGGAAAGAAACTATGGCGCAATGCCAATTGAGCATCTGTTTTCCAGGAGTCAAGAACGGGCAGTTTTCTGCCGCGGCGTAGTTCCGCTATTTCTGTTTCAATGAAAGTATTATGCGTGTCGACGCGGTTAGCGTCAAGTGTGATCACTGTTTGCTTAATAATGCGTTGGTCTACATAATGGTATGCATTGGGGCGCGATATCCGTACATAATAAATGAAGAGAACGACCAGCACCAGCCACGTACCGGTATAGACAACAAGTCCTGAATATACTTTCATTTCGAACATAGACAGGATGAAGGGAATTGGAATGATGAACGCAAGAATAAGGGAAAGCAGGGCCCCTTTCCCGATGTTGTACCATTGACGTTCGCGATATGGATTTGTGTTTTTAATATGCCCTTTTTAATTTTTTTTGTGGTGATCCGGCATTGCTGTAGTTGAATGTAAGTAAACTGTTGTTGAAAGTGAATGCGCTTCATAATATCAATCCGTACATGATTTCCTGCGATGTTTTTCGTCAAAAACACCTTCAAATTTTGACCTGCTTCGTTCCTTATTACTTATCCAAAGCATGGGTATAATGTTTAGTTTTTTCCACCTGGCGATAAAAATCTAATTTTTGCTTTTTTTTTGAAGCCCATTTTAATTCCAATATTTAGTTGTCCTGAGCGATTTTAAAAAATAACGCCCAAAACGCTTGACTGATAACGAAAATCGTCGTATTGTATATTGT
>CAJBTU010000168.1 GCA_903958625.1 uncultured Ignavibacteriota bacterium | reverse complement strand
GTCCACCCAGCTGTCCCAATGGCGGTACAGTAATTTTGTTATGACACGCCCTTTCATTTTGCTGTTATCGCGCGAGTCCTGTTTTTGTTTGTTCAAGGCATCCGCTTCTGCAAACGGCTTATCGGAAAATTCCGGAAAGACGGATGAAACAAATCCGATTTTTTTTCCGTCCGGAGACCAGATCGCTCCGCCGGCTTCGGTAGAAATATTGGTGACCTGTTTGGTTTCACCCGAAGCGGTGTTGATCGTATAGATCTGCAATGAGCCGCCACGGTTCGATTCGAACAGGATGGATTTGCTATCCGAAGACCAGCGGGGATGCCGGTCTGCTTTGGGCGAATTTGTTAATTGTGACGCTTCGCCGCCGTTTACCGGGATAAGCCAGATATCGGTGTTTGTTCTGTTTGCCTCTTTATCCACTACGCCGACAACGAAGGCAACAGTTTTTCCGTCCGGAGACAATTGCGGATCGCTGACGCGCTGGATATTGAACATATCCTCCAGCTGGAGAGGACGCTTGGTTTGTGATTGCACAAAGATCGCTGCGCATGCGGTAAGAATGATCAGTGAAAAAATGCGTTTCATGGGAACCTCAATGATTGTGGAGAAGAAATTGATAAGAGAAAGTAACGCAAAAAGAGGAGAGAGGCAAAACAAATGCGGATATTCATCCGCATAAATTTTTTTACAATGATATGGGCGGCGGAATTTATTTTTTGAAATTCTTCCACATCATGGACTCAACCGGTTTGTTTGTCCGTTTATTGTATTTTGCATTTTTCTTCCGGTTATAGAGAACTTCCACGTCACCGTCAACGACAAAATAGATCAGTTGTCCTATAGGCATTCCGGCATAGACTTTTACCGGCTGTCGAACGGAAATCTCGAGCGTCCAGGTATTGCAGAAGCCGACATCCCCTTTTCCGGCCGTAGCATGAATATCGATCCCCAGTCTGCCGATGGAACTTTTCCCTTCCAGGAACGGAACATGCGCATGGGATTCGGTGTATTCTTCCGTTACGCCAAGATATAATTTGCTCGGCACAAGAATCAAGCCTTCCTTCGGGATTCCGAAGTGGCGAACCTTATTATGCACTTTTGCGTCGAGTATCTCGTGTTCATACATTGCCAGATCCTTACCTAAATGCACGTCATAACTGTTAGAGCCGAGATACTTCCTGCTGAACGGCGATATGACGATTGTTCCCTTTTTCATCTCTTCAAGGATCTTTTTATCGGAAAGGATCATAGGTGTTATTATAGATAGGGTGAGAAAAATTGTTTTGGGAATATACTAAAAATGCGAGAAGAATAAAGATTTTTATTGTCTTACGCGAATCCCATTGAATCAAGACCAAATACTCCCATATGTGACGGCCGTTTCTTGACATCACCCGGAAAAAGGTATAATTTAAAAAAGTAAATATGAGCAGTCTTTCAGGGCAGGACTCTCTCTAACATTCCTCTCCGGTAAAAATTTCTTATCCGGATCTTGTTAGCTCTCATGACAGTGTTTGCTGTTTCAGCACTTCAAGCGGGTTAATGGCATACAGATGTTGACTGCAGCAAACCAGAAATACTTTTCTCTTATTTAACATTTCTTTCGGGGTCTCAATGAAAAAATCTCTGCGTTTCGTTTTCCTTCTCCTTATTCCATCTCTTATTTTTGCTCAGATGAGTGTTGTCTCAACGGTGCCTGCAAATAATGCAAAGAATGTTCCGCTGATAACGACAATAAGCATCACCTTCAGCGAAGCGATCGATACTGTTGCACTGAAAGTAAACGGGGACAATACGTCCTATGCCAATATCGACAGCGTCAGTTCCTCTGGATACAGCGCCGATCAAAAAACGATGTATGCAAACGTTGTGCTGAAACCGAATAGTTCGTATTTCATCGCGTTCATTTATATGAAAGCAAAATCCGGCGCAATTCTTTCGTCGCCGGTTGTTTATTATTTTACCACCGGTGCGGATTTTGCTCCGTACTCAGTGAGCGGAACCGTTCTATCGGGATCGACGGGGATCTCTCCCGAGGGATCGATCGTTGGTCTTGCGAATGTCAACATCATGAAAGATGAGGGAAAGAATGGTCCGCCTCCGTTTGCCGGCTGGGCAAATGTCAATAGTAACGGAACCTACTCGGTTCCCAATATGAGCAACGGAACCTATTGGCCTATCGCCGTCAAGGATGTTGATCATGACGGCAATCTTGATCCTGATAAGGGAGTTGATGTCGTGGCGTTTGCCGACTCGATTGTTATCAACAATGGTTCCAAAACAAATTTCAATCTTACTTTTATGAGTTTTTCGCCGAAGACCTTTTCGGAAACAATAACCATTGCCGACAGCCTTGCGAAGAATCTTATTGCGGATAAAGTGCTCCGAAGGATCTCCGGGTGGGAGGTTGATACGCTGGGAAAATCGCGTTCATGGGAGTTTGCCTATACGGTCAACAATAATTCTTCCGGCCAGTCAATTTCAATTCAATCGTCCGGTTCAAAAACAAATATTCTGGACCAGGGGTACGTTGATTGGCTTAAACAGTTGAAACCGATCACCAATTATTCAACCGTTGCCTCCAGTGCAACGGTGATCGCCAATGCCGAAATTGCCGGCGGAAAAACGTTCCGTCGCTTGCCGATTCCTGATACGTTAACATTCCGCATCGAACTTTCCATTGCCGATCAAAAGTATGGATGGTTCGGTCCGTTCGGATTTGATACCAGCAAGGTCTACTGGGCGGCCGCCTACACCCAGCAGTATCAGATGTCGAGCAACCAAAGCACCTGGGTGAAAGGAAAATTCTTCCTGTGCGATCTTGCCACCGGTACGGTGCTGTTAACACAGACAATGGGAGTGAAACAAGATCAGACAATTCCTGTTCAATTTGTGCTGCATCAGAACTATCCGAATCCATTCAATCCGACGACGAACATCTCGTTCACCATTCCGGCATCGAATGTTACGTCATTAAGAATATTCGATATCCTTGGAAAAGAAGTGGCCGTGCTGCTGAACGGGAAGATGGACGCCGGTGATTATGACATTCCGTTCAATGCTTCGCATTTGACGAGCGGAATCTATTTCTACCAATTGCGTTCGGGAAATTTTGTTGAGACGAAGAAGATGGTGTTGATGAGATAAAGAACATTCGCCACGGAGTTCACGGAGGGCACGGAGAATCTATGTAGGGGCTCACCGCAGAGGACGCTGAGAACGCGGAGAATATATGTAGGGACGGACGGCAGTCCGTCCCTGTTTTATTTTACAAATAATATTCACCACGGAGTTCACACCTGCCTGCCGCAGGCAGG
>CAJBTU010000167.1 GCA_903958625.1 uncultured Ignavibacteriota bacterium | reverse complement strand
GAAGAGAATTCCTTTCCGTTTTCCGTGGATAATACCCGGCCGCCAAGACGGTACATTGCGGACTCGAACGAGAACCTGGTCCGCGTGGACGATTTATAGAATAATGTCGCCATGACCTTGTGTTCATAGTCCTGCGTACCGCCGCGGGCAACGATCTTTTCCATGCGGCGTGTCCGGTCGAACAGTTCCATCAGCAACGGAACGGTGAACTGCTGCGATTCAATGACATGCTGTAGTTTCATGCTTTGCTCACTCTCAAAATGTTATGGAACAATATGCGTACCCGCTTTGCCGTCCAACGCATCTATTAAAAATTCGTATGAGGTGATGATGACCTCTTTCCCGCCGTTGCGCAGATACCGGATCGCAGACTGAACCTTCGGTCCCATGCTGCCGGCAGGAAATTGTCCCTCGTCGTAGTGTTTTTGTAATTCATCAGCAGTGATTTTATCGATACCACGTTGTGTCGGCTTCTTAAAATCGACGAACACTTTTTCTGCATCGGTGCTGATCACAAAAAGATCGGCACCAAGTCCGGTTGCGAGAAGTGCAGAGGCGCGGTCCTTATCGATCACCGCTTCCCTGCCAAGAACCAGATACTTGTCGCGTTCGATCACGGGAATTCCGCCTCCGCCGACGGCAATGACGATCATATTCAGGTCGAGTATCTTTCTGATAATTTCCTGTTCAAACACTTCCACCGGTTCCGGCGAAGGGACAACTCGCCGGTATCCGCGCGCGGCATCCTCAATAATGTGCCACCCGAGACTCCGCTGCTTTTCTTCTGCTTCTGCCTTAGAATAGAACGGACCGATCGGCTTTGTAGAATTTTTGAACGCAGGATCATTTTCATCCACTTTCACCTGCGTCAGTACGGTCATCACGGGTGTCAGCAGACCGATCTCGCGCAGTTCAAATTCCATGGCTCGCTGGATAATGTAGCCGATCTCGCTTTGCGTTGTTGCAACGCATACATCGAGCGGATGTGTATACACTTCTCCGGCTGCCCGTTCCGACCGCAACAGCGCGGCTCCGACCTGCGGTCCGTTGCCATGCGTGATGACAATGCGCCAACCGTGAGCAACCATTTGCACAATGCAGCGTGCCGTAGCATGTGCATTCTTCAATTGTTCATCAATCGTTCCGCGTTCACCGGCCCGGATGAGAGAATTTCCGCCGATCGCTATGAGTGCTGTTTTTGTCATTATTTCACATTCTTCATCAACTGATACATGATCGCTTTCTGCACATGCAGACGATTCTCCGCTTCGTCGAATACAACCGATTGCTTAGAATCGATCACTTCATCCGTCACTTCGTCGCCGCGGTGCGCCGGAAGACAATGCATGAACAAGGCATCGCTCTTCGCATGCGACATCAATGCTGCGTTCACCTGATACGGATGGAATATTTTTTTCCGCGCTTCCGCTTCGCTTTCCTGTCCCATCGATGCCCACGTATCGGTGTAGATCACGTCAGCATTCTTCACACCGGCAACAGGATCGTGTACTATTTCGATCACAGCACCGGTTGCCTTTGCATCCTCAACAGCCTGCTGCATTGCAACTGCATTCGGTTCAAAATCAGGAGGACACACAATCGAAACATGAACGCCAAGCCGCGCGCCGGCAAACATCAGTGAATGGGCTACGTTGTTCCCGTCACCGACGTAGGCAACTTTCAGCCCTTCTAATTTCTTTTTCTTTTCCAGTATCGTCAGAAAATCCGCCATCGCCTGGCACGGATGCGAATAATCGGTCAGTCCGTTGATCACAGGTATGGATGCGTGTTTTGCAAAATCAATGACTATCTGATGCGCGAATGTTCTGATCATGACTCCTTGTACCATCCGTTCGAGATTTTTTGCCACATCATAGACTGATTCGCGTTTGCCGAGACTGATCTCATTAGGAGAAAGATAGAGCGAAAATCCGCCCAGCTGCTGAATGCCGATGTCGAAAGATGTTCGGGTGCGCAGCGACGGTTTTTCAAAAATGAGTGCAAGTGCTTTTCCTTTCAACGCTTCAGCATATTTGGTGCGGTCGGCCTTCATGTCGCGTGCGATGGCGAAAGTTTCATGCATTTCTTCTTTGGTGATATCGCGGATGGTAAGAAAATCGTGGGCTTTCACAGAACGGCTCCTTCTATTAGAGACAAGTGAATGATGTATGATAAAAAATATAATGACTATTCTCTGAGAATCATATTGCAAAAAATGGCTGATAATATTGCAGAGAATAGATGAACTTCAGACAATACCACCGGGATGACAGCCTCCGGCTTGAAATGATTGTATTGCAAAAATCATAGCTATGCAGGTACCAGTGCGGTCAGAAAATGAATGATGGGAGATCATTCTTTCACATACAGTAACAGGAGATATTTTGCTATGATGTTTTACCGACAGGAACGGTATTTTTCAAACTTATGACTTATGATGTGATTTACAGATGAAACATTCCTTGCTGCATACCGACGATCTTTTATTTCCCGCTACCGGCAAAAAGTCCCCGTTCAAAATATTTTTGCATAAAAATGAAGATGATAATGACCGGGATAATGGAAAGGATGCCGCCAGCCGCCACGTAGCGGAAATTATCAACAAATGTTCCCATCAAATAGCTTAGTCCGACTTGCAGAGTGAAATGTTCGGGAGATTTGAGAACGACCAACGGCCAGAGAAAATCCCCCCAGCTTGCAATGAATGTGAAAATGGTGAGTGTTGCCATCATCGGTTTCGTCATTGGAAGCATCACGTTCCACCACAGCACGAACGGTGAAGCGCCATCCATGATCCCGGCTTCCTCGATCTCTTTCGGGATTGAAAGGAACGCCTGGCGCATCATGAATATCCCCATCCCATCCACAAGGAAAGGAATGATCACACCGGCCAGACTATCAGCCAGATGCATTTTTAAGACGATCGTGTACAAAGGCAGGAGGATGACCTCTTTGGGGATCAATAAGGATGCAACGATCAGATAGAACACCGTCTGTTTATATTTAAAGTGTTGCCGAGCCAATGCAAATCCTGCCAGGGATGATAATAGAACATTCAGAACGACTGATATGATTGTAACAACAATGGTGTTGATAAAATATATTCCCAGCGGAACAGCATTCCACAAGCCGGAATAGTTCTCCCAAACAATAACGGACGGAATAATTGCGGGGGGATAAGCGAACAGTTCCTCGGCCCCTTTGAACGACGTGCTGAGAAGCCAGAGAAACGGCGTCACCGCGATGCCGGCGCCAACGGCAAGGATGCAATATCGGATATATTTCATCATTGCCGTTCCATCATTTTAATGTTTGCATAGGAGAATACCGATGTTATGATGAAGATGACAACCGCAAGCGCAGATCCATAACCGAAATCGAACCGTTCAAACGACTGCCGGTACAGATATGCCACCAGCGTTTTATTGTTCATCGGTACGCCGGGAATCAGAACATACAGTTCGGTAAAGAGTTTTATTGCCGAGGATGACGAGACGACAAAGATAAATAGAAGGGTCGGTTTCAGATTCGGCAAAATGATATGGATAACCTGTTGGAACGGATTTGCTCCGTCCAGAATCCCGGCCTCTTCAATTTCCTTTGGTATGAGAGCCATCCCTGCCAGCAGGATCATCATATAATACCCAAATCCGCGCCAGACCGTCAAGATCATCACGCTCAGAACATTCGTCGGATAATCCGTCAGCCATGGAACGTTGCCTATTCCAATCAGTGAGAGAATATAATTGAACAATCCGCTCTCTTCCGTGAAGATCCATTTCCACATGATGCCGACAACGACAATCGGCGTGATCACCGGAAGAAAAAAGAAGAGCCGGAGAACTTTGGCGCTGCGCATGGAATTCCGGATGCTCAGCGCGAAGACCAATGATACGACCATCAGCACGGGGGTGACAAGGACATACAGAAGAGAATTGAACAGGGTCCACCAGAAATTACTGTCAGCGAACAATCTTGAATAATTCTCAAATCCTATAAATTCATTCGGTCCGAAAAAAGAGTATTTGAGGAGACTAAAATAGGCCACTTCCAGCATCGGAAAGATGATAAATAGAGATAGCAGGAATACGGCAGGGAAAATAAATATATATGATGTTATTTTATTCATTGGATATTAGCGATCAGTCAAAATCTCATTCCATTCATTCGCCGCTTTGTCCAGCGCATCTTTCGTCGAGACATTCTTCAAACACGCACGCTGGACAGCCTCGTCGAACGAATCACGCAATTTGTCAAAATCCTGATGCAGCAGATAGTTCCGCAATCTTCCGGCGTTTGGTAATTCCTTTGCACCAAGACTCCGGGCTTTGGTCATTAACGAACCATCCTGCATCCTGAAAAATGAATCCTGCAGCGCCTCAACAACCGAAGGATATGTAGCCGTCAGTTTACTGAAGGCCAATTGATTCTTCGGATTTGTGACGAAGAGAGCAAAATCGGCAGATTCTTGTTTATGAGCAGTTGTGGAAAGAACGGAAATGGACATTGCAGCAAGTTCATGTTTTCCGGTAACACCCACGATAGGCGGAGTAACTTCCGTATGAGCATAAATGCCCGGCGCGTTTGTCTTGATCCGCTGCAAAAATACAGGACCGGTAAAGATCATGGCTACCTGACCGGACTGATACGCTTCAACAATTGTCGATCCCGGTTTAATGATCGATTCGCTTTGCAGGTATCCTTGTTTATATAATTGCACCCATTGATCGATATGGTAAATACCCTCCGCAGAATTAAAAGCTGCTTCCGTCATACTTTCGTTGGTCATCTCTATCCCTTCCGAACCGAACATCATCGGCAGATAACTATCCTTGCCGATATTCCAGAAGAACGCATACTTCCCCGATCTTTGTTTGTATGTTTTGATGAATACTGTCAATTCGTCAAATGTTTTCGGAACATCAGACGGAGAAAAACCTGCTTTCCGCAGAAGGTCTTTGTTATAAAGGACAACATATGTATTGAGATACCACGGCAATGCAACGACCGCTGAATCGAATGTACAGAGTTCAACAGCATTCGGGAGGAAATGATAACCGCTCTGCTTCACCTCGCTCGTCAGATCGGCAAGAGCTCCCATCCCGTGGAACTTCGAGAGAAAATCGGCAGAGAGATTGACAACATCCGGTGCGTTCCCGGCAACGGCAGAAGAAAGAAGTTTTTGGATCGCCGCATCGTACGGAACATCGACCCAACGGATGCGGATACCCGGATGTTCCTGTTCGTATGTCGATATTAAAGCATTGAAGTAATCATTGAACGCCGGGGAAAGCTGAAGGGTCCAAAACTCAATGGTGATTTTCGGATCAGGTTTGCTGCAGCCGAACAGGATCGCAACAGAGAGAATGATTATTTTTAAAGTGATCCGCATTATTTAAGAAGCATAATTTTTTTTCTCTGAACATTCCCGGCATTTTCAAGCTGCAACAGATATACTCCGGCAGCAGTTGCTCCTTTGGAAGCGTTGAATTCCATTGTATACCGAACTCCTCCCTGCACTTCGCCGTCGAACAGCGTTGTTATCTCTTCTCCAATAACGGAAAATATTTTCACTATTGCCCGTCCTGTTTTCGGCACAGTGCATTCAATTGTCGTTGACGGATTGAACGGATTCGGATAATTCTGCATCAGTGCAAAACGGGAAGCAGGAATATTGTTGCGTTCCAAAACTGCTGTTGCCGCAGATTTAATAAAATCATTGGATGCAGCAAAAACCGCTTCTTCCACATCATAGAACGCGCTGCTCGCACCGAACACATACGAACCGTCCCTTCCATTCGTTAAAAATACGATCCCGATCCCGCTCTTGTTCACATCGTAGTAAGCGTCGCTGATGAGTCCGTACGCTTCGCCGGGATGACCGGCCATCGTCTTTCCGCTGATGACAATGTCCCCTTTCGCCGTATTGGTAGTGATATGCGTTCCCAGACCCCAGCATCGGAAAAGTCCGTAATAATTATCACCGTTCGTACCATTGTATGTCCATACAGGCGTGTTCATCAATTGAGCTGTGGAATCGTTCAGAATGCGGAAACCGTTAGCGAATCCCCCGTTCATCCGTGCGATCATGAATGTTGCAAGGTCCTTTGCCGAGATGCGCAGATTTCCTTGCGGACCGAAAAGGGAACCGTTTGAACCGATCACGTAGCCGCTGAGATCGCGCGGTGCCGGCTGAACTCCTTTGTAATTATCCGCCTGTGCAACCCACAACCCGGCCGAGGTACGGTAGAGAACCGCAAGGTTATTGATATTAAGCAAATCGCTAACGTTAAAACTTGCTCCAAGACCTAGCGGGCGGAAGAGATGTTTTATACAATACTGATCGAAACGCTCGCCGGAGATTCGTTCGACAAGAGTGCCGACGACACCGAAACCCATATTCGTATATGTGAAATATGTTCCCGGTTTACGATTGAGCCACATGTCTGAAGTATAGTATGCGCCGTTTGGCAGCAGTACGGAAGAAATGGGCGGAACAGGATTAGAACCTGTTGCGGAAAGGAACCCATTATATCCTGAGCCGTCAACAATACCGGCGGTATGGGATAACACCATGCGGAACGTAATTGCATCATTCGGATAATTCGGATTCCGCAAAGAAAATCCCATAGAGGAACTCACATCATCATCCAGTCTGAATTTTCCCTGTTCATACAGCTGCATGAGAGCGGTTGCCGCAACAGTTTTTGAGATCGATGCGATACGGTACAGAGTACTATCCGTGACCGGAATTGAACGTGAGATATCGGCAAGTCCGGCGCTCCCCACGGCAAGGATAGTATTGTTCCTGATCAGTGCTACGGATATGCCGGACAATTTATATTTCGTTCTGATCGCCGAAAGACGGAGTGAGAGAGAATCATTCAATTGCTGTGCACCGGCCGCAGCGTAACACAAGAGATACAGGAGAGCTATTCTGCAAAAAGTCATATGGAGTGGTGTGTGATAAAAAAAATGATCTTCCGGAAACGAATTGTTCTTTCACACAAATATTTTACGGCTGAAAACTACATTGTTATAGAACTTATTTTAACAGCATCATCTTCTTCACCAAAAAACTTTTCCCGGCCTGCAGACGGTAGAAGTATATTCCGCTTGATAATGATGCGGCATTGAACGTCGTGGAGTATTGACCCGGCGGTTGCTGTCCGTTCACCAATATTGCTACCTCATTCCCCAACACATCAAATACTCTTAGGGTAACGTTGGTGCCTTTCATGCCGTTCGGAACCGAGTACGTGATAACCGTTGAGGGATTGAACGGATTCGGATAATTCTGAGCAAGTGCGAATGACGCCGGCAACGGACGATCGTTCCCGTCCGAACGGAGTGCCGTTACGGAGTATGCAAAACGGAACATATTTCCGGATTCACCGGCTGCCAAAATATAATTCGTTCCGTTCACCGGAGCGGCCATGTCAACAGAAAAGATCGTCGATCCGGTCGGCGAGTTCATCTGGTGGAATGTTTCTCCATTATCAGTAGAACTAAGCATGATACCGTTCAAACCGCCGGCAACGATCGTCTTATCGTACCACGTAACAGCCCGGAGATCGATTAATGTATCCTGCCGCTGGTCGATCCACGATGCTCCGGCATCATACGTGACAAAGATCTGTCCCTTATCACCGACCACAACTCCGTTCGTTTGGTTAACAAAACTGATCCCGAAAAGATTATCCGTTGCCGTAAAGACGGGAAACCACGATGTTCCGGCATCGGTCGTTTTATAGACTTGAAACGCCTGTTGACCGGTACAGAGAAATGCCGTCAACGAATCAACGATCGAAACAGAATAGATATAGATATTCCCAATTGATGACGCCACTGTCCACGATACACCGCCATTCGTAGAACGGTAGATATTGCCTACCGTGTTGACGGCAAGTCCTAATCCGTACTTCACGTCGATCCCCCAGAACCGTGATGTGGTGTATGTTTGACCGGTCCATGTTTCACCGGCATCGCTTGAATAATTTATCTTTCCTGCTGAACCGGCAATGACTGCAATCCTTGTGGAAACAAGTTTCATGCAGCTCATTGTTTGAACGCCTGAAGGTAGCGTGGTCGATTTCCATGACACGCCGTTATCCGCAGAGCGGAACAGCACTCCGCCAATACCGCCGGCGAAGATTGTTTTGCCGACACGCTGGATCACGCGGAACGTCTCCGATGTGAAATTAACCGTCTGACGGAGGGAATCTTTTCCCGGCTGTGTGACCATGGCAGTTCCTGCGCGTCCGACGAATGCCGCAAACGATGGCGACGATGCATCGCATCCGAAGAGCCAGTTTGTTGGACCTGTTTTAGAAGGCATCACCGACCATGAAAGACCGAAATTTGTGCTGCGGTATGCTTTGCCAAGATTCGATCCGGTAAAAATGGTTTTATCACCGGCAAAGGTGATGGAATTGAACGATCCGCCCGTTTCGGGTGAATTAATAGCCGTGAATGAGACCCCCCGGTTCGCCGAGACGAACAGCCCGCCACTTGCGCTGGAAAGGACAAGAGTATCCTTCCGCGAATGGATACCGCGGAAATTCGCCGTTGAGCCTCCGATGTTCACCAAAGACCATTTTGCGCCTGCATTGTTCGTCATCATCAGCACACCTTTATCACCGCAAACAAAACCGACCGACGAATCAAGAAATGTCAGAGAATACAGCCACTCCGTACTTGGTGTTTGAATGGTGTACCAGGTAGTTCCGGCATCGGAGCTGCGTATAATCTTTCCACTGTCCGCGCAGATAACGATGTTCGATGAATACGGCACGGATATATCCCCGAGATCCCTTCCCGGAAATTGCATGACGGATAAGAATGTCGATCCTCCGTTCGTAGTCCGGTAGATATCGCCGGTACTTGAGCAGAGCCAACCGGTATCCGGCTGACTAAAACTGATACCATTGATACGCGAACCTTTCGTACTGCTCAGCACTTGCACGTTCCATGTTTTCCCGGAATCTTTCGAGGTGAGTAGCGTTGATCCTTCCCCCCCAACATAGATCGTATTGTTCGGAAGTACTTTTACTTTCCGTAATTCCGCACCGGTCGGATACGGATTCAGCCATTCGGCTGTTTGTGCGGAGAGCAATGTACTCAGGAAAAATAATGGTAAAAATAATTTACCCATGGAGGTTCCCCTTAAGAATATTATGCTGCACGATCATTGACAAACTGAACGTACAATTCGAATCAATGTTTTTAAAGCAGACAAGCCTCCGGTTTGTTCATTCCGGAGGCTTGTCGAATTGATCATGACCGTATTTATTTCAACAACATCATTTTCTTTGTTGAGATGAAGGATCCTGCCTCGATACGGTAGATATACATACCGGTCGCGACCTGCCCTCCATAATTGTTCTTTCCATCCCACACGATATGGTGCGTTCCGGCATCAAGATCCGAATTCACCAATGCACGAACCTCGCGGCCAAGAATATCATAGACCATCATCCGCACACGCGATGTTTTCGGGAGTGCGAAGCGGATCGTGGTTGAAGGATTGAAAGGATTCGGATAATTCTGTTCAAGTGCGTATTGTGTCGGGATCGCAGAATGTTCCGAGATAACACCGGTCGTAGTACCTTTCTTGTAGTATGCAGCAACATGCAGATCTGCATCAAGATCCCACGAGAAGGAAGGATTCAGTTTCGTACCGAAATCATTAAAGGACGAATCGCTGAAGCGTTCCCATGCACGGCCGGCAAGGTTTCCTTCACCGTTCTTGTCGGTATAGACTGCGAATGTATCATTCCCGGTTTTTGACCATTCAAAACCGATGAATACAGGACCGAGCAATTTGATCGGCGACGGAAGGATAAACGTATTGCCTTGTTTTGTCGTATCCATCATGTCGGCAGTGAGCATCATTGACTGCAAGAGTGTTTTGGGTGCACCCACGGTGGAATCAACTGACCGCACTACAACCTGCAGAGTATCGGGTGCGCCTACGATCTGTTTGTATCCGAAATAGAGTGTGAACGCACCGAGAATATCCTGTTTCTTAAAGTCGAACCGTTGATATTTTCCGATATCACCGTAACTATTCACGCCGGCGATAAATCCTTTGCCATACGGATTCTTCAGAAGATTTTTAGACGTAATATAGGACAAGGTATCCAGTGATTTTACTACAACCATCGGATCCGGAGTGAATGCAGCAATTCCGTTGTTCGTCCCGAGCATGAAAAAGACAGTGTTGGAATCCTGCGTAATTACATCCACCGCGCCGGTACCGTTGCCGTTGATCACATTTCCGATGGAGGGTGAGAATAATTCCACCAATGGATTTTGCGGATTGGTAACATTAACAACAGTAAAGCGTTCATCGGTAACATTGGTTCCGTCATTCGGATAGTAGCAGATGATATACCGTTGTCCTTTACGATCGACTGCCTTGATATTTGTTACATCGGTTCCGACAATTCCGCCGGAGATCGAATCGATCATAACACCGGTTGAGTCATGACGCGTCAATTTCTTTCCGTATGATTTTACATACAGCGATCCGTCTGAATGGCGGACGACATTCGACTGTGTTCCCATTGCACCGTTGTTCAGCACAATGATCGATGGCGTAAATGTCTTTCCGTTATCAGTGGTCTTGAACTTAACAACATTTGCCTGTCCGGAAACTGCAGCATACAGTGTTAATGTGTTGTCCGACGCTTTGCCGTAGACACTCATCATATCGCCTATCCGTGATGCTGCCGGAAGTCCCGCACCGTTATAATCAATAACCGTTTTTACGGAGTCGGTCTCTTTGTTCCAGCGGTATACCTTAAAGTTTGATGCCGCTGCATCCGTCGTCATGTTGCACGCAAGGATCACGCCGTCATCCGATACTTCCACAGCGTTCAGCGGGAATGTTCCGCTGGTCGGTGTTGCACTCTGGAACAATACCCCGACGCTGTCGCCGGTAACTGCATCATACGAAATAATCTTCGGTCCGCCGGAGCGGGAAACGACAAATACTCGTTTTTTACCATCAACAACACCCGCAGCCATACCGCGTTCATAGTTTCCTGCATTGATATACGAGAGCGGGAATGTACCGGCTGCCTTGGTCTTTGCCCACAACGGGAAGACAGGTTGAGCAGACGGAATAACCGGTGGCGGCGGCAACAGACGGATATCATCGAACAGATACGTGAAGTTCGCTGAACCATCTCCCATCGTGCCGTTGTCAAAGATAAATACCAGTTTCTGATATCGCTTGCTGGTATCGATCGCACTGAAATCAAACTTCAGTTCTTCCCATGCGTTTGCTACGGTCCCTATCACTTCGCGTTCAAAGCTAACAGCGCCGTCCGTTTGGTTCTCCACCTTCAGAAGTAACTTCGCTCCCACTTTGGGCATGAATACTTTTACTAAAAATATTTTGTTCGCCGAAAAATTCATCGGTCCGGCCAGCGAGAGGTATGAACCGCCCCACACCTGACCAGCACTTTTCACCATCTTGCCCACAAAAACGCTTGTATTGATACCATTGCTTTGCGGATTTACAATTCTGGTCGCTGCTCCGCCGTCAAAATCGGTGAAAATATAATTGATCGAGTTCAATTCGAAGTCCAGCGGCAGAACGGGAACACTTTTGATCAAATTAATATCATCGATCAAGTACGTAAAGTTTGCCGAACCATCGCCCACTGTTCCAAGGTCGCCAATGATAACAATTTTTTGATACGTTTTGCTTGTATCAATTGTGGTGAAATCAAAAGTGAATTCCTGCCATGCATTAGCAACGGTCGAAACGGCTTCCTTCTCCATGTTGATCGCACCGTTAGAGAGATTTTCCACCTTAAAGAGAAGTTTCGATCCGACTTTCGGCATATATGCCTTTACGGAAAATGTTCTTCTGTCGCCCCATTGGATCGGAGAGAGCAGCGTAAGATACGAACCGGCCCATGGGTCTCCGGCCCCTTTTACCACTTTCATCACATTTGTGCTGGTGTTGATGCCGCCAACCTGCGGATTCGGAACCCGTGTTGCTGTTGCACCGCTGAAATCAACGAACGCATATTCAACATTGTTCGGCTCAAACGTGAGCGGAAGTGTCGGGAGAAGAGTAAAGTCAGCCCGATCCCGGGGATTGAACTGATAGAACGAATCTTTCACTGCCGTAGCGTCAAATTGACCGGCAATACCAATCACTTTTTTCCAAGGGAACGGCATCACTGTTCCGCGTAGATCGCTCTTGTTATGATAGACACGCATGGTCACGCTATCTGTTCCGTTATCGGTCACTGTCATGTTTGTGCCGGTGCTCGCTGCCGCAAGATCGGGCCAAGGGAGCGAGGAAACAGTCGGCTTCACATTCAGAATCTCAACAAGAACATTTTCCAACTCTTCGCCGCGTCCGAGATACTTCAGATCGTTCAGTGTGATCCTTACCGGTGTCGGAGCAACGCCGGGACCAAGATCGACAAATTTTGGAGTCGGATGTCCTGTGGCTTGTTCACGAATCTGGAAGTTCCCGGAGTTTGCAGCAATCTTTCCTTCTACTTCATATTTTTTTCCGCGTGTTACTTTCAATCCCGTCACACCATTATATAGCGGACTGAAAATTGTAGCTCCACCCAATGAATCCTGCACAACAACATCCAGATTAATTACCTGAGCAATACTGTCTTCTCTCGTTACAACACCTGCCACTCGAATTGCGTATTGGCTCCACATTAAAAAACCGGTTGAATCGATATCTCTCGGTCCGCCTTTATAGGAAAGAAGCGTGGTCCCTGCAAAGTATCCGGAAAAAACAGCGGATTGGGAAACAACACCCGCTGCACTATTACTGCTGACCGAATAATTAATTCTGCGTCCATTTCTATTATACGATGCCGGAATAACTCCGCTAAAGACTTGATCTGCGGTATGCGACATTGTAACAGTGCTATTTTCATCCGCACTTAGATCGCTTGAAGCAGTTTTGTAACCGTTCACAGTCATATTCACAGCCGACAAGGGAGCCATCGACAAAACCTTGACTAATACCGTATCAGCTTCACCGGTTTTAGGAACATATGGTGACCGGCTGATAAAAGTAAAGGAAGCATTCGAAGAACGTATGCCGGATTTTTTAATGCTGTTATTGGTTGTTAACGATATCAACGCAGTATCACCGGGAACAAAATATACTTCTGCTGTTCCGTTTGCATTTGCAACGCTGCCAAGAGTATCTTTGGCAACGACAAATTTTGATTTACTGTTCGTGATATCAACAACATTCAAGATTGAAGGAGGCGTGCTGCCGGTAACAATCATTCCTAAAAATTTTCGACCGTTGAATTCAAAATAATGTGCAGTCGAAGCACCACTGGCAACGATACCCGTGCTTACGGTATCCAGCGGCGATCCGGTTGTATCATACAATACCGCCGCATTGCCGGAACGATTGATCCAAAATTTTCCGAATCCGTCCGCTACCGGACCAAAACCTAATGCACCGGGATATGCGGTTGTAAAGATTGATTTATAAAGAACAAGTGTCGTATCCGTATTTGCATTAAACGTATTGACATATGTTCCGGCAGAAACTGCAATATTTCCACCGACGTATACATATCTATTCGTTCCCGTACCAGAGACTGCTAAAGCGTCTCCCTGACGCACGCCAGGTAATGCCGGTCGTAAACTATAGACGTATATACCATTATTCGTCCCAAAGACAAGAATCGTTGTGTCCTTTGGATTATAAAGTACATCACCGGTACCATTACCATTTGCATTTGCTCCGGATGCCGGAGTGATCAATGCCGACTGGGCATTTATCCCGGAGTATCGGACATCAACTAAATATCCTTTTTTCGCCGTGTAATCATATCCGAGGATATATTTGTTTCCTAAAATTGTGAAGGGTTTTGCAGTCGTCACTCCTGTCCCTAATACCGTACCTTGAATTGAATCCAGTTTCACACCGCTTGTATCGTACAGTGCAGCATGCCTTCCGCTAGTATTGATCCAGAATGCTCCAAGTCCTGTTGTATTCGGACCAAGCCCTAATGCTCCAGAATATCCATCCGCTTTCACAGCGCGAACAAGAGTCAACGTGTCGTTATTGTCGGTAGAAGCCTGGAAGATATGCACATATGTGCCACTGGCACCCGATGGTACTCCGTTACCGCCGACATAAACAAATGTTAATGCTCCGCTACCAACAACTGCAAGAGCGTCACCTTGTCTTCCATAAACAGAATCCGAAAAGGCTACGACAGGTTTCGAGGTGTCCGATGCATAATAATATATTTTAAAAGTATTCACTTTAGTCGGTGTCACACGAAGATTACAAAGATACACCTTGCCGTCTCCGGAAACGCCAACCCTGCTGATAATATTGTCGCCGCCGGAAATTCCGGTATTATCCAATCTTCCAATTGTGTCGCCCGTTGCAGTGTTAACGATAACCACGGCATTATATCCTGTTTCACGGGACGCTACATAGAGCTTTGATCCATCCGGAGACAAAGCAACTCCGCGTACCAGGTCGCCACTTGCTTTCATCCATGGAACGCCTGCAGGAACTGACCATTTCAGCGCCGGTGCACCATCGACATAAGCAACTCGCGCAGGTGCAGTTTCATTATCCCATTGATAAATCTTCATTCTTTGGATGGCATTGATAGATGTTTGAAGATTGGTGGAATAAATCTTTCCATCATTCGAAACAGCGACCCGGTTGAACAGTAAGACACCACGAGTTGCCGATGCTGTATCTATGCCGCTCATATTTAAACGACCAAGTGTATCACCGGTTGCTCCATTAAGAATCATAATACAATTGTAGGCAGAATCACGGCTCGCAACAAGTACGTGACCTGTTACGGGATTGTATGCCATACCGCGCACGTTATTGCCGGTGGTTGCTTTTTTAAACCACTGCGGACCAACCGCAACGCCGTTGATATATGTTCCGGCTGTATCGAGCCATACTTTTGTCAGCGAGCTTTGAGCATGTGTTTCCGTCGTGCTAATAAACATCAGTCCGAACAGTAACATGAAAAAAGAAAACAGAATAGTTTTCTTCATATGTACTCCTTTTGATTTATTATGAATAGATATTTTAATTTGTTTCAATGAAAATTGGAGGGTAATGATAGTTTGATGACCTAATCGGATATTTATGTATCTAATATTCGACTCAACGGAACTAATTTCAACTACATCATTGAGTAGTTTTTCGATAATTGCTGATTTTCGTCAGATTTGGAAGGAAATTACAGATACTATTAAGCTATCACTGTCTCTGATTGATCCGCTGCGTTGGGATTTAACAGTCCAATTATTTATTTATGTCCGCCAGAATAATCCCTTTTTTGTGAAGAAACTTGTCGAGAGTGCCACCAGCAGGGTGAAGATGAGACCTTTCACAAATCCAAGCCAGGGAGATACCGTTAAATAATGTAACACCGTGGAAAGCGATGTCAACGAAAGAATGGGCAGAACAAGGATGTTGCCGGCGACATACGCAATCATCGGATTTTTGCCATTGTCGATCAGCAGTGCGATATATCTTGATTTCTTAAACCTATCCGCGAAAATGGAAAATGCAATGTAGGTGTACATAGCAAGACCGGTCGTTACAAAATAATAACTCATGGTCGGATGATCTTTTTTGATCCCCCCTTCGTACGCTTCAAAAAAGAATCCGAGCATCAGCCAGAATGAACCCCAGTTGAATATTGTTTTATAAAGACGTTCGGTTGAATTGAGCGCTTTCTGAAGGATAACGAAACCCGCTACGAAAATGAGAATGTCGGTACCGATCGTTGCTATCACATTTCTTGAGAACAGACCGGCCACCGTAACAACAAGCAACGCACTCATGATCAGAAAGAGAGCAAGCATTCCGCTTCGCGACACACCTTCCGTTTCAACAGATTCCCCTTGCGGTGTATTGATCCAGCCGTAGATAAGGTCGCCGGCAATCGTACCGGGTATGACGATGAACAGATACTGCAGATAGTACAATTTATACATCCACGGCACAGGAGATAAATTCCAAAGCCATTGGTTCCAGCTTCCTTCAATATTTTGCGTTAAACTGAGCTCAATAAGGATACCGAGAATACTCAACCGGAGAAGCATGTTGTTCCGCGTGTAGATCCAGATCAATGAACCAGCAACGGCAACATTTGCAAGAACAATGATGATGATATCGCTTCGCGTTAAAGAAAAACCCGATCCATCGGGAAAAGTAATCATGCTTAAAATCGCGACCGCTCCGATCGCCGCTGCCGATTTCAATACATACTGATTGACTAATTTTATTGATTGCGGAAAACGGACAAGGAGAAGAAACAGAACAAAGAACGAAACCAAACCAATGATCCAGTCAACCGGAGTCGGATCGGCGCTGAAGGCGAACGGTTTGGTATGCTGAACGAAAATGGCAAATCCCACGAGCAAAAGTCCACGCTGGACAATCTGCAGATTAATCTTCCATTGCTGCACACCGCTCTCAATCTTTTTCGAAAGGCCGAACGGAAAAGCCGCTCCCATGGCAAAAAGAAAAAACGGAAAGACAAGATCGACCCATGTGATGCCGGGAAGGTCCGGATTAAATTTGAAATCAGGGGGCGGAACCTGTGCATGATACATCCACGCAGGAAGAGCATTAGGGAAATGAATGCTTCCCGAAAGTACCATCAGTAAAATGGCGAGACCTCGTAATGCATCAAGGGCATCGGCACGGCGAATTGTTGTACTCATAATTATTTTGTTTTGATAATTGAATGATGTATTGCGTTATGCACCGAGCCTTCAAACGTCCGCACGATGTATTTTGCAGACGAGGTATTTGGGGACAAAAAAACTCGGGCCTTACATTATTTGGTCAACAACATTTTGATATTTCGAACAATATGCCCCGTCCGCATTTGCGTAAAATATATTCCGCTCGTCAAAGCAGCGGCGGAAAAATTAACGCTGTGCTTGCCGGACGGCATTACTCCATTCACCAACCGGACAATCTCACGTCCAAGCACGTCATAGACAACGATACGGACAACAGATTGCTCTTTCAGTGAAAATTGAATTGTGGTCGCCGGATTGAACGGATTCGGATAATTCTGCAGTAATTCATAGGAATCAGGAGCTGTTTCATTCCTGCTCAAATCTCCTTTCACCGATGCGATCACGTCCGGTGAGAGGGTTCTGTTAATCATAATCATGGTCGCATCGGCCACGGTATATCTGCCCGTTTCGTTTTTACTGTTATCGAGTCTTATCACCGCTTTATTCCCTGCCTCACACTGAACGGTACCCAGTTTAACCCATCCTTTTTTTGTAAGATCACTCTGGTCGATAATGATCGTTGATGAATCGGTTTTGGAGTAAAGCGTGTACTGCGCCTGCATTGTCCACGGTGTGTTCG
>CAJBTU010000166.1 GCA_903958625.1 uncultured Ignavibacteriota bacterium | reverse complement strand
CCAATGGTCCTGTCCGTACTACTACGCGCAGTTTTAGTACAGGCTCAAATTATTCATTTGTAGGTACGGCAGCACAAACTTCGGGTAGCGATGTACCCACACTTGTACGAGCGATTACGGTAAACAATCCGTTAGGAGTGACGCTAACGAACAATATTACGATTGATACGGCACTTACAATGACAAAAGGTGCGCTTATTTTAGGAGCAAAAACTCTTACGTATAATGCGAGCGCCACATTAGTATATAAAGACACAATAGTTCAAACAACAACGAACGTGGAATTTCCGGCAACCGGTGGGCCGAAAAAACTGATTATCAGTAATGCTCTGGGAGTGGTACTTCATGCATCGAGAGTTCTTGACAGTTCACTGACATTCACCAGCGGAAAACTCACCACGGGATCCAATTCTATTACGGTAAAAGGATTGGTCGTTACAGCAGGACCCGGAAAATTTGTTGACGGTATATTGGCCCTTGCTGTTAGCACCGGCGCAAGCGTGAAAAAATGGGAAACCGGACAAGGAACCGAATATCTTCCGTTCACCGCTGGTTTTAGCAGTGTTACAGGAACGGACGTTGTTTCAGTCGGCGCGTTCGATCGAAATACTGTAGCACCTCTTAGTCTGTTTACATCAGCAAGCAAGGTTCTCAGACACTATTACAGAGTTACAAAGGGGGCAGGAATCACTGCCTTTGCCACGGATTCGCTTGTGCTTAGCTATTCAAATACGGATATAATGGAACAGGGTATTGGCGAAGATACGTTAAGAGTATGGCTCTATACTGGCGGTGCGTGGTCACCGGTGACGATCTCCCGA
Organism: uncultured Ignavibacteriota bacterium; assembly: GCA_903958625.1. Taxonomy (GTDB): domain Bacteria; phylum Bacteroidota; class Ignavibacteria; order UBA10030; family UBA8401; genus UBA8401. Next base: position 1,236 of record CAJBTU010000166.1, on the reverse strand, counting down.
AGAGATACACTGGCAAATACGATCACTGTTAGCGGAGTGACAGCTTTTTCAGATTTTGTTATTTCCGGTGCAGTAATTCAGCCATTAACGTCACCCGTTTTACCGGTGGATTTTGAATCATTCACTACCAATTATGCCTTCACAAACTTTGATGGCGGAGCGGCAACAACCATTGATAATCTGCAAAAAAGCGGTATTGATACCAGCGCTAAAGTCGGCAAAATGATCAAGAGTGCCGGGCAGGTCTGGGGTGGAGCATATTTGACATTGGTTGCACCGATCGATTTCTCGAAGAATAAAACATTCAGAACAAAAGTATTCATGCCGAAAGTAGGGGCAAAACTTTTATTGAAAGTAGAGAATCTTACGGATGGTGGAATCAGTTTTGAAAAGGAAGCTACCGGAACAGTAGCAAATGCATGGGAAGAATTGACCTATGACTTCAGCACAATTGATACCAGCAAGAAGTATCAGAAACTGGTTCTGATATTTGACTTAGGTACTATGGGTGATGGAGGTGCAAATTTCACATATCTCTTTGATGATATCAGTCTTGGTTCAACAACAGAAAAAGAATCGAATGATAGTATCTCTGTAGCTAATTTCATTCAGCTTGGTGGTGAAATTTATGGCACGCTCTCGAAAACAACCGGAGATCCTGATTTCTTCTGGTTTACGACGCCGACGATCGGACATCTTATAGTTGATGTAACCGATGCAGCAAATACTACCGATGCAGATATTTATCTGTATGACAGCACAGGAAAAATGCTGTACAATGTCGACCGGAATAATAATGACAGGCTCGAATATAATCTTACGAAAACCGGAAAATATTTTATTAAAGCGGCAGGATTTTATGATGGCTCAGCATTTGCCACAGGTGCATACAAATTGCTGGCACGATTAGGTGCTGCAACAGACATCAATGAACCGAACGACGGAGTTTTATTCGGATTCAATAATATTTCCACGCCGGTTACGTTCGATAAAGTGGATACAACCAATACGCTTGATCCGGGTGTTGGAATCCCGGGAAGCGACTATGATTTTTTCAGCATCATAGCGGCACCTGGTCAGAAAATCACTGCCTTGGTACAGTCGAAGTCTTTCAAATCGACTTCGACATTGAATGGAGTTTTGGGAAGGATCTTCCGTAAAGCAACATATCCGACCGCGCTTGCAACGCAAGCTACTACAACAGGCGCCGATGTTACTGTCTCCTATACGGTGGCT
>CAJBTU010000165.1 GCA_903958625.1 uncultured Ignavibacteriota bacterium | reverse complement strand
TCAGACCGCCAATTATTATTTTTAACCGACGTACCGGCACGACGATCGAAGAGGATCACACGACCGTCATTTATGGAGAAGTTTAAACGCGATATTCGGACCGATCCCCTGCTGATACGCAAGCGTGATCCATAATTTTGCTAGAGATTCAAGCATCTCTGCACTGCGCAATCCGCCGACATCGATCGCATCGAACCCGATCTCCTTTGCAAGTTGTGCAACAGTCTTTTTCGCCTCTGCATCATCGCCGCACATGAATGCATCGGCGTGGACGGCGCCGAATGTTACATCAGACAGATTTCCGGCTCCCAGTGTGTTGAATGCTTTCACAACCCGGAATCCGGGCAGACGCTTTGCGATCTCTTCCGCCGCCGAAATTCCCTGTGAAAGGGGCCACTCGGGATTCGGTTCGATCGGATTTGTGCAGTCGATGAGTATCTTGCCCGTAAGACCGAGTATCTGAAACACAACTTCACCCACCGCTTCCCACGGTGTGGCAAGAACAACAACGTCCGATTTTTCCGCAGCATCCTTGATGTACGTTGCCGTTGCTCCGCAGTCTGTTTCCGCTACTATTGTTTGAGTTTTTGGCGTCAGGGGATTTCGCACGCCATAGGTGATCGTATGGCCTTTAGCGGCCCATATTTTCCCAAGTGTGCCCCCGACATTTCCCGCACCAATAATGCCGATATTCATGTTGTCCCCGATTATTCTCTGGTGGAATGTAAAGAAAATTTTTGAAGAACACTTGTAAAATTCTACTCATCTTATAAGGAAATTATTCGTAAATTTATCCCGGAAAAACCATTCGCCGCATCGCCGCGAACAATTAACATTGTCATTTTACGATACAGGAGGGCTGCCCGTGAAACATTTGATAGTAATTTTCCTTGCATCCATGACACTTTTGAGTGCACAAACCGTGGATACACTGTTTTATGGAAATTCTAAAATTCTCCATAAGAATCCGTATGGCTGGGGCTACATTGCAGGAACAAACCATTATAAGGATATCGGTAAATACCAGCGTTTTGATCTGATGGAAGAAGTGAATGTTGTGGGGGCAAAATTTTGGATCGGTTTTAAACAGATCATCAATACGCCGGATTCGATCACCATTGTATTCAAGAAGGTAGGATACGGCAAAGAGTACTATGATACTCTTGCCGGCGGTCCAGGCACAACGATTGCATCAGTGAAGACAACACTTGATGCCTTTGACACAACCGGAAAAGGAAGCGTGTTTATGCTTTCCAAACCGTTCAACGTTCTCGGGAATGCTTTTATTGCGGAATCACTTTTTGTCGGCATGGAATGGTCGGTTACCGGCAACGATACGTTCGCACTATTTGCAGATTCGGCAAAACAGGGGGATAAAATGTACCGAACCTGGGAACAATTAACAGGAGCCACTTATAATTACCAACGGTTCGACGAACCGAGTGATTTTTCATGGCTGCTGGATGGAGATCTGTGGATTGCGTTATTGTATAAGAAAGGACTGCTTTCCGTCAGGGACGACCGTGCAGGAATTCCGCAGCAGTATCTGCTGGAACAAAATTATCCGAATCCATTCAATCCAAGCACAACAATCGGTTTTTCGGTTCCGGTCTCCGGGTTTGTTTCATTGAAGGTGTTTGATATGATCGGAAAAGAAGTTGCATCGCTGGTGAACGAAAATCTCGCCGCCGGCAGGTATACAGTAGCATTCTCCGCGCGCACGCTGCCAAGCGGAATGTATTTTTATCAGTTAAGGAACGGAGCAACTGTGGAAACAAAAAGAATGGTGGTCGTAAAATGAGGAATGTTGCTGCGATATTTTTTCTTCTCTCTATACCGTTTTCCCTGGGGCGTGCTCAAGAGGCCGAGGTAGTTGATCCATGCGGATTTCCCGATACGACATCGATGGAATACAAACTCGCCGCTTCCGGTAACTGGGGATATGGTTACGACACACTATTATATGATCTTGGAGAATGGAAGAAAAGTCCGTTTGTCACCGTTGATTCAGTCGGCGCGACCGTGCAGAACCGGACAATGTTTGTGATGACCGTTCAGGATACGACATCGGATTCTCTGAACATTCGCCGGCGCATCTGGATCCATGCACGGACCCATCCGAACGAGGTACAAGGAACATGGGTCACCAACGAAATGATTAAAATGCTGCTTGATACCAATGATCTTGCGAAGAGACTTCGTCAGCGGTATGTCTTCAATATTATGCCGATGTATAATCCCGACGGAGTTGAATTACGCAAAGATCGGCAGAATGCAAACGGGATCGATATTGAGAGCAATTGGAATGCGGTATCGCCGGAAAAAGAGGTACTGGTCCTTCGTTCTCAATTTCAGAAGTATATGGCAAAACCAAATCCGATGCGGATGATGCTGAATGTCCATTCTGCGATTGCCTGCAAACGGTACTTTGTCTATCATGCCCCGGGAGGAACATCGGTCACATTCTCTCTTCTCGAACAGCGTTTCATTAATTATGTCCGCGCAAATTTTCCCAACGCCATCGAGCCGCACACGTACTTTGTCAGCTGGCCATCTGCGCCCCCGCCGACACAGTATCCGGAAAGCTGGTGTTGGAGCAACTACAAAGAGAAGATCATGGCGATGACATATGAGGATTACAATTGTCCCTCGGCGTCAAAATTTGACAGCACGGCAAGGGCGATCCTGAAAGGGATCGATGCTTATATGCAGGATACCACAGCGGTAACATCGGTGATCGCGTCGAAGAGCACTCCGTCTTACTTTATGCTGGAACAGAATTTTCCAAACCCGTTTAATCCGAGCACCATCATACGATATCAGCTGTTGAAACAAAGTTACATTACTCTGAAAGTATACGATGTGCTGGGAAGAGAGGTCGCAGTGCTGGTGAACGAAGAACAATCTTCCGGCAGTCATTCGGCGATATTCAATGCTGCATCACTGGGGAGCGGCATCTATTTTTACCGACTGACCTCCGGCAGCAATGCGGAGACAAAAAAAATGCAATTCATCCGATAGGAGCAGTATGGACGAACGACGGGTATCCTGGCACGAATATTTTATGAACATTGCTGAGCAGGTAGCTACGCGAAGCACCTGCAGCAGAAAACATGTCGGCGCCGTGATCGTGCGTGACAAAACGATCCTCTCTACCGGATACAACGGAAGCCTGCGCGGCGCGCCGCATTGCGATGAGGTCGGCCATGATATTGAGAATGATCACTGTGTCCGCACCGTCCACGCGGAATCAAACGCCGTTGCTCAAGCGGCAAAACACGGCATCCAAATTGACCAATCGGAAATTTATGTGACGGCATCACCTTGTTTAACGTGCTTTAAGCTCATCGCAAACTCCGGAATTACAAAGATCTATTATAAAGAATTTTATCGCGACGACCGTATTACGGAATATGCGAAGCTTGCCGGAGTGAAGCTGGTCTTTATGGGCAAATAAACGGTTTTCGTCAACCAGAAGTTGTACACGGCAGGACCCCATTCTTAACAATTCGGTAATCTCATCGTAACCCCCGCGTAACGTTATCATTCTATTTTGTATCGGTTAGAAAATACATCACGAGACCAATTACAAAATAGGAGTTATCATGAAACATTTTTTTGCTCTGTTCGCGTTTTTTTCAACGGCACTTTTTGCACAAGACAGCATAAGTGTTGCAACAAAAGAAGATGTAGAGAACATCAAGGGGGCTTTCGAGGGTTTGAACGAATCGTATCTTGAAACAAAAACCACCGTTGACGCCTTAAAAAAAATCAAAATATCCGGATATGTTCAGGCGCAATATCAGATAACCGATGGAATTGCCGGTACAGTATTCAACGGCGGCGCAGCACCGGCTCCCGGCGGATTTTCCGGCGGAGCATTTCCAAACGACGTCGGCTCGCGGTTTTCTGTCCGCCGCGGACGGATCAAATTCAATTACGATAACGATCTTACCCAATATGTGATGCAGTTCGACGTAACGCAGGGGGGACTGGCGATCAAAGATATGTATGCATCTATTAAAGAACCATATTTGAAATTAGCGACGTTTACCGGCGGTATTTTTGACCGTCCGTTCGGTTTTGAAATCTCATATTCTTCCAGCAATCGCGAGACTCCCGAACGTTCACGTTTGTATCAGACAATTTTTCCGGGTGAACGCGAACTGGGTGCGAAGATCGAATTGGCTCCTCAAAGCGGCATACTGAGCATGTTTAATGCTAAAGTTGGTGTATTCAACGGAAATAATAACAATAACAATGAAAACGACAACAACAAGGATATTATCGGCCGGGTTGGTTTCCAGCTTCCGTTCAACGAAGAGAATTTGGAAATAGACGGCGGTGCGTCGTTCTACTCGGGGAAAGTAACAAGCGGTTCACGCGCGATCTGGAAAATTGACAACGGCACAAAGACATGGAAGCACGATTCAACGGCAGCAAACAATGGCTCATCATTCGATCGTTCCTATGTTGGCGTTGATGCTCAGCTCTATTATGATCTTCCGGTCCTTGGCGGTTTCTCTCTGCGCGGCGAGTATATCACCGGCACACAGCCCGGAACAGCGGCTTCATCCTCCTATTATGTTTACGCCAAAGGAAGCGGAACACCATTGTATTCAAGAAAATTTTCAGGCTATTATGTCAACTACGTACAGAACATCGGACTGACAGAACAGATTGTTGTGAAGTATGATCACTACACTCCCAATACGGATATTACCTCATCGAATATCGGATTAGGTAATCTGACAACGACCGGCGATATTGCCTATACGACTCTTGGTGTCGGTGCCGTGCATCACTTCGACGGCAATGTTAAATTAACACTCTATTATGAAATGATCAGCAACGAAAAAGTGAACAGCGCAACAACCAATGCTGCCCTTCTGCCATTCAAAGAAGATGTAAAAGACAACGTGTTCACGGTACGGATGCAGTATAAATTCTAATGGAAAACAACCAACAATATTTTTATGGAGAAAAAATGAAAACAACAATCTCAATTCTTGCCGTGCTGACCGGATTGATCTCTTTCGGATTTGCGCCGAACAGCGAGAGCATTACAGTAAAAGGTTCGGATACCATGGTGATCCTGGCGCAGCGCTGGGCCGAAAACTACATGTCGAAACATCCGGAAGTCACCATCCAGGTGACCGGCGGCGGTTCCGGAACAGGAATATCGGCGCTGATCAACGGCACAACGGATATTTGCGATGCATCGCGGCCGATGAAACAGTCCGAACGGGAGAAACTCAAACAGCGTTTCAATACTCTTGGCGTTGAAATTAAATCAGCTCGCGACGGTCTTGCCGTCTATGTTCAGGAATCAAATCCGGTGAAAGAACTTACGCTTCAACAGCTGAAAGAGATCTACACGGGAAAAATCACCAACTGGAAACAGGTGGGCGGCAACGATGTAAAAATTATTCTTTACAGCCGTGAAAATAATTCAGGAACGTATGTGTACTTCAAGGACAATGTGCTTGGAGGTGAAGATTATGCAGCAAGTGCTCAGAATATGCCCGGCACGGCGGCGGTTGTCAATGCAGTTTCGAAAGATAAGAACGGCATTGGCTACGGCGGCGCAGCATACGGAAAAGGGATCCGTTTTGTAAAAATCAAACGTGATGCGGATTCTCCGGCGTACGAACCGACCAAAGAAAGCATCATGAGCGGCAATTATCCGATCTCTCGCTTTTTGTATATGTATACACGCAGTAAACCGACCGGCGCATTGAAGGAATATATTGACTGGATCTTAAGCAGCGAAGGTCAGGCGATCGTTTCAACCGTTGGATATTTCCCCGTAAAATAGGCCAATTTTGAAACAAATTGACCCCGCAGAGCAACCCTGCGGGGTTTTTCTTTTCCTCCAAACTCCGTAACAATTCCATAACATTGCATTAACAGTATCATCATACCTTCTTTGTACCTTGATGCAATGTATTAAGGTGTGTCATACAAATGCCCAAAAACCAACTTAAAAAAAAATTCAGGCTCGGCGAGGTGATAGCCGAAAAGGTTGTTACGATCGTCGCATTCTTCTCCTTGGCGATGATCACGCTGATCTTTGTTTTCGTCTTTCGGGAAACCCTTCCAATTTTTTTCAGCGGGAATGCTGAAGTATCTTCGGTACCCGTTCAAATTGAACAGCAGGAGACATACGGAGACGAGGGAATTCAGGAAGTGGCGATGCAGAGCAAGACAAGTTCGCATGATAACGAAGGGATTGCGTCGTTCGATAATCTCACCGGTACAACCTGGCAGCCCGTTTCGGGAACTCCAAAATTCGGGATCGTACCGCTGGTGCTGGGTAGTTTTAAGGTTTCACTGATCGCTGTTCTTTTCGCAGTACCGATCGCAATTCTTGCGGCGCTGTTCACATCATCCTTCGCGCCGAAGTGGGCAAAGGAACTGATGAAACCGGCGATCGAAATTCTTGCCGGTATTCCTTCGGTGGTGATAGGTTTTTTTGCGTTGATCGTTCTGGCATCGCTGATACAAAATATTTTTGGATACCAATATCGGCTCAACGCATTTGTCGGCGGCGTTGCCCTCTCTTTTGCGGTGATACCAATCATCTACTCCATTACCGAAGATGCCATCTCACGCGTTCCCAGATCGCTGACCGAAGCATCGCTGGCGCTTGGGGCATCAAAGTGGGAAACCGCACTCTATGTTGTTCTGCCGGCAGCAACGCCGGGAATTTTTGCCGCAGTTTTACTCGGTATCGGCCGCGCTTTCGGGGAAACAATGATCGTACTGATGGCCACGGGGAACGCGGCAATGCTGACCGCCTCTCTTTTTGAACCGGTGCGCACGATGTCGGCTACCATTGGAGCAGAAATGGCCGAGGTTGTGTTCGGCGAAACTCATTACAACGTGCTATTTCTTATCGGTTCGATCCTGTTCCTTTTCACATTTGTCCTGAATGCGATCGCCGAACTTTTTGTGCGGCAGCGCATGATGAAAAAGTTTCAAGGCATATAAGCATGATAAAGAAAAAAATATTGAATGCATCAGTTTCTTCTGCAACGGCATTATCGGCGTTTTTCATTTTAGCCATTGTTGCAGTGGTAATGGGTAACATTATTATCGAAGGTTCTTCAACGGTCACGTGGGAATTTTTAACCGGCAAACCGACGGAAGGAATGACGCAGGGAGGAATATTTCCCGCAATCTTCGGTACCTTTCTTCTTGTTGTTATCATGTCGATCATCGGCGTGCCGATTGGAACGATCACGGCGATCTATCTTACCGAATATGCCAATCAGCATTCACCCTTTGCCCGCCTGATCCGGTTTGCCGTGAATACGCTTGCCGGTGTACCGGCGATCGTCTTTGGGTTGTTCGGACTCGGATTCTTCATCCAGTTTGTCGGGAGCTCAATGGATAAAGCATTGCTGCCTGCTGGCGAACTTCGCTGGGGGCAACCGAATATCTTATGGGCAAGTCTGACGATGGCGATCCTGACATTGCCGGTTGTGATTGTGTCTGTAGAAGAAGCGCTGAAATCCGTTCCGCGGGAATTGCGTGAAGCAAGTCTTGCGCTGGGAGCCACCAAGTTTGAAACAATATGGAAAATAGTTCTGCCGAATTCTCTTGCCGGCATGCTGACGGGAGGAATTCTTGCCGTCAGCCGGGGCGCGGGAGAAGTAGCACCGATCCTGTTCACCGGAGCGGCATATTTTCTTCCGAAATTACCCAACTCGCTTTCCGATCAATTCATGGAACTCGGGTATCATATTTACATCATGTCAACACAATCGCCGGATGTTGAAGCGACGCGGGGAATACAATACGCAACAACGCTGGTTCTGCTCGTATTAACATTTGCGCTGAATTTTTCGGCAATATTTTTGCGCTATCGCGTGCGAAAAAATATGGCACATTGATTCACTTTTGCTGACATTATAACACTACGACAATGAATGAACTAAAAACTAAAATCCGTGTTGAAAACTTCAACTTTTATTACGATAAAAAGCATGCGCTGAAGAATATTTCGATGAATGTTCCGGAGCACCGCGTGACGGCGCTGATCGGTCCTTCCGGATGCGGAAAATCGACGTTTCTGCGTTCACTGAACCGTATGAACGATCTTATTGAACATACCCGCTGCGACGGAACCGTTGTGGTTGATAATGTGAATATTTACGATGAGGCAATTGATGTTGTTGAATTGAGAAAAAAAGTCGGAATGATTTTCCAAAGATCCAACCCGTTTCCCAAATCCATTTATGACAATGTTGCGTACGGTCCCCGCATCAACAACATTAAAGAGAAGAAGCAGCTGGACGAAATCGTGGAACGAAGTCTGATCCGCGCCGCGCTGTGGGACGAAGTGAAGGACGATCTGTCGAAAAGCGGATTGGCTCTTTCCGGAGGACAGCAACAGCGGTTATGCATTGCGCGCGCCGTCGCCGTCGATCCTGAAATTTTGCTGATGGATGAACCGGCCAGTGCGCTCGATCCTCTGGCAACCACCAAGATCGAAGAGTTGATTCACGAACTGAAAGAAAAATACACCATTGTTATTGTTACGCATAATATGCAGCAGGCGGCCCGCGTAAGTGATTTTACCGCATTCTTCTATATGGGCGAACAAATAGAATTTGACGAAACAAAAAAGATCTTTACCATGCCGGGAAAGAAACAAACGGAAGATTATATTACGGGGAGGTTCGGTTAACAGACCGTTCCCAACGAATTGGAAAAAGAACAGAGAGCATCATAAGGATAAAAATTATGGAACGACATTTTCAACGCGACCTGGAACACCTGAAATCAAACGTCATAAAAATGGGAAGCATGGTCGAACAAAATCTGACGGATGCATTGGAAGCGGTGCTGAAGAACGACGCCGTGCTTGCGTCGAAGGTGATTTCGTCCGACGGGAAGATCAATCAATTTGAGATCGAGATCGACAACGGTGTTGTTGATCTTCTTGCGCTGCAGCAGCCGGTGGCAAGCGATCTTCGGCTGATTCTTGCTATCCAGAAGATCAACAACGATCTTGAACGGATAGGCGACCATGCGGTGAATATCGCAGAATCGGCATTCCGGCTTGTGGAAACGCCGCAGGATGAACCGCTGCTGGAAATACCGAACATGTCGAATATCGCAAAAGAGATGTTTCAGCAGGCGCTGGATGCATTCATACATTTAAATGCCCAGTTAGCACAGAGCGTATTGGAAAGTGATGACCGCATTGATGCATTGAACCGCGGTATGAACGCTCAGGTGGTTAGGATGATCAAAAAAGATCCGAAGAGCATCGAAGGGGGATTGGAATTGCTCCGCATCAGCAGGAATCTGGAACGCGTCGCCGACCTGACAACGAATATTGCCGAAGAGGTGATCTTTCACACACAGGCGAGGATCGTGAAACATCATGCCGCGGAAGAAAAACAAAAACAATAATCTGCAATAAGAACGGCACACGTTGTTTTTCAAAACAACCAATCCGTCTATTTCCCCGCCCGCTTTTGCAGTTCATCCTGTTTCAACGTGATCAGATGTCCGATCGGTTTTCCATTCCTATACGTGATAACGCGGAGCGTAACAGGTCCGCCGGGCAGTTCAACGGCGTTCGTGTACCGAAGCGAATGATCATCAGGCATTGTATCGTCGATCGTGTAATAAATATCAAGATCGGATAGTTCTTTGTCCATCGCAACAATGAGCGCGCCATTTTTTATGGATGTCTTGATGATAGCATCGAATGATGCGCGAGAATAATTAATATCGGCTGCTTCCGCGCGGGTGAAATGTAATTCCATCCGCCGTGAAAAATTTCTCCAATCTTTTTTTTCTTTTGGTGACCAGTAAACTTCGGCAAGCGCCCAGGCGCGGGGATAGGACATGTATTCTGCGGCGCGAAGATTCGGAATTTGTTCCGTCCAGAGATTTCCCTGTCCGCCTAAAATATATTTTGCGTCAACGCCGTCGGGAACAGGTTCAAAACTGTAGCTTTTCTTCACCCGCAAACCCGCATAGATCGGCGGATCGACCGTTTGGTCTCCCTGATTATAATCCAGATAGGAAAATGTCGTCGGCGTCATCACCACATCGTGACCCGTCCGCGCCGCTTCAATTCCCCCTTTTACACCGCGCCAGCTCATTATGGTAGCATCGGGGGAGATACCCCCTTCAATGATCTCATCCCAGCCGAGCAGCTTTTTTCCTTTTGCTTTCAGGATCTTTTCCATGCGATTCATGAAGTATCCCTGAAGATCTTCCACGTGGCGGATGTTCAACCGTCTCATCAGCGCAATGCAGCCCGTATCCTGAGCCCAATATCCTTTATAGCATTCATCTCCGCCAACATGGATGTACGGACCCGGAAAAAGTTCCGCAATTTCGCCGAACACTTTCTCTAAAAAGCTATAAACATTTTCATCGGACGGATTAAGAGTGTTCTCAATGTTCATTTTAAAGGTACCGTTCCCATACCATTCGGCAAAGTGTGTGCCGGGGTTGACCATTGTTCCCGTATCTTTTTTGCAGCTCAATTCGGGATATGAGGCGATCGCCGCCATGCTGTGTCCCGGCAGATCGATCTCGGGAACGATCGTTACATTCCGCTGTCGTGCGAACTGAATAATCTCTTTGATATCATCCTGTGTATAAAACCCGCCGACCGTCGCTTTTTCTCCCGGTATTGGATCTGTGCGTGATCCGAACGAACCGGCACGCTCAACGCGCCATGCACCGACCTTAGTCAATTTTGGAAGGGATTTGATCTCGATACGCCAACCGTGATCGTCGCTCAGGTGCCAATGGAAGACATTATATTTGTACCGTGCTATCTGTTCGATGTACGATTTCACATCCTCTTTGGGAAAAAAGTTCCGGCTGACGTCGAGCATTATTCCGCGCCATCCGAAACGCGGGTAATCGGTGATCCGGACGGCGGGAATCGTCCAATCAATGTTTGCAACAACGCCGCCCTCAATTTCTTTCGGCATCAATTGAAGAAGAGTTTGCATACCGTAGAACAAACCGCCGGCGCTGTTTGCTGAAACGCTGATACCGCGCGGCGTTACTTCAAGAACATATCCTTCTGCGCCGATCTGCTGATTCCTCTTGTCGAGGAGACCGAATTGGATCGACCCGTCCGTTCCCTGCTTCGGAGCAATCGAAAAACCAGTCGGAACCCGTATTTTATTTGCAAACATCTCCGCAGCAGAACGGGACTCAGCCCTGTTATAGGTGATTGATGCGCCGGCAGTAACGGAAAACGAACCGGTCATTTGCTGCACTTCTACCGGAATCGGGATCAACGGCAGGGAATTGTTCTGTGCGAAAGAGAACGAGAATAACAATAACAATAGAATTACAAAAATGGGAAGAGGTCTCGTTCGAAGAGGAATAATATTATTCATAGGTTAAATACGATAGTAAAATTGGAGAGGAGCAATGTGTTTTGTTAATGGGAGAGGCCAAATGAAATACTGCACAGGTTCATAATGCACAGCCTTTTATAATTCTTCGAATTCACCAATATCCCGATTCTTCCGGACATTGTTCCATAAAAAATAGCGTCCATTCATTGAAATGTAAATTCCCTTCGGCAGCGTCTGCACGAAGGCCAGCGCGCTACCCAAGTTGAACAATCCGTCCGAACTGCCGAATTTATACGGGATCATTGCTCCGGTAAGCACGATTGTTTTATTCTGTATCGTTGCTGCAAGAAACCGGGCTGTTTCCACCATCGTATCGGTGCCGTGCGTGACAACGATCTTTTCTTCGGCTGCGCTCTGGCAGAACTGTGCGATTGTTTCACGGTTCGCATCGGTCATATCAAGACTGTCGATCATCATAAGCGTGGTAATATTCAGATCCAGGCGGGAGCGTCCGAGAGAAAGCATCTCGTTGAGATGAGTTTCTTTAAAAAAAAGTTGCCCGCTCAGTTCGTTATATTCTTTGTCAAATGTTCCGCCGGTAACGAGAATTTTAATTGCCATAGTAGTAATCGGTTAAATACGTATCGTTGGAAATATACATGTGCAGAAGTGCCGTGATAATGTAATCCGAGATTGAGAGAATATCAACGGCTGAAAAACCGTTTTACGGAGTCTGTTGTTTTTCCAATAGTGTGCGGATTGCCAGCATTTCCTTCTCGATCCTGTCCATCTGCTCGTTGTGTCTTGTCCAGACCTCGCTCCGTCTGACCGACTGGCGTTCGCTCATCTGTGCGGCGCGTACCACCTTATCCATGAAATATCCGAAGAGCCACACACCGATAAACCCGACGGGAACAATGACGATCAGAAGGGACCGTAAGCGCGGAATACCGAAAAAGATCTGCAATTTATCGCTGGCGGTGATGATGAGGAGCGTAAAATTGATCACAACAAGAAATGACTGACCGAGATCGAAACGGTATTTCTGCGCAAAAAATGTTTCGCGCCACCGTGCAATCCGAAACCGCACACCGGATGTATTTTTGTTTGAAATTGTTTCCATATTCAAGTCCCTTCCTATGATGATACATAGCTTGACGAACTATTTTTGATTAGCGTGGTTATTTTTTTGCGGGGCCGGGTGTCTAAAAAATATCATTCCGAATAAAACCGCAAAAAAGGAATAGACGGCGGCAATTATCCAAACAAATGGTGAATGAAGCATCAATGATCCTTTGATCAAGGCAAGAGCGCCGACAACAAAGTGTGTAAGGTTGCCGATAATGACCGATCGGCCATAGATTCCGCCGAGAAGATTCTCTTTTGCCGTCCAATTAAGCATGGCAAAGGCAAAGTAAAGAGAGCCTAATAACTGCATGATCAGCGGATACGCAGCAACAGGATCGCCGATGGCATACCGTAAAATTTCGAGAGGAAAAAATGACAGTGCAATTCCCGAAACGCCCATCACGACAGCGGTGAATACCATGACCATTTTTGTGTTCATTCTTTATCCATTCCTTGATGACGGAAGACAATTGTCTTCGCTTAACCTAATCAAATTATGGAAAACAAGAAAGCCCCGGAGTTGGACCGGAGCAGCACTTGTTATTTCGGTTGGATTGTTAACTATGAATATGGAAGCAAAAAAATATGAAGCCGTTAATCGCGGGGACCATACTGCGGAACAGAACCGCGTGCGTGGTTGTACAACGGCGAATCCATATTTTCAAAACGGTATTGATATTCGTCTTTTGAAACGGAGTTGCGCCAGTGCCCGGTAAGAATTCCAAGTCCGGTAATTGCAATGAACACCCCGACAACCAATGTGCCGAATACCCATGGAGCAACCGTGGTGGATTGTTTGGTTCGCCGCAGCACCAATGTCTCTTTCACCGGACACTCCTCTATACAGCGGAGGCAACTGGTGCATTCATCGCTCCATACTTGTCCGGTCTGATGAACGTTGATATTCGAAGGACATGCTTTTGTACAGAGTTCGCAGTCGATGCACGATTCTTTTACCCGTGTGATCCGGAAAGGAGAAAGTAATCCTGTTATACCGAGCAGGGCGCCGTAGGGGCAAAGGAATCGGCACCAGAAATTTTTGATGACGACGGAAAGCAGCATTAAACCGATGATCGTCCAGAGTGCAAATTGCGATATCTCGGCAAAGAAGAGATACATTTTAATATCGGCAACTTTATTGTATGGACTGTTGATAAATGTTTCCAGATCATTTAGACTCATTCTTGCGATGGTGAAGACAAAGAAGAGGAGGAGAAGATATTTCAACGAGCGCAGCGGATAATCCAACCATCTCCATATCGTGATATTCCGTTTGAAGAGTTTTTGTCCCAGCATCCATAATGCTTCACTCAACGTGCCGATGGGGCACATCCAGGAGCAGAACGCTTTTTTCATGACGACGCTGACAGCAATGATCGCAAGCAGAATAATAGTTCCTGCGGGATGGATGGTATTGATCGTGCCGCCGTACAGCCAATGAAGCATTCCCATTAAAGCGCTGATTGGTAAAAATCCTTCGACACCCGGAGGACGCTCGAAAAATGATGCCCGTCCTTCCGACATTCCCCATTTTACAAAGAGATGAAATTCAATGCCGATCCAGACACAAAGAAGAACAAATGCCGACTGAACTGTTGAACGAAGAACCTGCGAATCATTCTTCAGCCGCCCGTACATTTTTCGGTACCATGGTGACGATGATTCCGGATTGAATTTCTTCCGTCGCAGACCGGCGGGGATTTTTTTGATAACGGAGAAATTTGTCTGATTATCAGAAGCAACAATATTTTCTGGAATTTGAGGATCCATCGCCGAAAGTGATTAGTTTAAACGCTTTACTAAGAAATTATTCCGATTATTTTTGCAGTGAAACGGAATAAAAAGAGGTGATGTCCTCCGGGGGGAAGACATCACCATTGAAAGGAAAAAATTACGCTGCTTTGTAACCGTCTTTTTTAATTTCTTTGGCAACATCAAGAATGTTCTTTTTGCTTAACGAAGCAAAGAAATTCTCTTTGGTTGTTTTCCATTCATTATGCATGGCGCATGGTGCCACGCTGTCGCATTCAGAATAGCCTAAGACGCAAAGATTCATAATGTCATTACCGTCGATTGCTACGATGATATCCATTAAGACGATCTCTTCTGCAGGTTTCGCCAGCCAGAATCCGCCCGAGACACCCTTCATCGAATGGAGCAATCCCTTATGGGAAAGCTTCTGGAAGATCTTTCCCAGAAAGTGGAACGGTATGTTCAGATGAGATGAAATCTCTTTGATTGTTGTCATCTCCCCCTGTTTTTTTTGTGCCAGATAGATGACTGATTGTAATGCGTATTCGCATTGTCTGCTAAAGAAGATTGACATTATACCCTCACATGTATGTTTGTAATGCTTTCATATAATTTGCACGTTCGAACGACGATGGATCTGCAACCGATTGATGACTCATGCTTCCGCGCATATCGTTCAGCGACGTATATTCATGTTCTACCATCCATTGCTGAACCTCGGTCAATACTTCGCGGATCTTCCGCGGTCCATGACGAAGCAGCGCCGAACACATCATTGTAACACTGGCACCGGCCATGATCAGTTTGATCACATCCTCACCGGTATGCACACCGGTTGTTGCCGCGAGATCCGCCTTCACTTTTTTATGAAGTATCCCGACCCAGCGGAGCGGTAAACGCAGCGAATTGGAAGAACTCAGGACAACGCCGGGTTCAACATTCAGCGTGTCGAGATTGATATCCGGCTGATAGAAACGATTGAAGAGAACAAGGCCGTTTATGCCAATGTTATCCAGCCGTTTTGCAACATTCGACAACGAGGTGAAGAACGGGGACAATTTTACCGCAACGGGAATTGTCACCTGATTGCGCACATCCTTTACGATATCCAGATACGTCTGTTCGATATCATCGCTGGTCATGTTCGGGTCGGTCGGAATATAATAGACATTCAGTTCCAGCGCATCAGCGCCGGCTTGCTGGATCAATTTTGCATATTCCACCCAGCCACCCTCGGTAACGCCGTTGATGCTGCCGATGATCGGAATGCTTACCGATTCCTTCAATTTTCTAATATGGTTAAGATACTCATCCGGACCGCTGTGGTATTCGTGTGCTTCGGGAAAATACGATGTTGCCTCAGCAAAACTTTCCGCATGATAGGTAAGATGATGATACATTTCTTTTGTTTCGTGCCGTATCTGTTCCTCGAAGATCGAAAAGAGCACGACAGCCGAAGCGCCGTAATCTTCCATCAGCCGTACGCTTCCCACCGTGCGTGACATTGGAGAGGCAGAGGGTACGATTGGGTTCTTGAGATTCAGTCCGAGATATTGAGTTGACAGGTCCATAATAATTATTCTCCGTAAAATCGTTGGAATGACAGGCCCCGATAACGGCGGCCTGTCTTCGGTTTATTAATGTCCATCCGTTGAAGCCTGCGGTAAAGCAAAATTCATTGCCGCCAATTGTTCGTAGAATCTCCATTTTTTCTGCACATCCTCCTGTGCTTCAAGCAGCAGGCGTTTCGCTTTCTCCGGATCCATTTTGGTCAGCATCTTGTAACGGATCTCGTTGTAAGCAAACTCTTCAAATTTCATCTTCGGCGGTTTTGAATCAAGCTGGAACGGATTCTTTCCTTCTTTTACCAGCGAAGGATTGTAGCGATACAACGGCCAGTAACCGGAATCCACAGCAAGTTTTTGAGCGTTCATCCCCTTGGTCATGTTGATGCCATGTGCGATACAATGGCTGTAGGCAATTATCAGCGACGGCCCGTCGTATGCTTCCGCTTCCAGCACCGCTTTTACGGTTTGAAGATCGTTCGCTCCCATGGCGATCTGCGCAACATATGTATTAGCATAACTCATTGCGATCAATCCAAGATCTTTCTTTCCGGAAGGTTTTCCGCCGGCAGCGAACTTAGCAACGGCGCCGCGCGGAGTAGCTTTAGACATCTGTCCGCCCGTATTCGAATATACCTCTGTATCAAGGACAAGAATATTTACGTTACGGCCGGATGCGATCACGTGATCCAATCCGCCGAAACCGATATCGTATGCCCATCCGTCGCCGCCCATGATCCAAACGCTTTTCTTGACGAGCGAATCAGCAAGCTGCAGCAATTGTTTCGCCTCAGGAACATGAATGGATTCCAGAATATGCTTCAATTGTTTCACCCGTTCGCGCTGGTTATAAATTTCAGCTTCCGAACTTTGCACGGAAGAGAGAAGTTCATTCACCAGCGTTTCATTCAATTGCGGGATCAGTTTTATCAATAATTCGCGAGCGTACTCGGTCTGCTTGTCGAGAGAAAGCCGGAATCCTAATCCGAACTCGGCGTTATCTTCAAACAGCGAGTTGGACCATGCCGGTCCGCGGCCATCCTTGTTTGTTGTCCATGGTGTCGTGGGAAGATTTCCGCCATAAATGGAGGAGCATCCGGTGGCGTTTGCTACGATCGTACGGTCACCGAACAACTGGCTGACAAGCTTCACATACGGAGTTTCACCGCATCCGGTGCATGCGCCGGAGAATTCAAACAACGGCTGCAGGAACTGCGAACCCTTGATCGTTTTTACGTCCACCGTACGCCGGTCCGCTTCCGGGATCGACAGGAAGTAATCCCAGTTGGCTTTTTCTTTTTCGCGCAGCGGAGGTTGAGCCATCATGTTCAATGCTTTATACTTTGTTTCTTTCTTATTCTTTGCCGGACAGACTTCAACGCAGATGCCGCATCCGGTGCAATCTTCCGGTGCAATCTGGATCGTATATGCCTGTCCTTTGTAATCATTTCCTTTATACAACATGTGCTTGAATGTATCGGGGGCACCGCTCACCAGCTCGTTGTCGTACACTTTAATCCGTATCGTAGCATGCGGGCACACCAGAGCACATTTTCCGCACTGGATGCACCATTCGGCATCCCATACCGGGATTTCCGTTGCGATGTTTCGTTTCTCCCACATCGTTGTACCAACAGGGTATGTACCATCGATCGGCAGCCGGCTGACAGGAATTGAATCTCCCTGACCGGCAATCATCATCGCGGTGACATTTTTGATAAACTCCGGTGCATTGTTCGGCACAACGGGCGGAAGCTGAATGGTGCTGGTAATTTCGTTCGGGTAATCGACTTTGAACAGGTTCTCGATTGTTCCATCCACAGCGGCATAATTCATCTTTACAATGTCTTCGCCTTTTCTGCCGTAGGTCTTTTTGATGGAATGTTTGATCGCTTCGATCGCTTCGTCTTTCGGCAGAACACCGGAGATGGCGAAGAAGCAGGTCTGCATGATGGTGTTAACGCGCGATCCCATACCGGTCTTTACCGCAACGGCATTTCCATCGATCACGTAGAAATTCAATTTTTTCTTGATGATCTGTTCCTGAACCTTCATCGGAAGATTTGCCCAGACGCGGTCTTTCGAGAATGGTGAGTTCAGCAGGAATGTTCCTCCTTCAACGATGGAGGAGAGCATATCGAATTTTTCGAGGAACTGCCATTGATGGCATGCCACGAAATTCGCCCGAGAGATTAAATAGGTCGAGTGGATCGGACGCGGACCGAAACGCAAATGCGAAACGGTGGTGGAGCCCGATTTCTTCGAATCGTAAACAAAATATCCCTGTCCGTAGAAATTTGTATCTTCACCGATGATCTTAATGGAGTTCTTGTTCGCCCCCACCGTTCCGTCGGCTCCGAGACCGTAGAAGAGCGAGCGTATCACATCGCTTTTTTCCGTTGTATAGTTCGGATCGAATTCCAAACTGGTGTGGCTCAGATCATCATTGATGCCGATAGTAAAATGGTTTTTCGGTTTTTCTTTTAAAAGTTCTTCGTAGACAGCTTTTACCATTGCCGGAGTGAATTCCTTCGACGACAGTCCGTACCGTCCGCCGACAACCTTG
>CAJBTU010000164.1 GCA_903958625.1 uncultured Ignavibacteriota bacterium | reverse complement strand
GGCAACCTGCCAAAATGCTCGACGCAGGAAATTCCGGTACGACGATTCGTTTAATGTCCGGAATTCTGGCAGGACAAAAATTTGCGACTCAAATATCCGGCGATCAATATCTTGTAAAACGGCCGATGAAACGGATTCTTGATCCGCTGCTGAAAATGGGAGCCAGCATTACGGCTACCGGTAAATTCACCGCTCCTATTGCCATTCAGCCAGTCAAACAGCTTCAAGGAATATCTTACGAACTTCCGATCGCAAGCGCACAGGTAAAATCAGCGGTTCTTTTTGCCGGACTCTTTGCCGAAGGCACCACTCAAGTGATCGAGCATGAAGCGTCTCGGGACCACACGGAACGTATGCTGAACTTACGTCCGGAAACAAAGAACGGAGCAACAGTCATATCTATCTGTGGTGGTACATCGTTAACAGCAAGACCATTTGCCGTTCCTGGTGATCCATCATCAGCCGCTTTCTTTATCGTTGCCGGATTGATCGTTCCAAATTCTGTGATAAAGATCTCCAATGTTGGATTAAATCCAACGCGGATTGGATTCATTACGGTGTTGAAAAACATGGGAGCAAATATCTCCGTTGAAAACGAAAAGATCATTGGCGGTGAACCTCTCGGGGATATCATCGTCCGCTCTTCTACATTGATTACAAATTTCATTTTGAATGGCAGTTTGATCCCCAATGTCATCGACGAGATCCCTATTCTTTCTGTTGCTGCAGCATTTGCCGGCGGGAAGTTTGAACTACGCGATGCACAGGATCTTCGTCATAAAGAGACTGACAGAATTTCTGCCGTTTGCTATAATCTCCGCAAAATGGGCCTGGAAGTAGAAGAGTTTCAAGACGGGTTTGCTTTTGATTCAAAAAAGGATTTACTTTCTACAGAATTCGACAGTTTTGATGATCATCGGATAGCGATGGCCTTTGGAATCGCCGCTCTTGCATTGGAAAAAGATTCAACGATCATCAACTCAGAATGCGTTTCAATATCATTCCCGACATTCTGGGAAACAATTCACTCGCTTCAACGATAGGAGTATTTTGTGGCAAACGTAAAATTAGATACCATAAAAAAAGAATATGAGGGGGGTGTTGTAGCCGTAAAAGGAGTTTCGATCGAAATTCAGGACAAAGAATTCGTCGTACTGGTTGGACCATCAGGATGCGGCAAATCGACAACACTTCGCATGATAGCTGGTCTTGAGGATATTTCCAGCGGCACGCTGACTATTGATGGAAAGATCATGAACGACGTTCCGCCTAAAGACAGGGACATCGCCATGGTTTTTCAAAATTATGCGCTCTATCCGCATATGAGCGTGTATGAGAATATGGCCTTTGGATTGAAACTGCGGAAATTTCCCAAAGATGAGATCGATAAACGTGTTCGCGATGCAGCGAAGATATTGAGCATTGAAGAATATCTTGAACGGAAACCCAAGGCACTTTCCGGCGGACAACGTCAGCGCGTAGCAGTTGGTCGCGCTATTGTCCGGAAACCAAAGGTTTTCCTATTTGATGAGCCGCTTTCCAATCTTGATGCCAAGATGCGTGTTCAGATGCGCACGGAGATATCGAAACTGCATCAGCGTCTTGATGCAACAATGATCTATGTGACCCATGACCAGACAGAAGCAATGACGATGGGCGACAGGATCGTTGTGATGAAGGATGGCAACGTCATGCAGATCGACACACCGCTGAATTTGTATAATATTCCGGTCAATAAATTCGTCGCAGGATTCATCGGAAGTCCTTCAATGAATTTCGTTGATGGAACGCTTGTTAAAGAGGGAGGAATTAAATTTTTGGAAAAAGGAACCCAGCTATCTGTGGACATTCCAAAAGACAAGCACAAATTACTAGAATCATATCTTGGAAAAGAATTATGGCTCGGCATACGCCCGGAACATATTTCGGCTGAAAAATCAAGATCATCAAGGATCAATGCCAACGTGGAAGTCGTAGAACCTATGGGGAACGAAATATTCGCTTATGTTACATGCGGTGTGGCACAACTTGTGGCCAGAATGTCGCCGTCGGATATTCATGCCGGGCAAAAAAAGGATTTCACTTTCGATATGAGTAAAGCACATTTCTTTGACAAAACAACGGAAAATGTAATCCGATAACCGGACAGTATAAAAAAAAAGCCGTCTTGAGAATATCAAGACGGCTTTTTCATTTAATAGCTGGAGATTATATCGTAATCACCTGATGCTGGAACGTATCGATGGCTACTTCATTCGAGATCCATTTCACAAAATCCGGTCCATATTTGTTCAGATACTGTATGATACCGAACTCCCGTTCCTGTAAATTCCCATTGGGGAAGATGTTTAATGCCGCTTTCTTTATCTGCTTGAGCGAGATCTCTTCTTTTTGCTGCTGGGCTTTCTGAGTCTTTTGTTTCAACACATCTAATTGCTGCTGAAATTTTGCGATCGTCGCGTCGATCGTCCCGTTCAGGGTCGGGTCGATCTGCTGTATACCGAACCGCGCTTCGTTGAGCGCTTCTTTTACTCTGTTGTCAAGTTCCTCAAATAATGCATCAACTTTTACTTCAGACACCTGTTCGGATACTTTTGCCAAAATAGTATCAACATCGCCGAACAGTTCATCCAGATCGAGCGAATATTTTTCCAGAACTTTTTGGATCTTTTCTTCCATCAGCGTGACACTGGCGCGGGGATAGATAATCGGCATGGTGATATTAAAATATTCGTACACCGGTTTCAATTGTGCATAATACGCGATCTCTCCAGGTCCGCCAATGTATGCTACCGTTGGCAGCAGCGTATCCTGGCATAATGGACGTGTCACAACATTCGGGGAAAGCAGTTCCGGTGTGGTAGCCGCAATCGACAGCAGTTCCTCTTTTGTATAGCGCTGACGGATATTCTTCAAAAAGTAATCGCCACTATCGGAAGGTTCTATGAGATGTCTTCCGCCTTTGTGGAACATGAAGAGATTCAATGCCTTTGCTTTGATCTGCGCGTGGTAGTGTTCCTCAAGTTCCACACTTTTTTGTATGACCAGTTTTGACGGTTCCGCATTGGCATTGATCTGCTTTGTGAAGTGAGTTGAGAGTATTTTTTTGAAATCAGGATTGTTCGGGTTCAAAAAGACCAACCCGGAATCTTCATACACATGGTTGAAAAATCCGGTGAAAGCTTTCAGGAATGAATTCCCTTGTTTATAATAACCGCGCATCATCTCAAATAATGCGGAGGAATAATCGGAACGTGCGATCGTCGAATCGATCGTTGAGAAGAACAATTCGATATGTTCATCAAAGATTATGTTGCCTGTTGCTCCAATATTCTTTTCCAACGGTTTCCCGCCAACCAAATATTCTGCAACGGTCAATTCATTGGAAGCAGATATGTATTTCACTTTATTGATCTCATCGAAATCATGATCTTCGCCTTCGAGCCAAAAGACAGGAACAAAATTGTATTCCGGAAAGTCGAGAGAGAGTTTTTGAGAGAGTTTTACCGCAGTGATCGCTTTATAAATGGTATATAACGGTCCGGTGAAAAGTCCCAATTGTTGACCGGTGACGACGGCAAAGGTGTTTTCATTGCCGAGTAAGTCGATATGCGCCAGCGTTTTAATTCCGCTTTGATACTCTCTGTTTTGATCGTTCAATACACGGTGCAGAACCTGCCGTTCATATGAACTTTTTTGCACCGAACGGATCTTCTTCTCCCATGATTCTTTCTCACGGTAGTTTCCGGAATAGAACTTTGACACTTTCTCAAAATTTGAGTTATAATCCGAATAAAGATCGGTTACGCACTCGCGGTCAGCAAGCTGGCGGTAATTGATTAATTCCATAGGATCCTGATTTGTGTGCAAATTTTTATTGAATATACGCTCAATTTTTTCCATAATCAATGAAGCACACTAATCATTGTGCTCATTGATTTTAGACGAATGTTATAATATATTGCTATAACGGAATTGCGAAACAGTCGAAATAATGTCAGTTAAAAATTTGTATGTGGACGTTTGGCATAGTTGTTGGAATAAGATTGCCGGATGGAGGACCACTACATTATTACACATTGTACAAGTCTTAGTAATATACGGCAAGGAAAAATTATGGGATTAAAAGATACAATAATGCAGGATCTCACCAATGCTATGAAATCTGGCGATAAATTGAAAACGGAAACTTTAAGAATGCTTCGTGCACAGATTTTGGAATTTGAGAAGAGCGGAGCAGGACGCGAAATGAATGCCGATGATGATATGAAGATCCTTTTATCTTCCGTAAAGAAACGAAAAGATTCCATAGAGATGTATGAAAAGGCAAACAGAATGGACCTTGCCGAGAAAGAATTAAAAGAGATTGAGATCGTTCAAGCATACCTGCCGAAACAAATGAGCAGGGAAGAGGCCGAAATAATAATCACGAAGATTATTGCTGACGCCGGTACAAAGGAACTGAGCAAGGTGATGCCGTTGGTAATGAAAGAGTTGAAAGGGAAGTTGGAAGGAAAAGTGATCAACGAAATTGTTAAACTAAAAATTATATAACTATGACATTCATCGACATCGTCATCGGAATGCTCCTGTTAGGATTCATGATATCAGGATTTAAAAGCGGATTCGTCAAAAAGATCATTGGTATTGCATGCCTTGTGGCTTCACTGATCGTCGCAACAAAGTATTCTGCCGATGTGTCTCATTTGCTGTTCGAAGATATTGGAATTTCCGGAAATACAGGTTTTATTTTATCGTTCATCGTGATTGTTATGGCCATTACCTTTGCACAGTCAATTATCTATAAATTGATGTTCAAAGAGATGTTTGATGCACTGTGGAACAAGATTCTTGGTATGTTCATGGGACTATTGGAGGGAACTATCGCTATTAGCATAACTCTGATCATTCTGAGCATCTATTTGAATATCCCATCCCAGGAGACAAAAGGAAATTCCCAATTATACAAACCGGTCAAAAATTTTGCTCCAATGATATTCGATCAGG
>CAJBTU010000163.1 GCA_903958625.1 uncultured Ignavibacteriota bacterium | reverse complement strand
TGCAAAAATGTTTGTACCCTTAAGAGGCATATGCTACTCCGGTTTTGTGTCTGTCTTTTTGGTCTGGTAACCTTAAGATAACACATTTCCGGAGTTTTTATTTTGGACAAGTCTGATTTATTTTGGACAAGTATGTCCTTCATTCGGACCAGGATAATTGGTCCAGTTTGCGCAACTTGTCCCGGTTACGTAAACGTTTCCCGACTTGTCAAGAGTAATAGCGGCTATCTGGTCCACTTGATTTCCCGGTCCGTTATATCGAGCGACCCACTGTTGAACTCCTGCTGAATTGTATTTGACCGTTGCGAAATCGTTATCACTCCTTCCCGTTACATACACATTGCCGGAGGCATCGAGTGCGAGAGCGGCCGCCCAATCCGATTGATTGCCGGGTCCGTTGTAGCGAGCAACCCATACCGTGTCACCGTTTGAATTGTATTTGACTGTTCCGAAATCACCACCACTTTGACCCGTTACATACACATTGCCGGAGGTGTCAACAGCGAGGGCAGCAGCCCCGCCATCAGAATTTCCTGGTGCATGGTAGCGAGCAATCCATTGCTGCACTCCTGCGGTATTATATTTTATTGTAGAGTAGTCAGGACCATTCGTTCCTGTCACATACACGTTACCGGATGCATCGACGGCCATGGCTGATGCTGATGCGAGTCCGATATTGCCAACAACCCACTGCTGTACTCCTGCAGTATTGTATTTTATTGTCACTCTTAATCCCGTCATATAGACATTGCCGGATGTGTCAATGGCGATGGCAATTGCCCTTTCTGATTCCCCTGCGGTGCGAGCTACCCACTGCTCGACTCCTGCAGAATTGTATTTTATCGTTGCATAATCACTACCAGTCCTTCCAGTCACATACACATTGCCGGATGCGTCAACGGTGAGTGCGGCTGCAATGTCATCAGAAAAATTTCCTAACCCATTGTATCGAGCGACCCAAAGTGTATCACCGTTAGAATTGTATTTTACAGTGATGTAATCACCGTACGTTCCTGAAATCGGACTCGTTCCCGTCACATATACATTGCCGGATGCATCGAGGGCAATAACAACTCCCCCATAGGGAGCAACCCACTGCAGCACTCCATTACTATTGTATTTTATAGTCCTCGTACCTGTTACATAAATGTTTCCAACTCCGTCAACAGCAAGGTCGGATGCCACATCAGCAAAATTTCCCGGATTGGTGTAGTCATTGGCCCATTGCTTTATTCCTTCAGAATTGTACTTCAGCGTACGATACCACCAATAATCGGGGGCACTCATACCCATGGAACCCCATCCTGTCACGTATACATTTTCGGATGCATCAACGGCAAGGGCTTCTCCTCCAAGCCAATCCTTATCGAAGGGGTCGTAGCGTGCGACCCAGATTGTATCGCCTTTTGAATTGTATTTTGTAGTTCTTCCCCATCCCGTCACATACACATTTCCGGATGCGTCGAGTGCGAGGGTACCTGCTCCTGAACTTGCTATCCACTGTTGTACTCCGTTACTATTGTATTTTATTGTTCCATATTCACCGGTAACATACACATTACCCGTAGTATCCAATACGAGGTCATTAGCGTTCTGATTTTTTATCCACTGCTGCACTCCATTGTTATTATATTTTATTGTTCCGTTTGAACCTGTAACATACACATTACCCGAAGCATCCAAGGCGAGGTCTTTAGCGCTCTTATTTGCAATCCACTGCTGCACTCCGTTACTGTTATATTTTATTGTTCCACTCGTACTTGTAACATACACGTTTCCGGATGCATCAACGGCAATGGCTGCTGCCTCATCAAATACCACCGATCCGTTGTTGTGAGCAACCCATTGCTGGACTCCTGCAGAATTGTACTTGATGATACAAGTCCATGTATCAGTTTGATGTGTATTTTCCACGTAATTCCCCCACCATCCCGTCATATACACATTGCCAGAGGCATCAACAGTGATTGAGGCCGCCCAGTTGAACCAGCTTCCAAATTTTTTCGAATCGTTGGAGCGAACGGCCCACTGTTGCACTCCTGAAGAATTATATTTAACAGTAACATAATTACTATCACTCCTTCCCGTTACATACACATTGCCTGATTTGTCAAGAGTAATAGCTGCTGCCTGGTCATCAGAAGAATTACCAGGTCCATTGTATCGAGCGACCCAGAGTGTATCACCGTTAGAATTGTATTTGATTGTGACGTAATCATTGTTTGAAAATGAAGCGTAGCTATATCCTGTAACATAAACATTCCCCGTTGTATCGACAGCAATAGCGGATGAGCAGCCCCAGGGTGGTGCTACGTCAGAAGCATAATGCCTTACCCAGGCGGTATCGACAATGCCGGAACAGGTCTTGGAAAATGTGTATTCGTTATGTGACTGAATGGGTGAGGATTTATCCCACAGCTTTTTGGAAGCGTAAGAGCGAAGTGAACCATCTTTTGGTGACCGTGCCTTCCCGTTTTGAAAGTTTTGCGCCGTTAGTAAGAACGAGAGACTTAAGGAGATAAAAATGAACTTTAGAAAGTATCTCATATAACCTCCGTTAAAGAAAATATCACCTCATATTTATTTAAAAAAATATTATGTTTTCAAGTATGGAAATCCTTTTCCGGCAACAACGATTTAATGCATTATTACGAATTAAGGATAATTCTATCTTGAATGCTTTTGGGTTCGATGATCCGGCTGTGCCGGTAAGTGGATAGAGGAAGATTTGTCTGAAGAACCGGGGTTAAAAGTCCCAGAGTCCAATTCGCGGCAAGAGCCGGCGAATAGTGTTTCTATGTGAGGCAAATGTACACGGATATAGTTGGTTTGTCAATCACGTAAACGCGTAGTTTTTAAAATTCTAATTATGTGACGGACAAATTCCTCTCTTTTTTGGAATACGGTTTCCGTAAAATATGATGAACAAAATAGAGCATAAAAGAACGTACTAAATATTGTCACTCAATATATTTAATAATGTCACCTTCTACCGTATATGTTCTTGCACCAACAAGTCCTCCAATAAAAGCACCCCCCTTAGGGAAAAGAGCAGAGCCGACAACACCTAACACTACCGGAATAGCAATATCGGTAAGCGTTGTTTCTCCTTGAATTTTGAGATTGATAATTGCATCGCCATGAGCCGACGTTGTTTCGTCGCGAAGAAGGTCGCTTATGTTCGGTTCCGACAGCGGTATTAAATTCAAAACCACATAGAAGCTTTTCATATCTTTACTAAAATGCTTAACAATGGTAAATTTTCTTTCGGTACTCGTTAATGAAGCCGTTTTATCATACCCTGTTGCGCTCAGGTTTACGGTCATGCAGCCCGAATTGGTAATCACCATAAAAAGAACAACAGAGAGAGTAATGAATGTTTTCATTTGCAATTCCTCTTTAATAATTTATTCTATCTTTTTCTTTTCATGGCGATATGAGAACCATCTTCTTCATACCCGCAAATGTCTTGACTGAATTCCGGTTTGCACCTTTGAGGATAATAAAGATGCCGCTTGTAAGGTTGAACTTATTGGTCAAGGTAACACCTTAAGACCGTAAATGCAGTCTCGTACGGGAAAAAACTACAGCATTGATCGTATCATGCGGTTATGATACCCCACTTTCAGTCCGAATTGAACCGTTGCCGGCTGGACAAAATAGTCAACCGTAAACTCAATTGCTGGAGTGGTTTGCACTATTGTTGGGAAAGAGATCCGGAGCATCAGGGCAAGATTCCTTATATCAATCGACCCTAATCCACCGTTAAGCCCCTCGTTTACCGGAGTCCAATTTACACAGCTGTAACAGGAATGAAAAACGCCCCCGTTCGTTTCCGCAAAATGATCCAAATCGTTGATAACGGAAGAATTCACCGGCAAAGTATCCAGGCTGGTTTGCACCCACTGGGCTAAGGAGAGCTGAGTATAGAGAAGACTGATGACAACGAAAAATTGCATTGTTGTTTTCATACATCGGTCTCCTCTCACAAGAGTTACAATATTTTACATACTCACTATTGAACAACATCGGTGGAGATTGGTAAAAAATCAATGAGTAGAAGTACTCATTTTGATTTGTAAACACAAAACATGCCGTAATTTTTAGATTGGGATTTTTCGGAAATGCTAAGAGAATTGCAATAAAGGATAATTCGGTCTTGAGGTGTATTTTCGTAATCCAACCGGCAAGTTTTTACAGATCGATTGATGATGATCCGCTCCTTCGCGTTGCCTATTTCATATTCCGAATCTTCAAATCTTCATCGACGGCAAATATCTCTTGTTTTGGCGTAGTCAAATGTTTTGCAGAGATATTATTTCAAAACAACTTGTGCTGCCGGACTCTCTATAACGAACAAATCAATAACAACTCGCCACGGGCATCGCGGTAAATAAATCATCAGAGAAAAATAAACCTGCCAATACGTATGACTGGCAGGTTTCCGCCTGTTGTGCGAACATTGCTGTTTCTATTTCAATAGCAGCATCAGCTTGGTTGCGGCAAACCCTCCTGACCGCAATGAATAGCAATAAAATCCACCTGAAAGTTTCGATGCATCGAATACGACCGAATGGATACCCGCCTGCTGAAAGGCATTAACAAGCATTGCTACTTCCCTTCCCAGCAGATCATGCACCTTCACTGATGTATAACCGGGCTGAGGAATTTGATAGTCGATCACCGTGGCAGGATTAAACGGATTTGGATAATTCTGACTAAGCACAAATCCATATGGTCTCGCAGCGGCGGAAACCTCCACGGTATGCGAGTATTCAATATTTCCGTCATGGTCAATCTGTTTCAGCCGGTAGAGCAGTCTTTCTGCCGGAACATTCTCATGCAGATAGGAATAGAAACACGGAACGTTCGAATTGCCGTGCCCGGGAACAAAAATAATTGTTGTCCACTCATCCTCTGCGGAACGCCGGTAGAGAACTTCGAATCCGTAGTTTTGGATTTCGGTTGCGGTGTTCCATTCAAGGAGGATATTATTTTTGTTCCGTTGACCTGTGAAGGAAACAAGTTCTACAGGAAGTACACCTAAACACCAAGTACCGGAACCGGAAAGAGTGCCGGCAATCGATTTACTATTCGCACAAATATCTGTGTTTGCTCCGGCTGTCAGCACAGTATTCGCTTCAATCGTTATTGATGACTGCGGGAACAAATTCGCCAACAGGCAGAGGAACAGAAGTAACAAAAGAAATATTCTTTTCATAATTCGCTCCTTGTATGATCACCGGAAATGAAGAGCTACTTTAACTAACTGATTGCCGCTCGATTTTGATTCAAGAAAATGACCACATTCTCTATCATGCGTGCTAGCGGTCGGATCCTGATAACTATCAGCCCTGCCAACCACTGTCGAACTAGCCATTACTACATATCCTGGTGAAACAGTAGTACTATAAAGAGTTGTTTGTAATAAAACATCCGCAATACCTGCAACAACTACCCAACACAAAGATCCATCGGTAATATCGGCTTCGTACATCACTCCAAATGGCCTATCACCACCGGTAGAAGCTATTGGTGAAAGCACGCATGCATTATCAACAGTAGATCCATAGGATGTAACAATAGTTCCTTTCACTGATGTACCTGTTTTGTTAATCATCCTAACCGCAATTCCGCCTTCCGGCGTGAATGCAACTTTAGACCCCGATATTAATCCGGTGGCTTCAGCGACCTTTAAAAGTTCCGTACTATTATCGCTCTTGAGAACTTTAAAGTTGCCGCTGGCTCCAAGTTTGTTTGTGATGTTATTATCCTGACCATTCAGCAGCGAAAAGAAGCAGAGAAGCAGGGCCGCACACATTATTTTTTTCATAGTATTCCTCCTTTGTATTGTGAAAAATAGGTGTACAGATGAAGCGTTGCTAAACAAATTATGCCGGTTTACAACGGCGATGGATCAACCAGCAACTTTGACTGTTGCTTCTTGAAAACCCGGAAAATACCCGCTATCCAGGCGATGTCTGATTTCGTTTTGCCGTTCACAAAAAACTTCACATTTTTACAAAAGGCACAAGAAAATTTTACATTCGCTTCTTCATAAAACCAAAACAAATATCAGTAACGAACTGTTTTGTTTTTCAGTAATGCTTGGCGCAAAATTTTTATTTGGATATAATTACGGATATGAGATGATTCTGTCTTAAATCATCATCTTTTTTATTTCCGGCTGTGCCGATGGATGGGAAGGAGGAGGAAAAAAACGGGATCGATGTTCCCGAAATCCAATTCGCGGCATGGCCGACAAATACAGATTCTTTATAAGGCAAATGTACGCGGTTGATGACAAAGAGTCAAATTGAAATATTTTTTAACACATGCACGGAATAAAAGCAGGGCTATTCTTACATCATAATATTGTGAAATTGATACAATACGGAATTCTAAATTACCGCACCGTAACGTTTTACGGCGCCATCATGGATGGAACAATGTTATATATAAAGCTGTACATTCCCGCACCATTGGATGCCACCAGGCCAAACCACCCGCGATCGTCCCACACGGTAATGGACATGTTTTCGCTCAGAGCGGCTAAACGCATTGTCCGGTAATATTCTCTCACCACGTCGCTGTTCCGTTCGGCGCTATTGGATGAGCGGCCGACTCCGAGCTCGCCATAATGTACGGGCACGCCAAGCAGTTTTGAATGTACCGCTACCTTGGCGACGGCGCTTTTCAAAGAGTTGCTCCCCGGCCAGGATGTGTTACTCCCCGTTTCTCCGCAGAATGCCCAGGGATCATAGGTGTGGACCTGAATGGCTACATATGGATCTAACACTCCGCCGGGAAGGCTTGCCGTATTCGGATATACTTCTTCGATCTGCGAGTGATTTCCCTGTCCGTTCGTTGAGATCATAATAATTCTTTTGGTATTACCTCCGCCGGTCTCGCGAATTGCTTTGTATCCGATGTAATTGATCTTGCGCGTCAACGCAAGCGCAGCGGCATTGTTCGGCGTCGGCCCTCCGTTCCAGTCTCCGAACACTCCGTCCGGTTCATTGAGCACTTCAAAAATTAGATGATCAGAATACCCTTTAAAATAGTTTGCTATTCCCCGCCAAAGATTTGTAAAAATGGAATCATGCGCGGCGGATCCGTCATAATTATCCTTCAGCCAGTGTTCGTGGTGAGTATTGAGGACCACATACATTTTTCGTTCAAGGGCATATTCTATCGCGGCCTTCAATTGGATAAACCGCGGATGCAGATAATTAACGGTGCCGCCGGTATTGGCAAGCGTACTGCCGTTAAATCCTTCCCTCCAGGTAACCGGAATCCGGACATGCCGCAGTCCGGCAGCATAATACAGATCGATGATCGGCCGTATACTTTCGATCGTTGTCGGATTCTGCGCAAGATCGAAAGTGTTGCCTAAGTTGAATCCCGTTCCCATCGAGAGGATCACCGATGCCGCGGTTTGTGCCGCCGATGTATCGATGACCGTAGTCTCTTTCTTCGGGGCGGTGGACTGTTCCTGTGAACAGGAAAAAAGTCCAATGAGAAGAATGATTGTTGTTGATATGCCGATGCGTTGTATACTTTTCATGATTTTCAAAAATATTGTGCCGGTAGGGAACGCCCGCTTACCGTTCTTCAAGCGCCCTCAACTCGGCATCCGTTTGTCGAAGCCGCAAGGCAATCGCGTGTGCCAGACGTGCAAAGATCTGAACACCGATCGTTGGATCGGACCTGGACTGCACATTGAATCGTGCACGTGAGAGCACAAAGAGATCCGTGGGAACTTTCGCTTCCACATCGGCAGAACGTACACCTTTGTCCAGAAAAGAAAGTTCGCCAAAAAAATCCCCTGCACCAATGGTCGCAAGGTGATGTCGTTTCCCCCGGTCAAGAGGAAGCATGATGCGTACACTGCCGCGCCGCACAAGAAAAAGTTCATCACCTTCAACACCATGTGAGAAGGCCTTGTCTCCCTGCGCAAGCGACAGTTCGCTCATGCAGTTCGTCAGTTCGCTGATTGTCCGTTCGTCAAATCCGCGGAAGAGATCGAAATCTTTTACGGAGAGCAATTGTTCCTCCCCTTCCTTCACTGCTCCTGCGTTTTCAAGAATGCGTTCTTCCATCCATTCAAGCGCACCGTCCAGCGTTTCCGAGATCATCACACCGGCCTGATCCTTCACAACACCCAGCTGCGTTAAATAATGTTCAAAGTTCCGTTCATCCAGCAATCCCGAGGGCATTCCGCTGAATACCAATTGCCCTCCGCGCTCTGCCAGCTGCTGATGCATCTGCTCGAAAAGGTGGGCTGCCGTATAATCCATCGACTGGACTCTGCGCATGTCCAGAAGAATAAAACGCTTCGTCCGCAGATCGTGGCCTAATTGCGTAAAGAGCTGATCGGTGGTGCCGAAAAAAAGATTCCCCTGCAGTTCGCAGAAGACCCCTTGCTCCCCCTGTTCGTTAAGAATTTCTCTCTCTGCAGCGCGGCGGCGGGTTTTTGAAGAGATTTGATTCAGGTAATGCTTCCGCCGGATGACCGAGCCGCGGATCTGGTCGCGAATGAACAGCAGTATCGCCAGTGCTACGCCCACCCCGGATGCCGCGATCAAGTCAACCGTCATTGAAACAAGAACTACTCCTGCAATCACCGCAAAATCCAATCGCCCTTCCGGATAACGAAGAAGGCGAAACATGCTCTTGTCAAACATCCGCCAGGCAATAACCAGCAGGATGCCGGCAAGAGCGCTGATGGGAACCCACGCGATCAGCCGGCTTAAAAGAAGGATGGCAAGGATAACAAAGCTCCCTTCAATAATTCCGGAACGGGGCGTACGGCCTCCGCTGGTAATGTTCACCAGCGTAGGTCCCATTGTTCCGGCCCCCGGCATTCCACCGGCCAGAAACGATGCAAAATTTCCAATTCCCTGCCCTATCAGTTCCCGGTCCGAATTATGGCGGCTGCGGGTAAGAGCGTCAAGCCCCACGCACGTCTTCAGCGTATCGATGGAAAGTAAAACCGATAATGTAAGGGCGGGTATGATAATTACCTGAATGGAAGAAAAACTGATCGAAAATAATGACGTAATCCGTTCGGCTGCAGCGCCGAAGAATGTTCCGGAAGTTTGGATCGGTCCAATGATGAGCGGATTACCGGTAAGCGTAAGCAGCGTTGGAGAAAATATTGCAAGGATAAAATAGAAACCAATTCCTCCGAGAAGTCCGAGAATGGCGGCAGGAATTTTCTTCGTCAACCGCGGAGCAAATCCCATGAGAATTATGGTAACAACCCCGACCGCAAGCCCTTCCAATTTCCAGAGTTCCGGAGAGGTCAATCCCCGGTAGAGCGGAATCCCTTTTGCAAAACCGAACAGTTTTGGAAGTTGACCCAGCGCAATAAGAACGCCGACGCCGGAAAGATATCCGCTGACCACAGGGTACGGTATGAATTTTATCAGGCGTCCGCCGCCGATAACGCCGTAGAGAATCTGAAGCCCTGAAGAGAGCAATGCGGTCAGCGCAACGAGAAAAAAAATATTTTCCGGAGTAAGCCCGGCGCCGGCCTTGCCTGCAAGCATACCTGCGATCAGCGCGGAAAGCACGGCGGCCGACGGTGCGCACGGCGCCGAAATAAGTCCGCCGGTCCGGCCAAACAATGGTGCAACAAGACCGATAGCCGCTGCGCCCAGCATACCGGCCATAGCTCCTGCCCCCGAATACTCGGGCCCTAATACAGAATAAGTAATTACGCCAAACGCAATTGATGAAGGAAGCGCGACAAGCATCGCCGCCAATCCTCCCCATACATCACCAACCCATGAGAGTGTTTCTTTTTTAGCCTGCTGAGATTGAATGTTCATAGAGACTATTATCGCACAAATGTTTTACAATGTTTTCCTGGAATGAATATCCTCACAAAATATTTCTTATAGACCAAAAACAATAAACACCGTAAGATCTATTCCGCTTCCATCAAGCTTCATGGTCTGGTCTTTCACTGTTTGAGGAAGTAAAGCGATGGGAAAGGAAATGCCGTTGCTGGTGAATGAATTGAGATCGTAAGAAACATTATAGTATTTTAGCCCCAT
>CAJBTU010000162.1 GCA_903958625.1 uncultured Ignavibacteriota bacterium | reverse complement strand
GGGGATTGGATCGAATTTCCGGGGAGTGTTCAACATTCATGAGAACACATTCAATTTTTTCACGCCGAACAAACAACGAGTGGAAGAGGATATTGAAACATTCAGCGGCGTTGACGACCCGAAATTGTTGGACCAGTTCGGTAAGCAGGCGCTTCAATTGAAACACGATATTGAATTGATACGCGGAGTTTATCCCGAATTCGATGTGAACGATTATCTTGCGGGAAATTCCGCCGCAGTATTCTTCGGCAGCGCGCTGAATAATTTTGGAGTGAAGGAACTTCTTGAAACATTCGTGAAGATCGCGCCGGCTCCGCAGCCGCGGGAAACGACCCGCGGATTTATTGAACCGATGAGTGAAAAATTTTCCGGGTTTGTTTTTAAACTTCACGCGAACCTCGATCCCAGACACCGTGACAGAATTGCCTTCCTCCGCATCTGCTCCGGCATTTTCGAGCGGAATAAATTCTATTATCATGTCCGGCTGAAGCGTGAATTGAAGTTCGCCAATCCGACATCGTTTATGGCGCAGGATAAAAGCGTTGTTGATGTTGCTTACCCGGGCGACGTGATCGGTTTGTACGATTCCGGAAATTTCAAGATCGGCGATACGTTGACGGAAGGGGATCAGCTGATGTACAAAGGGATACCGACATTCTCTCCAGAAATATTCAAAGAACTGCAGCTGACCGATCCGTTCAAATCCAAACAATTGGAAAAAGGGATCCGTCAATTAACGGACGAAGGACTTGCACAGGTATTTCTCCAGAATCAGGGGAACCGCAAGGTTGTCGGTACGGTAGGTGATCTTCAATTTGATGTGATACAATACCGTCTGGAAAATGAATACGGTGCTCCGTGTATGTTCCGTTCTCTCAGTTTGTATAAAGCGTCGTGGGTGCAGTACGATAAGGAAGCGGATATCGATTGGCTGAAAACGATCCATCCCGGGTCATTGTTTCTGGACAAGCATGATAATCTTGTATTTATTTCCGAATCAAAATATGCTTTGCAGCGTGCTATCGATAATAATCCAAAAGCGAAATTTCTTTTCAGTATCGAGCATAACACCGAAACTCACGAAATGACCGAGGAATAGAATATTTAATTGCTCAATGATACGCCTGCTATTGTTTGAGGCGTATAAATAATTCCAATTTTATCCGTGAAAATCCATCCTTCCCGTGTCATCCGTGGTCTGCTTTTGAAGCATTGTCTTGCAGCTATATTCTCGGATAGGGTTAAATATTATTCGGTTTATTGGGATTTTCAGCAGCACTGAGTAATTACCATATTTTGTAAATACTTCTCCCTTTTGTATATTCATGCAATCAGTCTCTTCTGAATCACAATTGCCACAAGATGTTTTTCAAAGCGGAAGCGCTATTAGAACTCCGCTATAAAACTAATTGATATCACTTTTAAGTATACCCCCAATGAACTACCAACACATTACTCTTTCCATCGAAAACCATATTGCACGAGTTATGCTCAACCGTCCTCCGGTGAATGCGTTGAACAAAGAACTCGTAGCAGAACTGGCAAGTGCGGCACATGTATTTAAATCAAATAACGATATCTGGCTCGTTGCCGTTACGGCAGCCGGAAAAACTTTCTGCGCAGGGGCGGATCTGAAAGAACGTGCTGGAGTTTCACAGGATCAGGTGATAGATTTTGTCAGCGGTATCCAATCTGCTGTCGCCGCCTGGTGCGAAATACCTCAGCCGGTGATCATGGGGATCAACGGAGCGGCGCTGGGCGGAGGACTGGAATTTGCCCTTGCCGGTGATATCATCGTTGTCAGTGAATCGGCAATGCTTGGTTTTCCGGAAACGAGTTTGGGAATAATTCCCGCAGCGGGAGGAACGCAGCGTCTTGCTCAGCGGACTTCGTCCGGAACGGCAAAGAAATGGATATTGACGGCGAAAAAATTTACGGCACAAGAAGCAAAAGATGATGGAGTTATTGATTACGTTTTTTCTGCCGAATCGTTCGTTGGTGAGTTCGAAAATATTGTTCAGCAGGTGGCATCTAATGCGCCGCTTGCGCTGCGTCAGGCAAAAAAAGCGATTGAATCATCGTACAGTGATTGGCTGATGGACGGATTTGAGAATGAAAGAACATACTACCAGCCGCTGATCCCGACCGAAGATAGAATTGAAGCATTGAATGCATTCGGTGAAAAACGTAAACCGCAGTGGAAAGGGAAGTGACCGTTTTACAATAGAGTAAAGAAAAGTGCTGCAAGAAATCCCACGATTGTGGCAAGACCCACCTCAGCGCCGCCATCCTCATACGCTTCCGGCATCATTACCGAAGCGACCATTGCAAGAATTCCGCCGCCGGCCAATGCTTCAACAAGCGTAATGATCGTCGGTGGGGCATTAAGAAGAAAAATATTCCCTAGCACCGCAGCGATTATTCCGACTACGATCAAGACGCTCCAAAGGAGAAAGATTTTTGATCTGCGGAATCCCGCTTCGATCATGTTCATAGAACTACCGATGGATTCCGGCAGATTTGAGAGGAAAACGGCAAGAAGGAATGTGAAGGAATACGTGTCGAGAGAATAAAATCCTGCGCCGATAATGATCGATTCCGGAATGGTATCCATCATCACGCCGAGAAAAAGGGCCAGCGGATTTCCCGATGTCACACTCTTCGTCATATAAGTAAGTTCTTCTGCTTTCGACAAACGTTTGATATTTGACGCAGCGACTTTCTTCCAATGCTGCGTGTCATTCTTGCCACGGAGATTCCGGACATTCTGCAGAATACGTTTTGAATTCAGCTGTTCAACGGACCGCCTCAATCCCGGCGAGATCTCCATCAATGCGTTGAACTGTTCTTTGCCGATCTTCAAGAGATGAGAATCTTCTTTTGCCGTAGCTGTTGCTGTCCGGAAGTCGCTGTTCAGCAGCGCCATCTCTCCGAACGATTGTCCCGGTCCGATCGCTGCGATCACATTCCGTTCATTCTCCGTACCGGTGCTGATCTCGATCATTCCATCATCAATCAGAAACAATGCATTGCCCGCATCACCTTGTCTGAATAAAATTTCACCAGCTTTAACATTCATCGGTTCAACGCAAGTCAGTACGCCTTCCATCTCTTCCGGTGGGAGTGAACGCAAAAGTTCAACCTTGGAGAGTTGATTCAGAATGGCAGCTGAATCTTCCCGTTTCTGCCGAAGATAATAGAACTTTGCCAGTGCCGGGTGACGGATCGCCGCACCTTTCTTTTCCAGCCATTTGTTTACAAGGTAATAGATCAATCCTCCGGCAATGAAACCCGATGCCACCCATACCCATGCATCAACACCGCTGAAGTGCGCTTTGTCGGTCAATCGACGTGCACCTTTTAAAGCAAGTTCAATCGCCAGCGCTTGTATCAATGCGCCGGTGCCGAATGCCATGATGATAGCGTTAGTACGCTGAGTCGGTTTTGCGTAAACACCGATGGCGGTTCCGATGATCATGGATACCATGGAGAGGGCCGCCAAACCGGCTGCAAGAAGAACTCTGGTAATGTCGAATGTCGTTAATTCCATAATGGTGAGGACAATATAAAAATATATCTTCTAAGAGAAAGAGTTTTATCATTTCAAATTCGACTTCAAAAATTTGGCGATACGGATATACTTTCGAGCTCAATAAGACGAACAAATTTACGCCTTGACAGCGAAACTCTGATTGAGTATATTATTAACGATAACGTTAAACGTTAACGTTAAACGAAATCGTTAGCGCTGGAAAAGGAGTTTCTGCATGGATACTAAACAAAAAATAGTGCAAGCCGCAGTGGAAATATTCGCCGAACGGGGAAGGCATGGAGCGCGCATGGAAGAGATAGCGGCCAGGGCTGAAGTGAATAAGGCGATGGTCTATTACTACTTCACGACAAAAGAAAACCTCTTTCACGAAGTGATCGTTCTGGTAATGCGTGAACTCTACCAGACTATCTTTGAGCAATTAGGAAAACCCGGTACGGAAAATGACAATCTGCTGGACCGCATCCGCCATATGGTGACGTCGCACTTTGAGGCATTTGCGCTGCATGCGAACTACGCAAAGGTGTTCGTGCAGGCAATAACACACGATCCGGATGAGGTGAAGAATACAATGGATATGTTCCGCAAAGCAAACTCCAATATGAATCCGCAAACGTTCCTTTCCGTGTTTGAAGAGGGGAAAGAAAAAAATATTTT
>CAJBTU010000161.1 GCA_903958625.1 uncultured Ignavibacteriota bacterium | reverse complement strand
CAAGAAATTATCAGGATACATTTTAAAATCATAGGGTGAATTAAATAAAAAACTCCCGTTCCGAACAATTCGAAACGGGAGTTTCTATTTTAAATATTACCACACTGATAACTATTTTTCTATCCGGTTACACCCTTTCCTTTTTCCTCAGCAATACTACAGCCGCAACGAGAGCAGCCAGAAAGAAACTTAACGCCCATACATTCGGTATTCGAGCCGCAAACAGTGCAGCGTTTGAAGTGTGGGAATCCGATATGCCGTATTTCAATCCAAGATCCGTAATGTTTAGAAAGTGAATGATCGGGATTCCCGTTTCATGTATTCGTGCGATTGCACCGCGTTCACCGTGTACGCATGTCTGCACGGAACGGTGCAATCCGTTCGGCATCGACGACGCATGGACACAATTTCCAAGCATTGCATGATTGCCTCCGATATTGATCAGCAGTTTTATCCGGTGACGCGCAGCGATCGCTACACGTTTCCGTATTGCTTCTTCCAATGATGCCGGCAGCCAGAGAGCAGCGTTATTTCGTAATAACGCCGTATCAACCGCTTCCCGTCCGCCGTCAAAGAATCCTTCTCCATTATCATTATCGCAGCCGTAGGTTACAAGTTCGGATGTATAACGCAATCCTCCTTGAACGGATAAAATATTTTCCATGTCCAATATTGTCATCGCTGGTTGATTTGCGCCGAATGAGGATGCGCCGACCGACGTGACAAGCACAACTCGCTGATTCAATGTCTGCAACGCGGCAAGCGTTGAAACTGCGATCCCCGGAAATGAACCGGATGAGGCAACCATTACTTCGTCGGTGGAATCAAGGCCAAGTTCGGTGATCCAGCGGACAACAAGTGCGGCGATCTGCGGATTCACCGATATTTTTTTCGCTTCAAGGGCTCCAAGTGTTGTCGTCATCTCTGACAATTCATCACCGAGCATTGCCTCAGCAGGAAAATGATGAGCTTCGTCAGAAATGAGATGCCGTGCTTCCTTTTCCTTTTGAATGATCTGCATCCAGGCACCTGCACGCTCTGCCGCCTGCTTCATTAATTCGGAATTTTTTGCCGGACTTTCAGCGGAAAAATAGATTTGCGAAATGATGACAAGAATAACCGCGGCAACGAAGGTCAAAAAGAATTGTATGTCCCTATATTTTTTCATCGCGTCACACGTACTGTTGAAAGATCGTAACGACAAAGAATACGATCGCAGTTACGATGCCAAGTGCAGAAATAGTCGGCACAAAACGCTGACGGGACATCTCGTTTGCTATCAGTCCGGGAATGATATACCCGATCGATTGAATGTCAAACGGAAACTGCTGCAGAGGCTGAATCCATTGTTCAATAAGGATCTTCAGGGAAAAACTGAGCAGCAGAGAAAGTAGCAGCTTTCGCCTGCCATAGACGATGAGATTTCGCGACAGAAGTTCCAGAATTCCCCACACGACAAGAGCAATAAGGATCGTCACAACAATCTTGTTCGGCTGATGAATAAATAGTGCGAAATATCCGGGAGCAATCACTCCGCCGGGCGAGACTCCGGTCAATTCATAGAAGAT
>CAJBTU010000160.1 GCA_903958625.1 uncultured Ignavibacteriota bacterium | reverse complement strand
TTCTTCTATTGGAACAAGGGAGAAGACGTAAACGCCCTGAACGCGATAAAGACGAAGATACTTCCGATGACAACACGATTTTCACAACTCTTCGGAGAACATCCGTTCCAGAAGAACGGATTTGCAACATTAAATCAGCAATTCGTCTGGGGCGGGATGGAAAATCAGACGCTCACCAGTCTGATACCGAACGGATATACCTCGGAGTCTCTTGTCGCCCACGAATACGTGCATCAATGGTTCGGCGACATGATCACCTGTGCAACATGGGCTGACATCTGGCTGAATGAAGGATTTGCGACTTACGGAGAAGTGCTGTGGGCAGAACATGCCTACGGATCTGCTGTGTATCAGCAGTATATCAATTCTGTCGCGTCGGGATACCTTGGCGCAAATCCCGGGTGGGCAATCTACGTGCCCGCATGGGCAGAAAATGTACCTTCCGTCGATGTTTTATTCAACACCGCCATAACTTATAATAAAGCGGCCTGTGTACTGTATATGCTTCGGTCCGTCGTCGGAGATTCCGCTTTCTTTGATGCGCTTTATGCGTACGGAACAAATCCTTCGGTGAAATACGGATCGATCACTACCGGTGATTTCATTCAGATAATGAACGCGCGGACCAAACAGGATCTGAGCTGGTTCTTCGATGAATGGCTGAAAGTACCGAATCATCCCGAGTATTCCGTAACGTATTCTCTGAACACTCCGGCGAAAACTGTTTTTGTCACTATCCGGCAGACACAGTCTTCCGCCGCAACATGGAAGATGCCGGCAGAACTGAAATTTGTTTTAAAGAACGGAACCGACACAACTATAAAAGTATGGAACACGACAAAAAAAGACACCTTCACCT
Organism: uncultured Ignavibacteriota bacterium; assembly: GCA_903958625.1. Taxonomy (GTDB): domain Bacteria; phylum Bacteroidota; class Ignavibacteria; order UBA10030; family UBA8401; genus UBA8401. The sequence continues at coordinate 11,174 of CAJBTU010000160.1, read as the reverse complement.
TTGCGTTCCCCTCTCCTGCGGTTTCAATGAGCTTCGATCCGAACAATAAAATTATTCTAAAAAAATCAACTCTCATAAAAGAATATGCCGGCCCGCTGCTCAGCGCCGTTCCCGGTACATTGTATGCCGCATCAGGCAGTACGGATGGCGGAAACCTGTATACGGTCAACACCGGTAATGGTGCCGCAGCTTTCATTCGAAAGACAGAGATACCGCAGTTGAACGGATTACGCGTCCATCCGAAAACGAAAGAGCTGATTGGATATAACAATACTATCTCCACCGGCGGCGCTTTCTACCGGATGAGCAGCGATGGTGTGGACATTCAGCAGATCTCTTCTACCTCGTCTGCTAATATGAAAGGACTTGCGATCTATAATGATTCCATGGCATACATCGGCGCCTTTAACGGAACGATCTATTCCGTGAACATCAACACCGGAGTTCTAACTGCCGTCGGCACAAACGGATCGTCGCAGCGTCCGGGCGGTCTCGCCGTGAATCCGGTAAACGGCACGTTGTGGATGTCGCTCCGGAATACCGCCGGTGCCGTGGATAACATATATAAGGTGAACCGAACCACCGGGCTTTCCACTTTAGTTGGAAGTGCGGGAATCGGAACACCGATCTTGGATATCGTCTTTGACAAAAAAGGGATCCTGTACGGACTTGCCGGTACGGGAACGGCAACAAATTCGCTCATTCGGATAGACACAACCTCGGGAGCGGCAATAGTTATAGGAAGTCTTGGTAAATCCGACATCCAATCCATTGCGATCGATCCGGAATCGCCGGCCGATGTTCTCAATCAGAGTGCTGTAATACTACCCGCCTCTGTTTTGCTGGAACAGAACTACCCGAATCCGTTCAATCCGTCAACAACCATACGGTATTCGCTGCCGTCTGAAGGCAATGTTCGCCTGATTGTCTATAATGTTCTTGGGCAATCGGTCCGCGTACTGGCGAACGAATTTCAGTCTGCGGGATGGAAAGAGGTTCAGTGGAATGCCTCCGGTTTGACCAGCGGTCTCTATTATATAAAACTCATTGTTGGAAATTCGGTTGAAGTGAAAAAAACAATGCTGCTGAAATAGCGTACCGATATTGTTCTAACGGGATTCTTTGGAAACAAGGAATCCCGTTTTTCGTTAATAAATCTTTTCCCCGGTCTTTCTGTTTTCCTTCAATAATCCGTGTTAAAAACCGATATTGTTATCAGATAAAATATTCAGTACACTGCTGAAACAATATTTTGAGAGCAACCATGCCTTACCTTCCTTCTTTACATCGTTATCAAACAATGGAATACCGCCGCTGCGGTAAAAGCGGAATCAAACTTCCGGCCGTATCGCTCGGCCTTTGGCACAATTTCGGCCATGTAGACAACTACGAAAACTGCCGTCGCATCATCCACCTCGCATTCGACAGCGGCATCACACATTTCGATCTTGCCAACAATTACGGACCGCCGCCCGGTTCGGCCGAAGAAAATTTCGGAAAGATACTGAAGCAGGACCTGCTTGGCCATCGCGACGAACTGATCATCTCCTCGAAGGCGGGATATTACATGTGGGAAGGACCGTACGGCGAATGGGGTTCAAAAAAATATCTTGTCTCCAGTCTTGATCAAAGTTTGAAACGCATGGGTTTGGAGTATGTTGATATTTTTTATCATCACCGGCCAGACCGTGAAACACCGCTCGAAGAGACGATGACCGCGCTGGATCTGATCGTGCGTCAGGGAAAAGCATTGTATGTCGGCCTTTCCAATTATAAAGCAGAGGATGCGAAAACGGCCATAGAAATATTGAAGCAGCTGGGAACACCGTGTCTTATCCATCAGCCGAAATATTCCATGCTCGAACGCTGGGTTGAAGGAGGACTGCTCGACGTGCTTGATCAGAATGGGGTCGGCTGTATTCCCTTCTCTCCTCTGGCGCAAGGTTTGCTCACCAATCGTTATCTGACCGGAATACCGGATGATTCGCGTGCGGCAAAGCCGGTTGGATTTTTGAAGCCGGAACATATCACCGAAGCAAAGATCCAACAGATCCGCAGTCTGAATGAGATCGCAAAAAAGCGGGGTCAATCCCTCGCTCAGATGGCGTTGTCCTGGATTCTGAAAGACAAACGGATCACCTCCGTATTGATCGGAGCAAGTAAGCCCGAACAATTATCGGATTCGTTGAAATGTCTTCACAATATCGAATTCCCGGAAAATGAGCTTGCCGATATTGATGCGATATTGAAATAAGCGGAGACCGTTCATTGGTTTCTGCCCGGTTGATAAAATCTGTCAACTTGCTTACATTCAAACAAAACAGTCTCTGTTGAGTTCCTCTATCCCTTCGCCCATGCTACAGCAAACGCCTGACCTGCAAACGCTCTATGACAAACTGCGCGAAAGCGAGGAACGATACCGCCGGTTCGTTGAAAACGCCGCCGATATCATCTACAGAACGGATGGTGCCGGAAGGTTTATCTATGTGAATCCTGTCAGCCTGAAGATCTTCGGATATACGGAACAGGAATTTCTGGGAAAACATTATCTCGAACTATTCCACCCTGATTTTCGCAATAAGGCCCGTCAGTTTTACGCTACGCAGTTCTTTAATGGTCAATACACCTCCTATCTGGAATTTCCCGCGATCGATAAAGACGGAAAACAATTCTGGCTCGGACAGAATGTACAGCCGCTGATGGAGAACGGTCAGATTATCGGATTTCAGGCGGTTGCCCGCGACATCACGAAACGGGTGCTTGCCGAAGAAGCAAAAAGACAGTCCGAAGAAAAGGTGAGAAAGCTGAATGCTGAATTGGAGCACCGTGTTGCCGAACGGACCGCACAATTGGAAAATGCGAACAAAGAGCTTGAAGCATTCAGTTATTCCGTCTCTCACGATCTGCGCGCACCTCTTCTTACGATCAACGGATTCACTCAATTTCTCGCCGCACACCTTGGCGATAAACTTGACGAAGAAGGAAGCAGACTTCTTTCGATCATCCGGACAAATACGCAGGCGATGCAGCACCTGATCTCCGCGCTTCTGATGCTATCGAAGACAAACAAAAAAGAATTGGATGTAACGGCGGTTGATATGACCGCTCTTGCGCGGGAAACGTACAACGAAATTGCTACGCCCGAGGCATTGCAGAACATTGAGATCACTATTGCACCGCTGCCAGAAACGCGCGGAGATAAAACACTGCTTCGCCAGGTGTGGAGCAATTTGCTTTCGAACGCGATTAAATTTACTTTAGCGAAACACGAACGGTCTATCACCATCGGCGCACGCACGGAGGAAAACCAGAATGTCTATTTTGTGAAGGATTCGGGCGCTGGATTCGATATGAAGGATGCGGGAAAATTGTTCGGCGTATTTTCGCGGCTGCATACCGATGAGGAGTTCGAGGGGACAGGAATAGGACTTTCCATTGTGCGCAGAGTAATACACCGCCACAAGGGTGAGGTGTGGGCCGAGGGAGAAGTTGGGAAGGGAGCAACATTCTACTTTGCGCTGCCGAAAGCATAGTTCCGGTAAACTCCGGACGGTTTCAATGCTTGACATTTTTGTTGTTCATTTTTTGAAAGGAAAATACCATGTCGGATAAAAATGTAAACATTCTCCTTGTTGAGGATAATCCTCATCACGCAGAGCTTGCCATGCGGGCATTAAAGATGCATAATCTTGCCGAAGACTTCGTTTGGGTGAAGAACGGAGAAGATGCAACGGATTTTATTTTCTGCCGCGGCGAATTCGCTTCCCGTAAGATCGAAAATGCGCCAAAGGTCGTTATTCTCGACCTGAAGCTTCCGAAAAAAAGCGGTCTTCAGGTTCTGCAGGAAATACGGGCCGATGCACGAACAAAGGATCTGCCGGTTGTTATGCTCACTACATCACGTGAAGAAAAAGACATTGTCGAAGGTCAAAGCCTGGGGATGAACGGCTATGTTGTTAAACCAGACGATTTTGAAAAGTTCGCCGAAGCGATCAGAAATATCGGTTACTATTGGCTCGTGCTCAACCAGCTTCCAAAATAGCGTTGCCCGTTCTAACAATTTCATTTCTCTCTTTCCTGCCCGCCTGCAATAAGCGGGCAGTTGTTTAATATTTAACCTGAATATTATCTTGTGAAGCATTCAATCCATCATATACGGTTTAGGAATTTTATCGTTGTTATGATGTTGTCGCTCATTTCTTGCACCGAACCCACGGATAGTACGCCGGCCGCAGGGTTAAACGATTTTACCGCGGTAAAAAATGTTGAGTGGGCAAAACCGAACGGCATAAGTTTAACGATGGACATCTATTCGCCCAAGACCGGAAAACAAAAATATCCGGTGCTTGTGATTGTTCACGGCGGCGGCTGGCTAATCAATAACAATTCCACAATGGACAGCATGTCGGTGTATATCGTTCGCCATTCGGAATATGTCGTCTGCAACATTAATTACCGGCTTCTTGGCGATAATGGAAACACGACAACCATGAACCGGATGATCGAAGATGTGATGGGGGCTGTCGCGTGGATAAAGGACAATGTCGGAGCTTACGGCGGTGACTCTTCCCTGGTCGCAATAACCGGAGACAGCGCCGGCGGTCATCTGGCCGCAATGCTGGTGTTGTGCGGCAATAAGCTTGAATCGGATGGTTTTTCAGGAGTCACGCTGGGTTTTCGTCCAACGTATCTTCCGGCCGGTAAGACCGCGGAAGATCTTGCGCGCCAGGACCGGCTTGCCGTTAAGGCGGCGATCTTCAGTTACGGTGCCTTCGATATATATTCTTCCTGTTTGGCGGGAATGGAAACCGGGAGCAATATTTTCTGGCTGTTGTCGGGAAATCCGCCCCGCGGCATTTTCGGCGATACGATCACGGTACAGAAAAATCCGGAATATTATTATGCCGTCTCTCCGGTCCGCTCTATTCCGCAATCATCGCTGCGGAAACTTCCCCCCATGCTTTGCACTGTCGGATCGAGAGACAATCTTGTTATGCCCGCATCCGTACAGGCCTTCGTAAAAGCCCTGAAGGATGCAGGACATTCCACCGAGTATTGGGAATATGAAGGCCGGCCCCATGCGTTCCTTGATTCACAAAAAAATGTTTTCGTTGGCACGGAGTTCGGCAAAGATGCTCCGGCGGCACTGGATACGATGATAAAATTTTTAGATGCGGCGTTTGCAAAATAATATCGTAACCATTTTATTGCTGGTTGGATCTTTGATTCTGTTGTTGACTAAACCATGGTCTCGCTCTCGGTGTCCAACAGCATAACATCATTGTGCGCGGAAATTTATGTATCGTCTATTTTGTTTCTTTCTTTTCTCATGCTCTTTTTGTTTTTCGCAGGAAGCGGAGAACAATATTCCGCGCGGCGGAATGATCGGCGTTTCCTTCGGACGGATTCCGCAGACAGATATCGCAACAACGGGCGGTACATATGAATCGCGGTGGGGCGGGATCAACGCCGCTCTGCCGGTCTACCGTTCGTTCAATCCCCTTGCCGATGAACGGTCATTCCAGCAAATTTCTTTAACGGGATCCCTGCATCGAAACACCACGGACTTTTCGCTGCTCGCCGAGCCGCGGGTCATTACAAGCGGGTGGCTGGGAGGATCGTGGTTCTATATTGGTGAAGCTAAAAATTTCTATATGGTCTCGGGAAACATCGGATTCGCGGAAGACAAACTGATCGTCGGGTCTGCTGCGGTGCGGCTGCATCTTACGGCTTTGGGTTCATATCATCTATCTAATCCTGTGCTGCTGATGTATGGTGCAGCCTATTCGGCGCTGTTCGGACGCGATCTGCTGATGCCTCTTGTTGGTTTGCGCTGGCGTATGGGTGATGACTGGTCCGGAGCAGTAATGATACCGCTTTCATTTATGATGCGGTACAAAGCAAACGATATCCTTTCTTTTCAGTTTGCACTATCGGCTGCCGGTGATCATATGCGGGTGGCGAACCGGAATGATTTTGCGGGATATTCAAGCACTCTTCAGATGAGAATGACCGGAATAAAAATTGCGATACGTTCCGCCGTAAGGCTGTCTGACGCAATCGGTCTGTATGTTGAGATCGGTTCAATCGCGGGACGAACAGTGAGCATTCTGTCAGGATCTACCGTTGTTTCAAAAAATCGTGTGGATACGTCGCGGTTCTTTTCCCTTGGAATCGGATACAGGTTTTCCCGGGATGATTCAGCACCGTCAGACGAAGATTGAATCAGCGTTTGTCACCGTAATTCACGCCTCTTGATCAACCCGTCGTTATCTCGCGCCGTATCACCGGCGCAACTTTCGTTCCGAACAATTCAATTGACTTCATCATTTTTGCGTGAGGTATCGATCCGACGCTGAACTGGATCAAACAACGCTGATGCTGAAACAGTCCGTACTCGTACATGATCTTATCGATCACCTGCTGCGGACTGCCGACGAACAATGCGCCATGAGGCGCGCATTCATCGTCGAACCGCCCGCGCGTCTGCGGCGGCCAATTCCGTTCGCGTCCGATGCGTCCCATCACTTCGGCATATGGCGGATAATACTCGTCCCGTGCCTGTTGCGAATCTTCGGCAATATAGCCGTGTGAATTGATGCTCAGCGGCAATTTTGACGGATCCCGCTTGATATTCTTTGCGGTATTACGATACAGTTCTGCGAACGGAACAAACCGGTCCGGATCACCGCCGATGATCGCCAGCGCCATCGGCAATCCAAGCACGGCCGCCCTCACAACGGACTGGGGTGTACCGCCGACCGCTACCCACACCGGTATCTTCTCTTGCACAGACCGGGGATAGATACCGAGATTCTTCAGTTCCGGCCGGTGTCTCCCCGACCATGTGATCTTTTCCGACTCCCGGATCTTCATCAGCAACTGTAATTTTTCTTCAAACAGAGAATCATATTCTTCAAGATCGTATCCGAACAGCGGAAACGATTCAATAAACGAACCGCGACCGGCCATGATCTCGGCTCTTCCGTTCGAAAGCAGGTCAACGGTGGAAAAATCCTGAAAGACGCGGACGGGATCATCGGAACTCAGCACGGTCACCGCACTGGTGAGCCGGATGTTTTGTGTCTTCACCGCCGCAGCCGCAAGCACAACGGCCGGCGATGAAACAATAAAGTCCGGACGATGATGTTCGCCGATTCCGAAGACATCGAGCCCCGCCTGATCGGCAAGCACGATCTCTTCCATAAGATTGCTCAACCGCTGCCGGGGGGAGATCTTATTTCCTCCGCTTGAATCAAGCGGAAGTTCGACAAAAGAATAAATTCCAAGTTCCATAATTTTCACTACTTTCTGCGCTTACAAATTTAATAATTCATCCACATAGACAAAAATAATACACAGGTCATGGTGATATTCTCGTCTTGACTTCCCGCCTGACGGCTGGCACGGCGTCAAGAATCATCATAAAATTGACATCAATAGGTTAGTCGCGCTGCCTACGGCTCGTAGAGAGCAAGTCCGAGCGCAGTGAGGACGAGTCGAAGCGTGGACGATCTTTCGAAGCACGATAAAAAAACACTGATTGATTGTTCTGTTTCTCTTTATTCCTCATGCATCACAATCATTGATTGTTATATGCTCTCTGCAATTCGGCAATATCGATCTTTTTCATTTTCATCATGGCCGCGATCACCCGTTTAGATTTTTCCGGATCTTTGTCCTGCGTCAGAGTTCCCAGGGCAACGGGAATAATCTGCCATGAAAGACCGTATTTGTCTTTCAGCCAGCCGCATTGCTGTATTTCTCCGCCGGACGATAATTTTTCCCACAGGCCGTCCACTTCATCCTGTGTTTCACAATTCACAAATAGCGATATCGCTTCGTTGAATTTGAAATACGGGCCGCCGTTGAGCGCCATAAATTTTTGTCCGTCCAGCTCAAATGTCGCCGTAAAGATCGGTCCATTTTCACTTTGCCGTGAGACACTGATGATCTTTGAATTCTTAAATATTGAAATATAAAAATTCATCGCCTCTTCGGCGTTATCATTGAACCATAAAAACGGTGTAATTTTTTGCATCATACTTCCTTCCTGTAATGTTCTGTTATTTATTTCTGTTCTGCGTTTGTGCGTTGATAGCAAAGCACGGCAATTCCGCAATCGAACGACCGTGTTGTTGAAAGCGTTAGGTTCAGTCTCTGTTCCGGTCCGCCGAAGATCGTCATTCCGCTTCCGAGTATGCAAGGATTCACGAACAGGTGATATTCGTCGATCAGATTATTCTTGATGAGTGATGAAACGAACATTCCGCCGCCATACGCGATAATATCGTTTCCCAGTTGATTCTTTAATGCGGTGATCTCTTCAACGAGATTTCCGGACGCAACCACCGTGTTGCTCCAGTCGGAGCGCTGAACTGTTTTTGAGAAAACTATTTTTTGTGTTTCGCTCATTTTTTGTGCAAAAGGAGCTTCGGGATCGTCTGTCTTTTTTGCCGCTTCCGCCCAATGCGGAATGAAGCCCTCGGCAAGTTTTCGTCCGAGTAAAATACAATCAACCGTATCGGTGATACCGATGACATATTTTTTCAACTCTTCATCCCAATTCCATACCATCCAATCCATCTCGCCGTTGGCACCGGAAATATATCCATCAATCGATGTCTGCACCTGTAACTTTAATTTCCTCATCAGTTCACCCTTGTTGTTTTGAATAATCGTTGTTAGCGGAAAAATATTTGCTGGTTAGTTTGGCGTACGGTTAAATCATTGCTTCGCGTTCTTCGCTTTATTGATAATATCTTCTGCAAATTCCTCTGTCGCTTGAACATATTCTGTTAATTCCCTGCTGGCAACCGAATGAATAAATATTACTAACTGATGTTACGCTCTTCGGGCCGTAGGCAAGACAAGAAAATCGGTCATGGTGAGCAAGGAGCAGGTTGCATTATTTATGGTAAAAACATCTTTTTGTGTAACATCGGTTACTAAACAAATGAATTTAAATGTAAGCATTTAAATGGATTTTTATACTATTTTACAGTCCTCGGCCTTATCATCCGTCCGTACAATTAGCTGTGACTTTTTTGATGGTTCTATATTCTGGTCTTTTTTTATTAAACAATGATTACAACGATCGTTTTGTTTGCCCTGGCCGCTATTGGTGTTACCGTTATCCGGCATCCGAAATTTGGAAAACTCCCTTCCGGAGAACGGAAAAGGCGCAATAGTTCCTCCCCAAATTACCGAAACGGTTCGTTTCAGAATCTCAGCCATACCCCAATGATGACGGGGTGCGCCAATTATTTTACTGCGGCAAAAGCATTCCTTTTAAAAAGAAGCAAGCGAAGCACTCCGGCATCGGTTATTCCAAGCGTAAAAACCGATCTGCGCTCGATAGACCTGCAGGACGAGATTCTTGTGTGGTTCGGGCATTCATCGTATTTCCTGCAAGCGGGTGGAAAACGGTTTCTCGTCGATCCCGTGCTCAGCGGACACGCTTCCCCGTTCTCCTTCATAACTCCGGGTCATCCCGGAACAGATCGCTATCGTCCGGAAGATATTCCCGATATCGATTATCTTTTGCTTACGCATGACCATTGGGACCATTTGGATTACGCTGCTCTCACTGAGCTAAGGCCGAGGATCGGCACCGTGATCACCGGTCTTGGGAACGGAGAGCACCTTGAACACTGGGGATTAGATAAAGAGAAGATCATTGAAAAAGATTGGCATGAATCGGTAGCACTCGATCCTTCCGCAGCCGTCACGCTTGTTCCTGCGCGGCATTTTTCCGGTCGGCTGTTCAAGCGAAATCAGGTATTGTGGACATCGTTTGTTCTGAAAACTAATGAGAGAAAGATATTCATCGGAGGAGACTCGGGATAGGAAATCATTTTAAAATGATCGGTGAACAATACGGTCCGTTCGATCTTGTTGTTCTGGAATGCGGTCAGTACAACGAATACTGGAATGCCATCCACATGATGCCGGAGCAAACTGTTCGGGCGGCGGCCGATTTGCGCGCGTCGGTTTTATTTCCCGTGCACTGGGGTAAATTCACTTTATCGCTTCATGCGTGGGATGAACCAATCATCAGGGCGGTTGCCGAAGCAAAACGAAAAGGGGTTGTTTTAATCCACCCGTTGATCGGGGAAAAAGTCTTGTTGTCTGCTCCGGATGTACGGTTTTCAGCGTGGTGGGAATCGATAAAATAATTTTCGTCACAATTGAATCCTGTTGAATGGTTATGTAATCAACGGTCTGCGGAATATTTATGAATCAACATCAATTTTACATTCGATACGCCCGGATTGCGCTGATGTTCTTCGCAATGCTTTGCTGTTCGGCAACAGAATCGTTTCTTCTTGCACAAACGGGCGCTGCGCCGAAGAAAGAACTTGTGATACTTCTTCATGGTTTGGGTCGCGGTAAAAGCATTATGGCTCCGATGGGAGAACGACTGGTGAAAGCCGGATTCGACGTTTCAATCGTTGATTATTCATCGATCGGCCGGTCCCCCGAAGAGATCCTGACGGATGCGGCAGATCAGATAAATTCGTTCCGATCGGACACGAATCAAACCGTGCATTTTGTTGGACATTCGCTGGGGGGACTGCTTATCCGCGCATATCTGGACAGCGTCAACATACGGACCCTGGGCCGCGTAGTGCTTATTGGAAGTCCAAGCAAAGGAACGCCGTTTGTCGACCGGTTCCGCGATGCGTGGTGGCTGCAATTGGTTGGACCTGCCGCAACTTCGCTGGGAACGGATGAGAAAAGTTTTCCCCGAACACTTCGTCCTCCATATTATCCCATCGGTATCATCGCAGGAATTTCCACGCTGATCAATAATGATGATTTTATTCCCGGAGAAGATGACGGGATCGTTCCCGTTGAATCAACAAAGATAGAAGGAATGACGGACTTTGTTCTCGTGCGTGTTTCGCATTCTTCTCTTCCAAGGAACGATTCGGTGATACAGCATACGATAGGGTTTCTGAGGGCCGGTAAATTTTTAAAGGAAGATCAAGAAAAAAATAGCGTTTACTGATTTCTATAACGCTGTCTTTTCGATGAATTCGATCATTTTTTTTCTTCCCTTCTCGTCGGGCAGCCGTCCGTCTCCCACCCGCACATTCTCTGCGGCATGTGCCGCATCCGCTGTGGCGGGAATAACACACGTGACCGCCGGATGAGAAACAATATATTTC
>CAJBTU010000159.1 GCA_903958625.1 uncultured Ignavibacteriota bacterium | reverse complement strand
TAAAGTTTTTGTTTGCTCTCCTGCAGCGCATGTTCCGTTGCCACACGTTCATTCGTCTGTTCCTGAAGCAGTTCAGCGGTCTTCTCAAGGTCGCGTTTTGTTGCGGAGAGGTACAGTTCGGTCTCCGAAAGTTTTTGCTGATACTGCTGCTCTTTTGCGCGGAATTCACCGGCGATCAGTTCGCGGGAGCTGTTCAATGATTCATTCATACTGCGGGTCGAGCTCAATTCGCTTTGCAGTTGTTCTATCTGATGCTGCAGTTCGCGAATGCTTTCCTGCGACCGTGCTTCCATCGATGTGCGCAACGCGATCTCCTGCTGCAGTTTGTCGTTGACCTGTTGAAGTTCCATAGTCTGTTGGTTTAGCGTGGACTGAAACTGCTGTTCTTTTGCCGAAAGTTCAACGGCCAGCGCGGATCGTTTTTCTTCTTCCTGTTTAATCTGCGAGGCAAGCAATGACGCATCGCGTTCTTTTTCGGAAAGAATGTGTTCAACGTTTGTCCGTTCATCCAACTGCTGCCGTAGTTCTGCGGAGAGCGAACGGATCTCCTGTTCCTTTATTGAAACGTCGCTGCTTAACGACGATGCTTTTGTTTCCTCCTCGGAAGCGAGCGACTTGAATTCCGTAAGCGTTCGTTCGATCGTTACGAGTTCCCGCTCGAGCTCAGCGCGCTGCGCGGTTTCCTGCTGCAGCTGCTCCGAAAGGGAGCGGATCTGTTGTTCCTTGGCAGAAACGTCGCTGTGTAATGACATTGTCTTTGATTCTTCCGTTGTGATCTTCGATTTGAATTCCGACAGACGGTGTTCTATCGCGGAGAGTTCCCGTTCAAGATCCGTCCGCTGCTGCGTTTCGTGATGCAATTGCGCTGACAGCGATTGGATCTGTTTGTCTTTGGTCAGCACTTCTGTGCTGAGCGAGGTTGCTTTTGTTTCTTCGGAAGAAATATGGGATTTGATGCTGGCGATCTGCTGCTCTTTTTCCTTCAGTGCGGATTCCAATCGCTGCTTTTCTGCGGCGATCTGCAATTCGTTGTTCAGTACAGCAAAGGTTTTTTCCTGAGCAACTTCCAATAATCGCGTGTACCGTTTTTTAAGCGTATAATACGACAGACCCGCAAGTCCGGCAACGATAAAGAAAGAATAGATAATCACTTCCATTGGTACAGTCAATTCCCTGATGATGTGTGGTCGTGAACAATTCGCCACACACCGGATTTATTTTTAAATAATAGTGTAAACAATCCCCACGGCTCATCCTTTTCACGTTTTAAAGTCCATTTGCCGAACACGAGCGCGGCATCATCTGAAACGATATCCACCGTAATATTGGTGAAGGTCAACACACCCATTGTTTCTTTTGACGGATAGCTTTTTTTGTACCGTTCAAGCATGTTGCTCCAGCCATACGTTACGGTCCCTCCGGATGCAAACCGCAGCGAATCCGATGCGGCGTATCCCTTCATGAACGAATCTATATCGCCATTATTCCATCCCTCGATCTGACGGTTGAGAACGGTCATGATCTGCTGTTGCACTTCAGTATTCTCATGCGAAGTTTGAGCAAACACCGAACTTGTTAACGTACACAATAGGGATATCAGCACCAATGGTTTCATTACCCGCCAAGATAAGAAAATCTTTGTCAATTTGTTCGGCCAAAATCGAAAAAATCTTCACGTTCGCGCAGAAATTCGTGCCACGGCAGCCGGACACGGTTAATGAATAGTCAACAGCAGATCGGCGATCTTCTTTGCTTCATTGATCGGATCTCCCTGGTTACGATTGGTGAGAATAATGACCATGGACTTGTCGTTGGGGAAAACAAGGATATGATTCCTGAAACCCCGCGAGCTGCCGCCGTGATGCGGATGTTTGACGCCGCGATATGTCTCCGTGTGCCAGCCCATGCCGTAGTCGATCGGCGTACCGTCGTTCAGCGCGGCATCGGACCACGCCCTACGCTGGCTCTTTTCGGAAATAAGTTTGAAGCTCCACAGCGACGATATCCATTTTGACATCTCTTCCGCGTTGGAATAGATACCGCCGTCTCCCAGTACGGCGCTTGTGCTGCTTTGATCGGTCTCGGTCCATTTTCCGCCGACCAGCGAATAACCGTATGCGCGATGGGCAACCGTTGAAATTCCATTTTCGTATGCAACCGTTGCCGTCATGCCGGTCTTGTCGAAAACATTCTCCTTGAGAAAATCGGCGAAGCGTTTTCCGGAAGTTTTTTCAACGATCAGGGCAAGCAAGGCATAACCGGTATTGCTGTACTGATATTTCGTTCCGGCGGGGAAGTAGAGAGAATCGGTAAGGGACATCAATCGTAAGCAATCTGCATCCAGCACCTGAACGGTCTGCGAATCCGGCATAAGCGATTCATAGTCGGCCAGTCCGGAAGTGTGGTTAAGCAGATTCCGGATCGTGATATCTTTGCCGTACAACGGGAAATCGGGAAAGAATTTCATGATCTTATCGTCGAAGGAAAGTTTTCCTTGTTCTTCCAGCATTAAAATACACATTGCGGTGAACTGCTTGGTGATGGATGCGAGGCGGAAATTTGTGGAGGGTGTTACCGGAACGGTTTGATGAAGTGATGCCGATCCGTATCCCTTTCTGAAAATAACGCTGTCATTTCTCATCACGACAACAGCGGCCCCCGGTCCGTTCGGCGAGGCAAATTCCGACATGATGGTATCGATGGTCTGTTCCGCGGTCAACGCGGATGTTGAACTGCACGACGGCAATCCCATAAGCATACATGCGGCAAAAAGAATCAGCGATTTTTTCATGATCAGAAATCCATCCTTATTGTGTTCGGTGGTATCAGTTTGCCATTGCGCGAAGAACAAACCGCGGAATGTTGATGGTGAAAGTTGTATTGTCCGTGCGTTTCATCAGATATGTTCCCTCCATAAACCCTTCCATTGATTCAAGAATGCAGAAACTATTGTACTCATGTCTGTTTCCGGGAGCAATGAACGGCTGTTTTCCGATGACCCCTTCGCCTTCGATCTCTTCTACTTTTCCGGTATCATGCGTAATGAACCAGTGGCGGCGCAGCAACTGCACGGTGCCGGCACCGAGGTTCTCGATGGTGATAAAATATGCGTAGACAAATTTACGGGAAAGAATGTTCGATTCCGACTCAAGATACATGGGTCGGACGGAGACCTTGATGTTTTCGGTGATTTCGCTGAAGACTGACATTGAGAAAAAGGTAAGGAGAAAAGAATGACTCTGCAACAAACAAAAAAGCCAATCTCTGCGACCGGCTTTTGCAATCTTTGAAATGGGCGCCATTACTTATTTTATCAGCGTCAGTTTTTTTGTTCCGAAAAAATTTCCGGCAGAGAGAGTATAGTAATAGACTCCGCTTGGGTGCGTCCCGGCGTTCCAGTTGACCGAATATGTTCCGGCATCCAAGGATCGATGCAGCAGATCCTCGATCAATTCCCCCGTGACCGAAAAAATCTTCAATGAAACAATACTCTTCCCGGGAAGAGAGAATTGAATGGTTGTTGAAGGATTGAACGGATTCGGAAAATTCTGCTCAAGAGAATATGAACGCGGAACGGCAGACAGTATCCGATCTCCGGCCGATACTATGCCGCCGTTTGTTGTTTTATACAGTTTTCCGGAACTTCCTACGGCATAGCCGATATATATATTCACCATATCGAGTGATTCAAATCCATTGATGTCGCTCGTTAGTTTGAACCATGTCTCGCCGGCGTCGGCCGTGGCAATGATCTGACCGGACATTGCAGCGCACCAAACAATCTTCGAGGTGAGGGCCTCTGCTTCACGCAAACTTCCGCCCGGCAGTTTTGTTTTTGTCCACAATGTGCCGCCGTTCGTCGTCCGGACAATCACCATCTCTCCGCCAATGCCGCCGACAGCCCAACCGGTATCTTTATTGAAGAATTCAATATCCCGGAAACTTTCGAATCCGAGCGAATCCGGCGCCGACCAATCAATGCCGCCGTTTATCGTCTTATAAACGAATCCATCGTAGGAAACTGTCCAGCCGGTGTTTTCGTCAACAAACGAAATTCCGGTCAGTTCATATTTTGCCTTGGGAAAATTCTGCGAAACAGTCGTCCACGTTGCTCCGGCATCGGTGGTTTTTTTCACCAAAGGTTTATTTCCCGCTGTTCCGCCGCTGCTTGTATAACCGACGGCGGCAGAACCGAAATCAATATCGGTGTAATAATTTTTTTCGGCATTCGCCGTTGTCCACGTGGCGCCGCCGTTTGACGTGCGGCGAATTCCTCTGGTATTCTCTCCGACACCGGTCCAGTTCGAAAAGATTGCGACTTGATCATTCAAGGCAAACATTGCATCGCACGAACCGATCGACGAATCCTGTTTCGACCAGCTGTTTCCGCCATTCGTTGTTTTATAAATATAATTATGTCCGGCTATCCAGCCGATTTGTTCGCCGGCAAAGCGCACTTTCCATAAATATTCGGTTGTGGGGAAGGAGAGTTTTGTCCATTGGGCAGACAAAAAAGAAGTGAAAATAATTACCGGAAACACCATTGCCATGAAATGTTTCATCGTTCTTCCCTAAAGGTGGTAATGTTATCGGGGAGTTACACGTATCTATTTTTTTGAACCGAACAATCCGTATGTCCACGTTCCGATGATAATGATCAGTCCGGCACCGACAGCCTGGTACGACTGGCCCCAAGAACCGCCGGCCATGACAACAAATCCTCCGAAGCGGATAATATCAACAGTCTTATTGTATGTTCGTTTATAGTACCGGCCGAAGGGCGAGTTCTTGATCTTCTCAAGATCGACGAACCGCACGATGATCAGCGAAATAATGAGGGAAGGAATGAATGCAACGATCATTGCCGTTACCAGTTCCTGCTGCCACAATAAGTAACAGGCATACAGTCCGGTCGCCCAGTCTGCGGTGAGCCGTGCAGGGTGGATCTGCTGATAAAGATTTTTTTCCGGTAAGTTCATATGTGTATGCTGTGATGAATGATTGGAAAAATTTGAAAACCTTACACTTTTTCAGATGTCATATTTATTTTAATTCTACGCGACGTCCGTAACCAAATGCTCGCCGACATCACGCGTGCCGTTCCGCAATTGCTGCTGTTCTATGTTGCGATGAAAGGCTGCGCTTTTTCCTCCATCAGAAATAAGATCGCGGACGATGGAAGGAAGTTTTGTGATATCCCTTTCAAAAATTCCCAGCTGATTGTCTCGCACGAATTCCATGTTCCCCAGTTCCTGTTCCCAAAGATAATCAATAATGACCGGAATTTTCTTCAGCATCAGTATTTCCATGATCGTGGAGGCACCGCATTTGGTGATGACGATGTCGGCAGCATTCAATAATTCATACACAAAGTCGACAAAGCCGAACACGGCCAGTTCCGGATACTGCTGTTTCACATTCATGGCGTCGGCATACAGTTCTTTGTTCTTCCCGCAGACAATGGCCACCTGCACCGGAAGCGAAGCGGAAAGTAGGTGCTGCATGATCTGTTTTCCGTGAGGAATTCCGTCGCCGCCGCCGATGATCAGAACCAATTTCTTCTTCTCGTCAAATCCGTATCGTGTTTTGATTCCGGAGATCGTGTCCGAAGGAAGCGTTTTAGTGAATTTTTCGTCAATAATGAACGGAAACACGTGGACATATTTTTCAGGAATTCCGCGTTTCAGACAATATTTTTTCAGACGTTCGCTGAACACCACAAATTGCTGTTCTTTTCTCTGAAACCACAACGGATGCGCGGTGAACGGATCGGTGATGACGGTGACGACGGGAATATCCAGTCCCAGTTCTTTTAATACCTGATACACCGGTGCGATCAGAAAGAAATGAAAGACAACGATCTTTGCCGGACGTTCCGCTGCAATTATTTTTCTGATGTACGGTTTGATATAAAAGTTCGCCATGGCAACATTAAAATAACCGATCGGCGGAAATTTATTCGTTGCATAGAGAAATTCGTAGTACCATTTTGCCTTTGCCTGAAGCAGGCGGTAACCGTCCTCAATAATGTACCGCGCGAAATGTTTTGCTTCCGCCAGTCCGTCGACCAGAACGGACTCGATCGTTTCACCGTGCTGCTCGGAAATATACCGGGCAACGGAACGGGCCGGAGCAAGATGACCGCCGCCGGTTCGAAGATAGAGGAAAAAATATTTTTGTTTTTGAACGTTCATAAGTATCGTCCGTCCGTTCTGCTACCGTTCCAGCGGCGAATTGCTGCGTGTCATGGCGCCCGTGCGCAATATTTCCATGATCTTTTCTGTACCGAGCTTGCGCGCTTTTAAAAAGCCGGACCACGCCATATCCGCAATCGTTCCGTTATGGAGCAGGTCGTAAAGCCATTGTTCCGTGAAATTCGGATCCTCCTGTTTCATTCCTGCGTGGATCTCGAACAGCCACTGGCGGTTAAACCGTTCCTGCGAGCCGATCGTGGGGGTCATAATGACCGGAATGCCGAGTCCCGCGTAGAACGAAAGTTCGCTCGGTTTTGTCCAGAGAATATCGGTGGTGCGCATGGCCGTATTGAACTGCTGAAAATATTCGTGAAGTGTTTCGGCATAAATAACCGAAATATTCGCCGATCCGATCTCTTTTTTAATTTCCTCAAAGTACGTTTTTACTTCCGGACGAATACCGGCCACAAGATTGATCGTGATCTCATTCGCGTGAAGGCGGCGGCGCAGACTGTGAACGATGCTTGCGGCGATCTCTTTCTGAGCGCCGGCTCCGCCGACGGCGTACGTGATGGTCAATTTCCTGTCGTTCCTGAAGAGACAATTCTTTTTCCCGAGGAAATATTCCACATTTTTTTTATGCATCGTCCAGAAACGGTTCTGCGGATCGAGGTGGAACAACCGTTGGCCCAGGTCCTGTTTCAGAATGGAAAGATTTTTTCCGATCAGATCCTGCGGCAATGGAAAGCCCGTTAGATAGATCCGTTCTTCGGGTACGCCGTATGATTTCAAGCGCTGCGCCGCTTTTCCGCACGGTGCAAAATAATTGATGCGACTGTCCCACGGCTGTTTTGCAACCCACACCCGGTTGATGTCCGCATCGCAGACGATGCAATAGGTCGGTTCGTATCCTTTCATATCCGCGGCGATTGCCGGTGCGTAGAACGATGTAATGAGCGGCAGCTGTTTGGCGGCGACCTTTGCCAGCATGCCGGTGCAGATTCCTGCTTTAATATTGTTCTCCAGAAGGTCCACCTGATATGTGCTGTGTGAAAGATTCCGGATAGGATAGAAGGAGGGGATATGCATCAATGTATCGAGCATTGCGAAGATCGGTTTTCCGATGAGCGGAATACCGCGTGCGCGCGAGAACGATTCATAGACATTCAATAAGCGGGTCCATTGTTTCTTTTCTTTTTCGGTCGAATTGTCATTCTTCCCGACGGTGATAAGACCTTCTTCGGCAATATCCTTCAGCGGAAAGACCGCCCGCTGATGGCCGTATCCCATATCGGCAGAAACAACCCACGCTTTTTGAATTTTTGGTTTTGCCATTGGGAAAGATACAAATAAATAATCTCAGGTAGAAGAAATGCGGTCTTCCGGATTTTTAAACGGTGCAGGCTGAACATGCTACTTCTCGAACAGCTTCTCGAAGAATCTGTCGATCGGGGTGTCGTTCGTGCGCTGCCGGTCATTATTCCGGTCCCATTTCCGGAACTCCTTTTGTGTTACGATACCGATCGGTCCTTCATAGATCCCTCCGATAAGCATATTATCATAGACGCGAACCGTCAAGACATTCTTCTTCCCGCGTTGCAACGCTGACGGGGGAATATCGTATGCGCGGAAATCCAAATATTCATCCCGCACCCTGGCGACCGAACCATCGCTTCTGATCCTTCCTGTGCCGCCGATCTTTTCACCGTTCAAGTACGCTTCATCAAAATCATCGATCTTTCCGAGCATCATCACAAGATCTTCTCCCGGCAGATTCGCCGGAACATCGAACGAAACGCGGTACCAGGCAAATCCGTCGTAATCGCGGTAGCCCTGAAAATCCCATTTTGCCGGAACAATCAGCTCCTGCCACTTGCTGTCATCGAACGAAGGATTCTTCCATTCAGCTTTGTCGCCGGTCTTGAATTTCCATTGTTCGGGAAGCGTAACAAGGTACTGCAGATCGTCGCTCTGTTCAACGATGCCGATCTTTCCATTCACAATGCCTCCGTTCAAACGGTCGTCGTACACGCGCACGGCGATTACATTGGTTTGATCGGGCCTCAAAAACTTTTTAGGAATGAGAAATTCCTGTTCCTGATTGTAGGCGGTTTCAAAATTCGGCGGAAATATTCCCCCTTCGCCGATCAGATTTCCGTTGATGTAGACGCCGCACACATCGTCCACATATCCCAAACGGATGGAGAGTTTTTTGTTCTGCGAAGAAGCGGGAAGCGTGAATGATTTTCGGTACCATGCATAGCCATCGTAACCGGGAAATCCTTCGTTTTCCCAATCAGCCGGAACGAAGATCTCTCCCCATTTTCTGTCGTCGAATTTCGGATCGGCATATTGTTTATTATCGCCGACCTCAAATTTCCAGTTCCCGCGCAGATCGATAATTTGTTTGCCGCTGCTTGTTTGGGCGTGCAGAAGGAGCGTTGTAACGCAAAGCAGTGTGATAATTTTTTTCATAATGTTCTCTTTTTTGTTGTATTAATATACGGGGAAGCAGCGCAAAGCGTGTAGCGGAGAAGTCAGAAGTTGTAAAAAGTTGTCACGAAGCGGAATACGCATGAACCGTCGAGAGAATAAATTTCCGTACGCGGAGCGAATACCGGCATCCGGAAAGGCCGGTGTTACGGGATCAGCTTATAACCGGTGCCGTGAATGGTAACGATGTGTTTCGGGTGAGAAGGATCTTTTTCGATATTCTTGCGCAGTTTCACGACGAAATTATCCACCGTGCGCGACGAGATCGATTCGTCGTAGCCCCACACATGCTTCAGCAGATCGTCGCGGCTGATCACCTGCTGCTGATGCTGCCATAAATAGCGGAGGATCTCGAATTCCTTCGACGTCATGGAAATGGATTTCCCTTTTTTTAACGCGGTATAATTCTCAATATCGATCTCCAAAAGGCCGATGGTGATCTTTTTCACTGCGGAGATCTTTTCCGACGGCGTTCTTCGAAGCACCGCTTTCACGCGTGCAAGCAGTTCACGCAGACTGAACGGCTTGGTGATGTAATCATCTGCGCCGAACTCCAGTCCGAGAACCTTGTCAACTTCCTCACCTTTTGCCGTCAGCAGGATCACCGGCGTGGTGATCCCCTCTTCGCGGATTTTTTTGCAGATATCGAATCCGGATATGCCGGGGAGCATCACATCGAGCAGGATAAGATCGAATTTTTTGGCGCGGATCGTTTCCAATCCTTTTTTTCCGTCGCCGACCGCCAGCACGCTGTATCCTTCAAATTCCAGATTGTCGCGCAGGCCGCGCTGCATTTCCGGTTCGTCTTCTATAACAAGTATGTGTGCCATAATTTATTCCGTTCTTGCGAGAGGGAGGGCGATGGTGAACCGGCTTCCTTTCCCGATACCGCTATTGATGGTTATTGTTCCGCCGTGCGACTGAACGATGTGCTGAACGATTGCTAGGCCGAGTCCGCTCCCTTTGGCGGTATGAACGAGGCCGCGGGAGACCCGGAAGAATTTTTCGAAAATTTTTGAATGATGTTCCGCTGCGATCCCGATGCCGTGATCTTCGATCTCAATAAGGACCATATCACCGGCTCTTGACGAAGCGAGACGAAGGTATTTGTTTTCGGCGCTGTATTTTACCGCATTATCGACAAGATTATGCAATGCTTCCGCGATCGCCTCTTCGTCAACGGAAACATCCGGCAGTTCTTTGTCCAGCGAAACATCAAGAGAGAACTTCAGTTTTTCGAACTGGTACGAATAGACCGTCAGAACCGAAGCAATGATCTCGTTGATGTTTGACAATTTGAAATTGTACCGTCTGGTGTTTGCTTCCATCCGCGAAAAATTCAAAATGTTGTTGATCAATCGCGTCAGTCGTTCCGTCTCATGAAGGATGATTCCGTAATATTCCTGTTTCTTTTTCTCGGTCTTCACCCGTTTCATCTCAAGCGTTTCAGCAAACATCCGGATAAGCGAAAGGGGAGTGCGCAGTTCGTGCGACACGTTGGATATAAAATCGGATTTCAGCGCGACCAATTCCATCTCCCGTTTGATAAGGCGGTAAACAAAGAACGCGCCGGCCAGAAGCACCAGGTCGAGAATAACAAGGAGGATCAAGTTTCTGTAATATCGGTCGTTCGCCGCTTCTTCTATTGTGGTGCCGCGCAGCCGTATCTTCACCGCGTGATCCGGAAAGATCCATAGCGGACGCTGCTGTGAAAAAAGTCCGCCGGTTAACTGTTGCGTGGAAAAGACCATTGCCGGAGTAGAAATTCTGCCGACCGCAAGAATAAAATCGTTCTGCGCAAGATCGGTCAGTTTCCTGCCGATCACGTCGCTGATGAACCGCTCATTGTTGACAACGATGCCGACGAACTGCGACGGCGACGATGACGGCGCAAAGAGAATAATGAATGTTGAATCCGAATCGATCACCGGTTCCAGTTTACGGTACGCGACGGATTGGTAGCGGAGCAGACGGCCGATCGTTTCGCGGTGCGTGTGTAATTTCTGAAGATACTCGGGACGGCGAACGGGAAAAGATCTCCACGATTTCAGCGCCGTGTCGGAAACAACGACGGATATAATAGAAGGATTTGATTGAAGGAGCCGTGCAAAGCGGTCATTGGGAAGACCATTTTCGATTTGCGTTGCCCAGCTTGATGCAACATCCAGAACATACTGGTTGACCGAAAAGAGAACGGCATCAAGCTGCCGGTTGTACATCTGTCCGATCATTTCTTCCGTTTCATCGAGCGATGAGATCTCGTAAACGGAATAAAAGAGCGCTGGCAGCAGAACAATGCAGAACAGAATGATGAATATTTTTTTGCCGTTATTCATGCCGTTGTTTACAGTTTACGCACCATCCGCAGAATAGATTCTTCGGTGCTGTACTGCTCAATATCCTTCACCGGTATCCACGCCAGATCCTTCGATTCCGACGTGATCGTAAGTTCGTGTGTGTCGTCCGCTTCGAACAGAAAACGTATGTCATAATGGAAATGCTCCGGTTCGTTCTTCCGTGCCGGGATCGGGTGCACGTCAACATCAAAAATCTCTTTTGACACCGGCCGTATTCCCTGCACGCCGGATTCTTCTTCCGCTTCGCGCAGTGCCACATTCAGCGGATCGGGATCGCCGTCCGAATGTCCGCCGAGTTGGAGCCATTTTTCCAATTTATGATGATGCGTCATCAGTGTATGTGTCCGCCGGGTGTTGACGATCAGTGCGGAGGCCGTGATATGTCCGGCCGTTTGCGTCCGTTCAAAACAATCGGCATGGGCGCCGACGAATTCGATGATGCGCAGACGCATTTCATTCTCATGCGGGTCGGACGGATGATACGCACGCAGTTGAAGAAGCAAATGATTCCGATGCATAGATCAGTCTTCCTGATAGACCGAAAAAAGATTGTACACGCTCACGGTGAAATCCACTTTGTGAAAATTGCCGTTCAGTCTCCAATAGTGCCGGTAGTCGCCATCCTCTTCAAACCGTTGATTGAGAGAATACGAAAGACTCATGGTGAGATACGATGTTGCGGGCACCTTCATCCGTGCATGGATTCCGAAGGCGTACGGAAAACGGATGGCGCCGGAATATTGATTGGTGGTGAACTGTCCCGGATAGGACATGGCATCGGGAAGCCAGATGGTCGTGTTGCGGTCGATATCGGCACTGCCCCATTGCCACGAAGGGGTCAGATGCAGCGATGCAAATTTGCCGTCCGGATTTTGTCCGAACGCGCTTACAACGGCAATGAACAGCAGCACGGTAATTCTTTTCATGTCATATCCTTTTTAATTACGAAACAACGTTCACCGGTTTTCCTTCGATGAACGATTGTACATTATGCACGACGGCATCCATTAACCGTTCTCTTGCCGAACGGGATGCCCACGCAATATGCGGCGTGACGATACAATTTTTAGCGGAGAGCAAAGGGTTATCCTTCGGCGGTTCGATGGAAAGAACATCCAGACCGGCGCCGGCAAGCAGTTCGTTATTCAGAGCGTTGGCCAGCGCGTATTCGTCTATAAGTCCGCCGCGTCCCGTATTAATGAGATACGCGGAGGGTTTCATGATGGCCAGCCTTTTTGCATTGATAAGATTTTGCGTCTCATCATTCAACGAACAATGCAGCGAAACTATATCGGAAGTTTTCAGGAGCGTTTCCGTATCGGTAAAGGAGTCGCCGGAGGTTCGTGCCGTACGGGTAGAGATCACCACGTTCATTTCAAATGCCGCCGCGATCCTGGCAACAGCTTGCCCGATATTTCCGTAACCGACGATGCCGAAAGTTTTTCCTCTCAGTTCGACCAGCGGAAAATCCCAAAATGAAAAATCGGGATTGGCGCTCCACCTTCCGTTGCGTACTTCGGCAGAATGATGACCGGCATGGTGTGTCAGCTCAAGCAATAACGCAAACACCGTTTGAGCAACGGAGTGAGTGCTGTAAGCCGGAACATTGGTGACGGTGATGCTCAGTTTTTTTGCCGCGGCGATATCGACAACATTATATCCGGTAGCAAGCACGCCGATGTATCTCAGGCGGGGAAGTTGTTCAAGAATTTCTTTTGAGAGGACCGTTTTGTTTGTGAGAACGATCTCCGCCTCGTTTGCGCGGTGAATGATCTCGTCCGGTAGCGTACGATTGTGTATGGTGCAAAGCCCCAGCGACCGAAGTTCGGACCAGTCGAGATCGCCGGGATTAAGGGTATAGCCGTCCAGGACAACGATGTTTTTTTTGATCATCATTGTCTAAAATATCCACAGATTGCGCAAAATCCAAATGCGGAGCGGCCGGAGAGAACGATTTTTACGTCAGCGCGGAACTCTGCTAAAACGTCCCTTCAACAGAGCCGGCAAAGAGCGCTTTTGCGAGATCGAACTTGTTTCTTAACGCATAGCGGATGATATTCAGCGGCATGGAGCAGAACCAGACATACGAAACCGAGAGGAAATGTTTGTAAAACGGAAGATATTTTTTGCTCAGCCACAGTCTGTTGCGGGCCATTAATTTTGTTCTGAACGGACTGTCCTTGGTCAGGGTCATCGATTCCTTGTGCAGGATCTCGGAGCGCGGAACAAAGAGGATGGAAAATCCTGCCTCACGGATACGCAGACTCCAGTCGTATTCCTCGTAATAGATGAAGAGCTTTTCATCCAGCATGCCGATCTTTTCAACGATACTGCGTTTAATCATAAATGCTGCGCCGTGCGCAGCCGTAGTTTTTTCAACGGAGGAATACGAGTGCGGCAATTGTGTCTGCCAGCCGCGCCACACATTCCGTCCGCGTATCAGGTCGATCGATGCCGGTCCGCCGGCGTACTGAATAAACGACGGTGTGAAAAAGAAACGGATCAGCGGCGAGGCGGCCGCGGCCGTTGCGTCGGATTCCAGCGCATCCACAAGCGGTTCCAGAAACGAAGGATTGACCTCGGTGTCGTTGTTCAGCAGCAGAAAATATTCTCCGGTTGCCGCCTTCATTCCCTGATTATTACCTCCGGTGAATCCGGTATTCTTTGCGTTTTGTATGAGAGTGACCTCCGGATAATTTTCTTTCAGCAACGCAACCGAATTGTCGTGCGATGCCTGATCGACCACGACGATCTCGATGTTAGGATAGGTGCATTGCTTGAGCGAATGGATGCACGCTGCGGTCAACGCGTATTGATTCCAATTGAGGAGGATCACCGAAACTTTTGGCGTGTGTGTCATAAATTATTTCTTTCGTTGTGCTTTTTCCCACACCGCGGACTGCGTTCCTTTAAGGTAACGAACCAGACCGGCATAGGCGGCAATATTCATCAATGTGAAATATAATGGAGCAATAAAGATCTTCGAACGCAGGTGAACCCTGTCAAGCACATATCCGATGAGTGCCGAAGTGTAGAACATGATCTGTCCGGCAAAAAGATATTGGTAAACGCTGTTTCCGTACAAGGCAAGGATACCGTTCAGAACAAAGAGTACCGGCAGCAGGAACGGCGTTACCGCCCAGCGCAGTACGCGATGGGAAATGTATTGAAAGGAGAGTACGCCGTACCGATTCATGTTCAGCAGCGGCCGGAGCCGCATGATGGACTGGAAACCGCCGGCACAGATCCTTATCTTCCGTTTCATCTCTTCGCGGAACGAAGCCGACGGCTGTTCCTCGGCAAAGGCATCCGGTTCGTAGATCACCCGGTAACCTTCGGCAGCGATGCACATGGAAAGATGAAAATCTTCGATGATGGAATCGGGCGGTACGGAGCGGTACAATTCCTTTCTGCAGGAAAAAAGTTCTCCGGCCGCACCGACAACGGAATACAATTCTGAATCCATCCGTTTCAGGGCGGATTCATATTTCCAATAGAGACCTTCGCCGGCGCCGCTTCCTTCGTTCTGCAGATCCTTGCGGATCCGTTTCTCGCCGGCCACAGCACCCACCATGGGATCCTCGTAATGACGGACAATATTCCGGATCGCCGCCTTATTCAGAATCGTATTGGCATCGGTGAGGATGACAATGGGAGAGGGGACGTAGTTCATTCCGCGTTCAACGGCGGCAAGTTTTCCGCGCCGGTCGCCATTGTGAAAAACGCGGATCCGGGGATCATACATGAATTCGCGCAAGATCTTCTCCGTGCCGTCGGTCGATCCATCGGTGATAAAAAGAATATCATATTTATCACTGGGATAATCCAGTTCAAGGGAATTAATCGCTTTTTCACGAATGCAATCTGCTTCGTTGAATGCCGCGATCAAAATTGTGACGTTGGGTTCGTATGACATAGTGATACTGTTTTCCATTATGATTATCCGTGACAATCCGTTCTTACCGTGCAAATCCGTGGTTGCTTTTTTTATCAGTGCAAATCCGTTCTTTCCGTGTAAATCTGTGGTTGCTTTTTTTATCAGTGCAAATCTGTATATTTCTGCGTTACTCCGTGGTTGCTTTTTTCGTCAGTGCCAATCCGTTCTTTCTGTGTAGATCCGTGGTTGCTTTTTTTATCAGTGCAAATCCGTTCTTTCTGTGTTGCTCCGTTGTTTTTTTTATCCGTGACAATCCGTTCTTTCCGTGTAAATCCGTGGTTGCTTTTTTATATCAGTGCAAATCCGTTTTTTTCAGTGTCATCCGTGGTTGCTTTTTTCACCAGCGAAAATCTGTTCTTTTTTATACTGTTTTATCTTTACCATTGTCCACAAGATGATTCCGTATCCGACATACGTGTAGAGAACAACGGCAGAGAGGAAAAGGAATAACAGTTCAAGTGCGTCCATAGTTTTCTCCGTTATGCTGCTTTTTTTGTTTGCGAAAGGACCAGCCGTTTCCATGACGGAGGCATGTTCGAATAAACTTCGATGTTTTCAAATATCTGTCCCGGACGTGCACCGAAGCCTTTTGCCCAGGCAGCCATACGCGACACCCCTTCTTCCAACGGAACATTTTTAATAAGATCACCGAATACCGCTTTAACATTTTCATGATCGGAGAAGGCGTGCAATGCTTCTTTCCGCGCTTCCAGATATTGAATGTTCGGAGCCACACCCATTGCCTGTGCAACGACTGTTGCCAGCATATTGACGGAATAGGGAACATCGGCACCAACATTGAATACTTTATTGTACGCTTCGGTCCGTACCGCGGCGCTGGCGATGATCGGGGCAACGTCGGCGATATAACTGAACGCGCGTGTCTGAGAACCGTCACCGAAGATCGTCATCGGTTTATTCTGCAGGATCTGATTCATAAAGATACCGATCACGTTCCGGTACGGATCGCCGATATTCTGATTCTCACCGTACACATTGTGCGGCCTGAAAATGGTGTAGTTCAATCCCCACATTTTGTGCGCACAGTGAAGGTCCATTTCCACGGCAAACTTTGCAATGCCATAGGGATCTTCCGGTTTCGGCGTCATTGATTCGCGAAGCGGCGGTTCGTTGGAACCATACACGGCAATGGATGATGTGAAAATAAAATTCTTTACCGTACCGG
>CAJBTU010000158.1 GCA_903958625.1 uncultured Ignavibacteriota bacterium | reverse complement strand
GTTATACTATGAGTAATTCAATGAACAATTCCATAGATTCATACCGGCAAACGATCGCACATCTTACGCAAAGTTATTCGTTTAATAAACCGCACGATATGCTTCGCCAACGCAGCCAACTTATTGATGACTTACACCGGCGTCTTGAACAGAATCTTGTGCATAATTTCAAAATAGCAAAATATCAATCAAATTCGCTTTCAACAAGGATAAATTCCTTGAATCCGAAATTGGTCCTTAAACGCGGATATGCGATCATCAGACAAGAACACGGTATAATTTCAACGTTGAAAGAGATTAAAACAGCGAGACCGGCATTGATTGAATTCCAAGACGGCATTGCTGATGTACAGATCACAGGAAAAAGAAAATAATGTCAAAAAAAGAATCCAAAAATTCCTTTGAACGATCATTGGCCAGACTGGAAAAGATCGTAACATCTCTGGAACAAGGGGATGTTCCGCTCGACGAGTCATTGATGATGTTCGAAGAGGGAGTCCAGCTTTCAAAAGAATGTATGGAAACACTGAATAAGGCTGAAGTGCGGATCAAACAATTAACGAAAGATCTCAACGGTAAACTGCAACTTACTGACTTTGAAGAGTAATGGAAAAATCCGGATCAAAGTTTTTACAATATATTGACACACCGAACGATCTCAGGAAACTGGATGTGTCGTCGTTGAGAACGGTTTGTTCTGAATTGCGCGATTTTTTAGTGGATTCCGTCTCAAAAACAGGCGGTCATCTAGGAGCAGGTTTAGGTGCAGTTGAATTAACGGTAGCCCTTCATTATGTCTTCAATACTCCGGATGATAAGCTCGTATGGGATACA
Source organism: uncultured Ignavibacteriota bacterium (assembly GCA_903958625.1). Taxonomy (GTDB): domain Bacteria; phylum Bacteroidota; class Ignavibacteria; order UBA10030; family UBA8401; genus UBA8401. The sequence goes on along the minus strand of CAJBTU010000158.1, from coordinate 17,780 downwards.
GGCCATCAGGCTTATCCGCATAAGATTCTTACCGGAAGAAAAGACCGTCTACATACCATTAGGCAAAAAAACGGCCTGAGCGGATTCCTGCGCCGCGATGAAAGTGAATATGATACGTTCGGGGCAGGACATGCCAATACGGCAATTTCTGCAGCATTAGGAATGGCTACAGCAAGAGATTTTGCCCAAAAGGATTTTAAGGTTGTTGCAATCGTTGGCGATGGCTCATTAACCGGCGGCATGGCATATGAAGGATTGAACAATGCCGGTATCTTAAAAAAAGATATGATCGTTGTTCTCAGTGACAATAAGATGGTCTCTCTCTCCGCAAATAATCCTACACTTTGGTCCCTGCATAATTATTTTTCGGAAGCGCTAACACACCCTACATATAATAAATTCAAGGCCAATGTCTGGGATCTCACCGGAAAATTGGACACGTTCGGCGACCGATTAAGAAGCGTTGCTGGGAAACTTGAACGGGGCGTAAAAGCCGTAGTTACGCCCGGAATGATGTTCGAAGCGATGGGATTCCGTTATTTCGGCCCTTTCAATGGTCACAATGTCGTTAAACTGGTAGAAGTTCTTCAACACGTGAAAGAATTAAAAGGTCCGATCCTGCTTCACATCAATACGGAAAAAGGAAAAGGATACGAACCAGCCGAAAGGGATGCGGCGAAGCTTCATGGAGTCACACCTTTTGACAAAACTACAGGAGTTTCTCCGAAGTCGTCAGCTCCCGCAACATATACAAAAATATTTGGCCAGGCTCTTGTTGAAATCTGTAAAGAGAATCCCAAAGTAGTTGGAATCACAGCTGCAATGCCAGACGGGACAGGATTGGATATTCTTCAAAAAGAGATGCCGGAAAGATTTTTTGATGTTGGAATTGCTGAACAGCATGCCGTAACATTTGCCGCTGGACTGGCGACGGAAGGTTATATACCGGTAGTCGCTATTTATTCCACTTTCCTGCAGCGTGCATTCGATCAGATCATCCATGACGTTTCATTGCAGGATCTTCATGTGGTCTTCGTCATGGATAGAGCCGGACTCGTTGGTGCTGACGGTCCAACACATCACGGGACGCTGGATCTATCCTTTTTGCGCTGCATTCCGAACATGGTAATCATGGCGCCCAAAGATGAAAATGAACTGCGCGATATGCTTTATACTGCCGTACAAAAAAGGAATTGTCCGGTAGCGATACGATATCCAAGAGGTAATTCCCTCGGAATTCCGCTGAAGCCTTCATTCAGTGAACTTCAGATCGGAAAATCTGAGACAGTGCGTAGTGGACAAGATGTAGCCATTCTAACAATTGGCACAATGGTTACGCAGGCGCTTCATGCAGCCGAATTGCTGGAAAAAGAAGGAATCCTTTCTGAAGTTGTCAACATGCGTTTCATCAAACCACTTGATGGTGAATTGCTGGAAAATATTTCTCATAGATTTTCCACCATCGTTACCGTCGAAGAGAACAGCATTGTCGGCGGATTTGGTTCGGCTGTCCTTGAAGCATACGCTGCAATGAATACAACACACCTTAACATTAAGATCCATGGAATTCAGGACGGATATGTTACTCAGGGAACACCGGCGGAACTTTTAGAGATGACCAGACTTGATGGGAAGGGTATTGCCGGAGTTGTGAAAGATTTTTATTTGCAGAACAAACAACCAACAATACTTCCGGGAAGAAAAGCACAATGAGTTCAGCCGAAGGACAGATTGAAAAAGCGAAGATCGGCATGGTGGGACTTGGATGGATCGCTCAAGTATTCCATCTTCCTATCCTGTCAAAGTTAGCTGATGTAGAAATAACCTGTGTTTGCGATCAGGATAAGACCCGAGCGCGGGCAATTGCAGAAAAATATGGAATTAAACGGTTCTATACTGACTATGCGGAAATGCTGGCGAAAGAGGATCTGAATGCTGTTGATATTTGTACTTCAACGGATGTGCATAAAGAAGTTTCAATAGCATGCCTCGAAGCAAAACGGGATGTCTTCGTAGAAAAACCGATCGCCCGCAAACTTGTTGAAGCTGTAGCCATAGCCGATGCGGTAAAGAAAAATAAACGCAAACTCATGGTTGGTATGAATCATCGCTTTCGTCCGGATACGATGATGCTTCGCAGTTTTATTGAGAATCAGGAGCTAGGTAAAGTATTTTATGCAAAAGCGGGTTGGCTGAAGAAACCATCGTCAGAAGGAACATGGTTTTCGCAAAAGGAAATGTCCGGCGGCGGCGTGATTCTCGATATGGGAATTGTTATGCTTGATCTTGCTCTCTGGATGACCGGGTATCCTGAAGTATCGCGCGTGAATGCATCGAACTATTCCCATAAAACAAAAGTGGAAGATTCATCTGTAGCTTATCTCACCATGAAAAATGGTGCTACGATCACAATCGAAGTGAGTTGGAATTTCCATATTGAAAATGAATTATATTATTGTAATATCTACGGTGAACAGGGAAGCGGTAAAATCAATCCATTGATGATCCATAAAGAGATGCACGGCAGTATCGTCAATGTTACGCCGGGGAAAACGGATAGCTCACAGAATGCCCTGAAGAAATCGTATGAAAATGAATTGAAACATTTTATTGGTTCAGTGCGCGGAATTCATCCAATGATCTCTACTGCACAGGAAGCTGTACAGAGAATGCAGATCATCGATGCTATATACCGTTCCGGTATTAAAGGCAAAGAAATCACCTTCAAATAATTTAAGCGGGTACAATGTTTCAAAAAGACATCACGGATCAGATTATTATTCGTGGTGTCTTTTTATTTAGATGACTATGAACAGCAAAGACCATGTTTGGATGAATCGGTGTTTGACCTTGGCGAAAAAAGGGACCGGTGTTGTCAGCCCCAATCCGCTCGTTGGCGCTGTGATTGTGAAGAATGGGAAAAAGATCGCTGAAGGATATCACGAACGTTACGGCGGGAACCATGCAGAGGTGAATGCCATCCGTCAAGCACTATTAAAGAAGGCCGACGTTAATGGCGCGACAATATATATAAATTTGGAGCCTTGCTTTCATACCGGGAAAACTCCCCCCTGTGTCAATGCAATAATAAAGTATGGTTTTTCCAAAGTGATCATTGCAACAGAAGATCCCAATCCGCTTGTGGCAGGCAAAAGCATTACAAAATTGCGTAAACACGGCATTGAAGTGAATATTGGAGTGTTAAAGAAACAAGCAGAAGTGTTGAATGAAAAATTCTTCAAATACATCCGTACACACATACCGTATGTGGCCTTGAAAGCGGCTCAAACCTCAGATGGTTTTATTGCAGGAAGCGATGGTAGTTCTAAATGGATCACAAACACACGTTCAAGAAGAATGGTGCATCATTTACGGAACGAATATGATGCAGTCCTTGTTGGTGCCGCAACCGTACGGATTGATAATCCGCGATTGACTGTGCGAACTGTGAAGGGACGAAGTCCGGTGAGAGTGATCATTGATGGAAAATTTACGATTCCGGTAACAAGCAGGATATTGAACAATGATGCAAAGACCATCATGTATGTGTCTGAACGGTATGCGAAACTCGAAAGAAAAAAACAAGCATTGTTGACAAAAATGGGAATTGTTATCGTTCAAATGAAAACGATCAATGAGTCTATCGATATTATAAATATTCTACTAGATTTGACGGCGCGCGGAATAACATCAATATTGGTTGAAGGAGGTCAACGGATATTTACAGATTTTATCAATTCGCGGTGTGTTGATAAACTCTGTCTTTTTACTTCGGTAAAAATATTTGGGACAGGATTAAATAAATTCGGTGATATTTCTGTATCTTATAAAAAAAGAAAAATACAGACCCGGTCTTTGGGGAGCGATTGTTTTCAAGAATATAGCATAGAATATGAATAACATCAAAACAGGTTCAATAAGTCTCATCATAATTTACTCTCTGTTTTCTATAATGAATGCCCAAACTTCAAAAGATATTGTTTCACTGAAAACAAAAATAGAATCGATGATCGCCCATCATCAGGGAACATTTGCTGTTGTTTATAAAGATCTGCAGACTAATACCGCCATGTTCATCAATGAGAGGGAGATATTTCATGCCGCTAGTACAATGAAAACACCGGTGATGATCGAAGTATTTAAGCAGGCAAATGAAAATAAATTATCTTTAGATGATTCAATCCTCGTAACAAATTCGTTTAAGAGCATCATTGACAGCAGTCAGTTTTCTTTGAGTTTAACGGATGACTCCGATGACGGACTTTACAGCAGACTGGGGAAGAAGGAGACTATTGATGATCTTGTTTTTAAAATGATCACTGTCAGCAGTAATCTGGCAACGAATCTTCTAATCGGGATCGTTGAACCCGATAATATTATGAAAACAATGAAATCAATGAATGTAAATGAAATAAAGGTCCTTCGCGGTGTTGAAGATACCAAAGCGTTTCAAACTGGCAGAAACAATACCACAACCGCTATGGACCTTGCATTGATCTTTGAATCTCTTGCAAAGAAGACGGTAGTATCGCCTCTTGCAAGTGAGAAAATGCTGAAGATTTTACTCGCTCAGAAATTCAGGGACATGATTCCGGCAAAGTTACCGGACAATGTTAAAGTTGCACACAAAACAGGATCGATAACAAATGTTCAGCACGATTCAGGTATTGTATATTTACCTGATGGAAGAGCCTATGTTCTTGTCATAATGTCGAAAAACCTAAGTTCTAATAACGATGGGATCGAACTCATATCCTCGATCTCGGAAGAAATCTATCACTTTGCAGGTCAATAAATTATGTTTACAGGAATAATCGAAGAAATTGGGAAAATCCGATCAATAGTTGAATTCGGTGACGGTCTTGAATTCGAAATTGAAGCGCGGAAAGTCCTATCAGATATTGATGTCGACAATAGTATTTGTGTGAATGGTGTTTGCCTTACTGTTGTTCGAAGAAAGAAGAACTATTTTACAATCCAGGCTGTAAAAGAAACGCTGTCGAAGACAAATCTTGGATTATTGCAGAAAGGCAGTCCGGTGAATTTAGAACGGTCTGTAAAATTGCAGGATAGATTAGGCGGACATCTTGTTCAAGGCCATATCGATGTCACCGGTAAAGTAGAAAAGGTTGAGACATTGCAAACAAGTTGGATGTATACAATCTCGATACCAAAAAAATATAGAAAATATCTTATTACTGTCGGTTCAGTTGCAGTTGACGGAACAAGTTTAACGGTAGCGCGTCTGGGCAGAGATAGATTCACAGTAGCCATTATACCGTATACATTTGAAAACACTGTTTTTCAGCAATATAAAAAGGGAACTAAAGTGAATTTGGAATTCGATATCATCGGCAAATATCTTGAGAGTTTAGTACATTATAAATAATGAATAATTTTAAACGCTATTTTACCAGCATTATTGCGTCAAAAACATTTCGACCTGTCATTTGGATCATTGTAATATTTTCCATAACGCTCTTTATCGTGGATACCTTTGTCATGCCGTACTATGTGAACAAGGGTGGTACGCTTGTCGTCCCGAAAGTAGTTGGTCTCAAGGAAGAATCTGCAAGAAAAATTCTTGATTCTCTTCATCTGGAACCGCGACGTGGTGAGATCCGGCAGGATCCATCCTATCCCGAAGGGTATGTCATTCTTCAAAATCCTGCAGCGGAACAGACGGTAAAAACAGGTCGCAGAGTGTATCTGACGATCTCCGGGGGAGAACAGGACGTTATTGTACCTTCATTGCGCGGTAGATCTATCCGTGATGCAAAATTCGCCCTTGATAGAGCGGCATTGAGACAGGGTGCAATCCAGTACCAGGTTTCAATTGAGCTGCCGGAAGGAACGATAATAACGCAAGATATACCACCGGGCAGTAAAGTGAAGAAAAATACTTTTATCAGCGTTATTGTCAGTGCCGGAGAATCGATGGATAGTATTTATATACCATCGTTAATAGGAATGACCTTTAGTGAAGCACAAAAGCATTTGAAAGAAAAAGGACTGCGCACAGGGAATATCACCTATCAGATCAATGATGAGTTATTGCCGAATACAGTGATCGATCAGCTTCCACGAGAGAATGAAGTGGTCACCACTCAAAAAGAGGTGGATCTATTTATTTCACAAACTCCCGATAAATCCAATAAAAAAACAGAACGGGAAAAATAACCATGCTGACAAGCGAATTGTTAATAGCGCCTTCCGTACTTTCCGCAAATTTTGCTCATCTTGAGAGTGATATCAAACGTGTTGAGTCCTCCGGCGCAAAGATACTCCATCTTGATGTTATGGACGGACATTTCGTCCCCAATATTAGTTTTGGTCCTGCCATCGTGAAGACGATCCGGAGAATAACAACTTTGCAGCTTGATACACATCTCATGATCGATAAACCTGATCTGTATCTTGAACAGTTCAAAGATGCTGGGGCCGACATACTGACCGTGCATGTTGAGGCATGTACACATCTGCATCGCACAGTCTCAAGAATAAAAGAGCTTGGAATGAAAGCAGGTGTCAGCATCAATCCGGCTACATCCATCGGTACAGTAAAAGAAATACTCCCTTTTGTTGATCTGGTTTTGGTCATGTCGGTGAATCCAGGTTTTGGGGGCCAAAAATTTATAGAAACAACCCTGGCAAAGATCAAGGCGCTTTCGAAGATGATTATCGATCTGAAATTACCAACAGTGATAGAAGTGGACGGAGGCATCGATACGATTACGATAACTAAAGTGATCGATGCAGGGGCGCATTACCTTGTTGCCGGAAACGCTGTTTTTGGTGACGGCAATATTGAAACAAATTTTTCCCAACTTAACGCTTTCACAAAATAAATAATCATGACTTACGCTATTATCAATGTAAAAATTGTAACACCATTCAGAATTGTCGAGAACGGCGCAATTGTTATCACCGATAAAAAGATATCCCATATGGGGAAACTTTCGGATGTGAAAGTATCATCCGGTATTCCCATATACGACCTGAAAGGAAAAACTGTCACACCTGGATTTATCGATCTTCTTGTGCATGGAGGCGGAGGGAAAGGATTTGCTGATGATAGTGATGAATCCATAAAAACGATATCGGACTTTTTCTTTTCTCACGGTACGACCGGTATGCTGGCTTCATTGTTCAGCAAAAAGATCGATCTCCTGAAAAAGGACGTTGATAGGATAGCAACCTATTCCGAGAAGCATACGGATTCGAATATTTGGGGAATCCATATGGAAGGTCCGTTCATCAATCCGGAGATTAAGGGAGCTCATAAGATCGAGTATTTATGGGAACCGAATGTTGATATGTGGAACGAACTCAATGCCTCGGCACGCGGTTCCATAAAATTGATGACCATAGCTCCTGAACTGCCCGGTAATATCGACGTCATACGTGCCGCAGCCAGCCAGGGTGTTGTTCCTTCAATCGGCCATACATTGGCCCTATATGATGATATTGAAAAGGCGATCGACAATGGGGCAGCACATGTGACACATATGTTCAATGCAATGCGTCCATTCCATCATCGCGAACCCGGAATTATGGTTGCGGCACTACTCCGCAATGAATTAAAAGTGGAATTGATCGCCGATGGAATTCATGTTGATCCGATTGTGATGAAATTGCTCCATAACATCAAAGGAAGCGGCGGAATAATTCTTGTGACAGATGCTATCAGGGCATGTGGAATGCCGGACGGTAATTATCATTTTATGGATCAGAAAATCATTGTTAAGGATAAACGAGCCTTTTTAGAAAATGGTACGTTGGCCGGAAGCACGTTAACGATGGAAGAAGCAATTCGCAACATGGTGCGATTGGTCGGTGTTCCACTGACGGATGCAGTTCGTATGGCTTCTTTAAATGGCGCTAAAGTCCTCGGCCTGGAACACGAAAAAGGTATCCTAGCGGTAGGGAAAGACGCTGATCTGGTTGTTATGGATGATGATTTCAATGTTCATGCAACCATTTATGAAGGTCAAGTGAAATATCAAAAGTGGAATATTTTCCTTCCATAGACTACATAACTTCATTTTTGTTTAAACTTGATCCAGTCCTGCGAAGGACTGGATTTTTTTATTTAAATTATATTGACATTATTCCCTTACAGCCTTATATTGTTAGTGTATATATTATTTAACCTAAAAGAATAAGGTAAAACCATGAATTCTTTACATCAACTGGATGAGATCGATGTTACAATCATCGATATCCTGCAAAAAAACGGCAGAACCCGCCGAAACGATTTGGCTCAAGCAGTTGACCTGAGCATACCCTCCGTTAGTGAAAGATTGAAAAAATTGGAGGAAAACGGAATTATCATTGGCTATGCGGCATACGTTGATCCGAAAAAAGTAGGGAAGGATATCACTGCCTTCATTACTGTCACGGTGGACTCATCGAAACATTACAGTTCATTCATCGAACATGCAAAGACTACAGAAGAGATCCTGGAAATTCATTCAGTGACTGGAATGGGTACGCATCTCATGAAGATTCGTACAGAAAACACCTCGACACTGGAAAAACTACTCTCGAAGATTCAAGCATGGTCTGGGGTCATGAATACCACAACCAGTATTGTGCTTTCCACAATGAAAGAAACCAATAAACTTAAAATCAATAAAACAAAATAAAGGAACGTTATGAGCAAACCAGCGAAACCTGTTTCGACGTATTTCGGCGAGAATATCTTTGACCTTGTCAAAATGCAGCAGATGCTACCGAAAAGTGCTTATGAAAAAATTCTCAACGTCATCAATAAAAGCGAAAAGTTGGACCGTGATACGGCAAATATCGTCGCTATCGCCATGAAAGATTGGTCCATTGCAAAAGGATGTACGCATTATACGCATTGGTTCCAGCCTCTTACGGGTTTTACAGCGGAAAAACATGATTCGTTCATTGAATACAGCGAAAGCGGAAAGATCATCGAATCATTTACCGGTAAGCAATTGATCCAGGGTGAACCGGATGCTTCGTCATTTCCGTCCGGCGGGATTCGGGCCACTTTTGAAGCACGCGGTTACACGATCTGGGATCCGACAAGTCCCGTTTTCGTCATGGAATATCCTCATGGAAATACACTCTGTATCCCTACGGTATTTATTTCCTATACGGGGGAAACACTTGATAAAAAAGCGCCGTTACTCCGATCAATCGACGCATTGAATCAATCGGCAATGCGTATGCTCAAACATTTCAGCAATTCCGCAACGAAGGTGTTTTCAACGCTTGGCGTTGAACAGGAATATTTTTTGATCGATCGGGAATATTATAATGCGCGTCCGGACCTAAAACAAACCGGCAGAACTTTGTTCGGAAGGAATCCGGCGAAGCATCAGCAATTAGAAGACCAGTATTTCGGGAACATTCCTGAACGGGCATTTGCATTTATGACCGAGATCGAACAGGAATCGTATAAATTAGGCATACCATTAAAAACACGTCATAATGAAGTGGCTCCAAACCAATTTGAAGTGGCGCCAATATTTGAAGATGTGAATGTTGCGATCGACCACAATCAGATTTTAATGGATATGATGGACAGATTGGCACAGCGTGCAAATCTTGCTGTACTTCTTCATGAAAAACCTTTTGCTGCCGTCAACGGAAGCGGTAAACACTGCAACTGGGCTTTGGCAACCGATAAAGGGGAAAATCTTTTAAATCCGGGCAAAACACCGCAATCTAATCTTCAATTCCTGGTGTTTTTAGTTGCCACAATAAAAGCTGTTTATAAGCATTCTAAACTTCTGCGTGCTTCAATCGCTACGGCACATAACGATCACCGGCTTGGCGCAAACGAAGCTCCTCCTGCAATTATCTCGGTGTTTCTTGGAGAACTATTGACACGCGTTCTTGAAGATCTTGAAAAAGGGAAAGTCACAACGGATACCGATCAGGCTTGGATCAATATCGGAATCGACAAGATTCCTGAAATTCCAAAAGATAATACAGACAGGAACAGAACTTCACCGTTTGCGTTTACCGGAAATAAATTTGAATTCCGCGCCGTCGGTTCAAGCCAATCACCATCAACACCAATTACCGTACTGAATACGGCAATGGCCGAATCATTGGATGATATCCGTCTTGCGATCGAAAAAGCAGTCTCGAACGGAAAAGATTTCAACACAGCTGTCGTTGATGTGCTGAGAAAAGTTATTTCTGAATCGAAGAAGGTGTTGTTCAGCGGAGACGGATACTCTGTTGCATGGCACAAAGAAGCCGCAAAACGCGGTTTGCCGAACATGAAATCATCTCCGGAAGCCCTTGCTTCGTATTTAACCAAAGAAGCGGAACATCTTTTCACGCATTATAAAGTTTATAATGAACGCGAGATTGAAGCTATTTATCACATTGATATCGAAAATTACATTAAACAGGTTGAGATCGAAGCACAGGTTGCCAAAAGCATGGCTACAACATTATATTTTTCCGCTGCTACGACATACATAGCGGAATTGTCTCAGACCGTTGATGGACTTAAATCAACGCTGGGACGTGGCGATAAAGGCGTAAAGACCATCACCGGTGTGGTAAAGGAATTATCAAAACTTGTTTCGGCACTGCATAACGAAACCATCGCTTTAGAAAAAACACTTGCAGCAGCCAGAAAAGTTGAAGATATCAAGAAGAAAGGAACGGCATATTTATCTGTGAGAAAACAGACAGAGACAGTGCGAACGATCGTAGATTCACTCGAAGAGATCGTGGCCAACGACTTATGGCCGGTTCCAAAATATTCGGATATGATCGTCGGCTTGTAATGATCCGATAAATATCGACGTTAAATCCCCGAATGAACTTTCGGGGATTATTATTTTAAATTGCTTCTTCATCCTTAATTCGATATTTTTTTAAGCATTTGAAAGGTACATTCGATGAATCTCGATGAAAAGATCAGAACAATTCCCGATTTTCCGAAAAAGGGGATCATGTTCAAAGACATTACGACCGTCTTGCAGGATGCCGAAGCGTTGAAATTCTGCATTGATTCGTTTTATGAATATTATAAAGACAAACAGATCACAAAAGTGATCGGTATTGAATCGAGAGGATTTATTATTGCTCCCGCACTAGCATACCGGCTTGGTGTAGGATTTGTACCAATACGAAAGCCGGGAAAACTTCCAGCGGAAAAGATCCGTCAGGAATATCAATTGGAGTACGGAACAGATGCGATAGAAATTCACACGGATTCCATTCGTAACGGGGACCGTGTTCTGCTTCATGACGATGTTCTGGCAACCGGAGGAACAATGAAGGCGGCTTGCTCTCTTGTTGAACAGCTCGGCGGCGAAATTGTCGGGATATCATTCCTTATCGAATTGGCGTTCCTCAACCCTCGAATGAAACTCTCGAATTATGACATCCATTCGTTGGTCAGTTATGCATCCGAATAATAAACACTAAATTTGGCCCAGGACATTTATGAAAACAATCATTGAACCTTTTAGAATAAAATCCGTTGAACCTATCCGCTTTACAACGGTGGAGGAACGGAAAGATATTCTGCACAAAGCTCATTACAATCCTTTTCTGATACATGCTGAGGATGTATTGATTGATCTTCTGACCGATAGCGGTACATCTGCGATGAGTGCAAAACAATGGGCAGGTATGATGGAAGGAGATGAATCGTATGCCGGAGCAAGAAGTTTCTTCCGATTTGAAAAGGCAGTACGTGATCTTACTGGAATGAAGAACATCATTCCGACGCATCAGGGTCGGGCAGCTGAAAAGATATTGTTCTCCATAATCGGCGGTGCAGGAAAATATATTCCCAACAATACGCATTTTGATACGACCCGTGCTAACGTCGAATTCAGTGGAGCGGTTGCCGTCGATTTCCTGACGGAAGAAGGGAAGAGGCCTGAAGTCATTGCCCCATTCAAAGGCAATATGAATGTAGCGGCGCTGGAAAAATTTATTATTGAGACAGGAGCAGAGAATATTCCGGTCTGTTTCATTACCGTCACGAATAATTCCGGCGGCGGTCAACCGGTTTCCATGCAGAATATCCGTGATACGAAAAAAGTGTTGAATAAATATGGAATCCCGTTGTTCCTCGATGCATGCCGGTTTGCAGAAAATGCGTTCTTTATCAAAAAAAGAGAACCAGGATATGAAAATAAAACACCGAAAGAGATCGCGCAGGAAATGTTCTCTTATGCCGATGGTGTAACGATGAGTGCAAAAAAAGATGCCATCGTGAATATGGGCGGATTCCTGGCGTTGAACGACGATTCACTTGCGATTCAGGCAAGAAATTTATTGATCGTAACTGAAGGATTTCCAACGTATGGCGGTCTGGCCGGACGTGATCTAGAAGCAATAGCGCAGGGATTGGAAGAAGTATTGGATGAACATTATCTTACGTACCGCCTTCGTTCAGTTGAATATCTCGGTAATAAACTGACCGAAATTGGAATTCCTATTCTACTGCCGCCCGGTGGCCACGCCATTTATATCGATGCAAAACAGTTTTTACCGCACATTCCTCCCCATGAATATCCCGGTCAATCCGTAGTCTGTGAATTATATAAAATTGGCGGAATACGGTCTGTTGAGATTGGCAGTGTTATGTTCGGGAAATACAATGATAAGGGAGAGGTTGTTTCGCCGTCGATGGAATTGGTCCGGTTGGCCATCCCGCGAAGAGTTTATACGCAAAGCCATATCGACTACGTCATAGAATGCTCTGTTGAACTTCATGCTAATCGAAAAAATCTTTACGGTTATGCCATCACGTATGAAGCACCACAACTGCGACATTTTACCGCACACTTTAAACCGCTTGCATAACAAGACATAAGTTTGATTGCTACGTGAATATTTCTCGCAATTTTCATTGCAAGCACGCGCTTTTATTCGTATTTTTATGCTTATATGATAGTTTGTCCTGTATGCCAACATTCCAACGATGATTTTGCCGTTACGTGCGCTTCGTGTGGAAGTTTTATTCAGGACCGTGTTCCCAACTTGGATTTATTTGCCATGATTTGGCTGATGATCGAATCACCAGCTCAGGCATTCAAAAAGATCATAATTGCGGAACATAAGAATTTTGTTCTTTTTCTTAGTTTATTCCTGGGTTTTAGCGCCATCTTTATGATGATGTGGGCAAAGAAATCGGGAAATTCTTTTGATAATCTTTTTCCGTTAATGCTTTTTGGTGTTGCTATAGGCACAGTGATAAGCATCCCGTTGTTCTGCCTGTATGCCGGTGTATTTCACGGATTAGCCAAGCTGGCAGGAGGTAAGGGCTCTTTAAAGGAAACATATGGGATTCTGGGCTGGTCTCTTGTTCCGGTGATGCTGTCGGCTGTGTTCGTTCTGCCGCTTGAATTAGGAACGCTTGGTTTGTTGCTCTTTTCAACCAATCCAAACGCGTATGAAGTGAAGCCAGTTGTCACCACTGTTCTTGTTGGACTTGACGGTTTATTGATTCTTTGGAGTGTTGTTCTTACCTCGATGGGAATTTCGATGGCGCATCGGTTCCGTTTTGTGACGAGCATGTTCATGACATTGATAGTAGCCAGTGCAGTTTCGTTGTTAAGTTTTTTCATTTATTCATCATTTAATATTTAATGTAAAGGATCATAATTTCGATGGGAAAAGTTATTCTCACCGTTCAATACGACGTGAAAGAAGACAAGCGGACAGATTATTTATCCGCGGTTGAAAAGTTGAAGACTCATTATGCAACGAATCAATTTGTTTCCTATTCTGTCTGCGAACAACGCGGTAAGCAGAATTCGTTCGCCGAGATATTCATGGCTCATTCAGAAGTGGCATACAAAAAATTCGAAGAGAGCGATGACCAAACTGCGGATGATCTCACGGCACAGCTGCAGGATTATATCGACAGTAAAACAAAGTATACGACTTACATGGAAACAAAATAGCGAGGATGGCAACACGTGATCCAATAGCATTGTTGATGAAAGAGCATGAAGAAGCATTAACAAAACTTCATCAACTTAAAAAGAACGCTCAAGATCTCAGGAAAAAGGGTTACTCCGAAAAGACGTTCAAGTTATTGTTAAATGCGGTTGAATATGTGGACGAAGAAGTAAGAGTCCACAATAGACACGAAGAGATTGCACTGTTTCCCGTTATTGAACGTTATGTTGATGGTCCGACGGCTGTGCTTCGCGAGGACCATGCCAAGATGGCGAAGATTTATAAAAAATTAAGTTACAGCATTAAGGCTCTGAAAGAAAACCGAGACGACAAAACATCGCGGCACGAGCTGGTAGATTCGGCAGAAGAGATAGTGCAATTGATGGTGAATCATATTCATAAAGAAAATCATATTCTCTTTCCGATGATTCAACGATTCTTCACAAAAGATGAGATACGAGAAATTGCCAAGAAGCTTCTTTGAACATTAGTCTTTCGTGGTAATAAAAAAGGACGCGTTAGCGTCCTTTTTTATTACAGTCCATGAAAGAACCTATTTGCGAAGTTCCAGTGTCACCGACATTGTCATCGTTTCTGTTTTATTACGGATTATTTTCACATCAATGACATCACCGGGTTTATATTCCTGCAATGCGTATGTGTAATCATAAACATTTTTAATGTCGAATTTCCCGAATTTCACCAGAACATCTCCTTTCAATAATCCTGCTTTCGATGCGGGACTATTATCCCGGACACCTGCAAGCAGCATTCCGTCAGCGCTTTCGGAATAGTCCGGAATTGTACCAACGAACACTCTAAAACCCTGGCGCGAACCTTCCTGTTGCGATGATTGTGTCTTTACGTAATCAGGCCGTGCAGACGTTGTGTCAATTTCCACAACGAGTTTTGAGGCATAGGATACAATCTTTGCAAGTCCTTCTGAATTGATCTTGTCGGCATCATCTACTGGTCGATGGTAGTCATCATGCAGACCAGTGAAAAAGAAAAGAACCGGGATGTTTTCACTGTAGAATGATTGGTGATCGCTCGGACCAAAACCATCTTTAATAAATTTCAAATTGAACGTTGAATCTTTATTGTATTTAGTAATCAATGATTCCCAACGTGAGGATGTCCCAGTCCCGTAAATTGTCATTGTTTCATCTTTCAATCTACCTACCATATCGTAATTGATCATGGTGATTGCATTCTTCAGCGGCAGTGCCGGATGTTTCGTATAATATGCTGATCCAAGAACGCCCATTTCTTCGCCGGTGAAAGCAATAAAGACTATATTCCTTTTCAGAATATTCTTATAGTTGTTCAATTCATGCGCTGTTTCGATCGTTGCCGATGTACCAGAAGCATTGTCATCGGCCCCGTTGTGGATCTCATTCTTGTCCGGTGTCAGCGAACCGGAACCTAGTCCGCCGTATCCTAAATGATCATAATGTCCTCCAATGATCACATGTTCTTCATTATCATTCACTTTAAGCAATCCGACAACATTTGAGGTTTTCTTTTTAATTTGCACAACCTCGGAGGAAAGATTAAGAGTGATATTTTTCAACTCAAAAGATTGTGGAGTTTTGGTCCGGACGATCCTTCTTTTTAATGAATCGATCGTGAGTTTGCTTCCTTTCAACCAATCGTTGACGACAGAGCGGGAGACAGAGAACACAGGAATTCCGGCGTTGCCTGCAGCATGATCGTATCTCAATTTTATCAATGCATCAGCGGAATCATCATCGGTCGAAGTAATGAGCAGCAATGCTTTTGCACCTTTTTCATTTGCCTGGAGGACTTTGTAGCGCAATGCCGATTGTTTTGTGAATTTGGAATGCGGACTATCGCTATCAGGCGCGTATCGTAAGGCAATAACTATTTTATCTTTTACATCAATTTTTGCGTAATCGTCATATGTTGAATCTACTGCCATTCCATAACCTGCAAACACAACTTTGCCTATTGCAGAAGTATTTGCTGAGAATGATACTGGAATAAAATCCTTTAGAACGCTATATGATGATGATTTTTTTCCGATTTTTGCAGTAAGGGAATTATTTATGCCGAGTTCAAGAGATTTAACAACTTCGAATTCCTGAAAATAGCTGCCGTTGTCACCGATAGGATTCAGCCCATACTGTGCGAACATTTCAGCGATATATTTTGCAGCCAGCGAGCCTCCATTTTCACCAGTGCCACGACCTTCTAGTTCATCGGAGGCAAGTATATCAATATGATGCTTCAAACGGTATATGGTAGAATCTTCAATCCAATCAGCAGTAAAAATATTGAATTCATGTTGTGATGAGGCTTTACGATTTGATACAAATACCAATTTTTTACCATCAGGAGTGAACATCGGAAAACCGTCGAAACCGGGAGAAAATGTTACCTGTTCAAGGTTCTTACCGTTGCAGTCGATCAGGAACAGATCAAAGTTATATCCTTTGGGATCATTGATATTGCTGGCAAAAATAATTTTCTTACCGTCCGGTGTGAAGAAAGGACCGAAATTTGCCGCCCCATTGTGTGTGATCTGTTTTTTTCCGGTTCCGTCGGTATTGATGATGAACAGTTCCATCTTTGATGGTCTAACGAGTTCATCTTGTAATAATAATTCGCCTTCTTTGATATCTGCGGATTCAACCGGATGATGTGCACGGTAAACAATCTGTTTACCGTCAGGAGAAAAGAATGCGCCACCATCGTACCCTTTGTCGTACGTAAGTCTGCGGACATCCGATCCATCTGCTTTCATCACATATAATTCAAGATCGCCGTCACGGGAAGAAGTGAAAACGATTTGTTTCCCGTCCTGCGAGATAGTTGCTTCCGCATCATACCCTTTCGATGCTGCAAGTTTCTTAGCTTTTGAGCCATCCGCATTGGCGATATAAATATCGTAAGCGTTATAGACTTCCCACATATATCCTTTTGATCGGTCAGCGCGGGGAGGACAGTCGTTATCATCGTCGTGTGTTGAGGCATAAATAATATGTTTTCCATCAGGGAAAAAATATGCACACGTAGTGCGTCCTTCTCCATTACTGACCAATTTACTGTTCGAACCATCGACATTCATTGTAAAAATCTGGTCGCATTTGTAATGGTCTTTTGTCGCTTGATAGATCAATTGCTTTCCGTCAGACGAAAAATATGCTTCCGCATTGGATCCGCCAAACGTGATCTGCTGGATATTTGCAAGGTGTCTCTCGGTTTGAGAGAATAACAGCAGCGTCGATAACACGAAAAGAAAACATTGCTTCATTGGTACCCCTATGAAATTAACTTTATAAAAACTTGTCAGTAAATTTACCGATTACTAACCGGTGAAGCAAGGTTTGTCTGTTATTCGCTCAGAAATAATTGTATATTTGCTGTGAAAACAATTAAGATAGGATCATGTACAATAAAATATTGCATCGGTTTTCAATCGTTACAGCATTCAGCACGTTTGTTTTAATCTTCATCGGCGGCCTTGTTACTAGTACCGGTTCAGGACTTTCCGTTCCAGACTGGCCAACGACATACGGGGAAAATATGTTCACATTTCCCATCGATAAGTGGGTTGGCGGGATCAAATACGAACATGGGCACCGTCTTTTCGCCTCAATAGTGGGTCTTCTAACCGTGATCCTCACAATAGGGATTGTCTTCAACGATAAGCGTCCTTGGGTTAAGTGGCTGAGTTTTTTTGCTCTGGGTGCAGTGATTATACAAGGAATTCTGGGAGGACTAACGGTTCTTTTCCTCTTACCGACTGCAATTTCCGTTGCTCATGGAATGCTGGCTCAATCATTTTTTTGTGCTGTTTCAGCAATAGCGCTATTCACTTCCCGTTGGTGGAG
>CAJBTU010000157.1 GCA_903958625.1 uncultured Ignavibacteriota bacterium | reverse complement strand
TTATGCGCCAACGGAATAGCGGGACACCACATGGCCCATCATCCGTTACGCATAGTTCATCCGCATAAATTTGAAGGAAAATCCGGCAAGAGCAAAATGACGGCAGTGACGCTTCAAAACGCACTGGATGAAACGGCAAAGCGGATAAAAGATTCAAAAGGAACAATTGCGATCATCGATCAACAACCGACCAGAGAAATATCGAATGTCTATCGGAAATTCATTGCCAAGACAGAAAAAGGAATTTATCTGACCACTCCTTCCCGCGAAGATGCAACGATAGAAGCATTGCAAATAATGACGGGGCGGACATCGGAATCGTTTGGTTTTGATTTTGAGAAATCAGCTTTGGTCCTTTCATTCGGCGCACCGCTTCTTGACGGTTGGGGAACACCGGGCAGAATGACTGCCCTTCGTAATTCAAAAAAGTAAAGTTTATTCAATTTGACAGCAGGTATTCACGCACAGCAATGCAGTCCGATACATGGGTCGCCATACAACCCGGGACTGAAAAGATTGCAGCCTTGAGCATCGCTTATGCTCTGATGCAGGACAAAAAGATCGCGCAACATCTTCAGCAGTCTGCGGACGACATTGCCGGCTTCAAAAACATTGTGAAAGAATTCGCTCCTGAAAAAACTTTTACCATCACCGGAATCGAACCTTCAGTAATTAATGGTATAGCACGCGAACTTATTCAGGCTGAATCTGCCATAGTGCTGAGCGGTGCAGATCCGGGCGGAGGTCCGTTTGACCTTGAAACTGAGAAAGTGATCGCCGCACTGAATCTTATGATCGGCAGTGTAGGAAAAACCGGCGGTATTATTTCACGCTCAGGAAATTCCAGTGAAAAGAACAGTCCCTTATTCACACAATGGTCCAGTATCCCTGACCATTCAATTGATGTTTTGATCGTTGACGGAGCTGAATCAGGCTACGCACTTCCCTGGTCTTTAATAGAGAAGAAATTGATCCCGGACAATAATTTTATCGTAAGTTTGTCGCCGGTTCTGAATGAGATTTCGGCTCATTCCGATTACCTTATTCCATCCCCGGGACATATGGAATCGCTGAGCGATGTTCCGACACCAGCGGGAAACAGCGTTTCAACATTTTCGCTCTCCGCTCCGCTTCTTAAACAGCAGGAATTCACGACCGAACCGATAAACGTCATTAAAGAACTTTCGACGCGACTATCCTTTGCGTTGGATATTCCCTCATACGAGGAATTACTAAAACAGAAGGTCGGATCGATCCATGCTCAAAAACGCGGAACGGTCTTTCTCTATTCCGAACAGCGTTCTGAAAATATCGCGGATATTTCATCTGCAGACGAATTATGGTCGAAACTGACCGGCGGCGGAATCTGGATGGATGAAACAGCGAAACAAAAAACAGTGAAATCGTTCACGTTCGGATTGGCACCGGTGATGTTTCCGGAAAAAGTGACCAAAGGAATGCCGATGATCGCACACGGATGGCGCGGCGCTACTTCTACAGCTCAGATCTCACCTATTCTCAGCAAAGTGTTTCAGGAAACTGAATTGCGCAGCGTGAACGGGATCGTATCTGTCAATCCAATAACAGCACAACAACTTGGATTAACAAAAGAAGAACCTGCGATGCTCTCGACAACAAAAGGTTCAATGGCGGTACGCGTTAAGATCGAACCTACAGTTCGTCCCGGTGTCATCGAAGCTTCGATCGGTCCGCTGCCGAACGGTATAGAAACTCCCCTGAATCCGACAGGAAATACAATTTTGAATCTCTGTGAAGTTACCAATGATGGAACATGGAGAATGACCACTGCAACACTTCTGAAGGCGTAACAAATGGAAACTACGGCTGATAAAAAATATAAGTATGGTATGGTGATCGATCTCGACAAATGCAACGGATGCGGTTCTTGCGCTGTGGCATGTGCCGTTGAAAACAACGTCCCTCCTGCTCTTGAAAAAATGAACAAACGCAACGGCCTTACCTGGTTAAATGTTTCGACGGTCTCGAGCAATGAACAATTCCCTAAAAGCGAATCGGTCTTTGTGCCGATGTTCTGTCAGCAATGTGAAAAAGAGACTCCATGCATGACCGTCTGTCCGCAGAATGCTGTTGATGTAGATCCGACCACCGGTATTGTCGGACAAATTCCTCAGCGCTGCCTGGGATGCCGTTATTGCATGACCGCTTGCCCTTACCATGCGCGGTATTTCAATTGGTGGGATCCGGAATGGACAGAAGGAATGAAGCAACAGCTCAATCCGGATGTTTCTCCCCGTATGCGGGGCGTCGTGGAAAAATGCAATTTCTGCCACGGCAGGCTGCACGCCGCAAAGCAAAAAGCGGCTTCGCTGGGAAATAGGGAGATCGATCCTTTGGACTATAATCCTGCATGCGTAGAATCTTGTCCGAACAAAGCGATCACATTTGGAGATTTGAATGACGGGGGAACATCTGTTGCACAATTAGCCAAAAGTGAAAACACATTCAGGTTTTTATCACGTCTTGGCACCGAACCGAAAGTCTATTATCATTCTGAAAAAAAATGGGTTCAAGAAATGGCAGAAAAATCAATGACGCGTACTCATGTTGCCAACGAACCGGCAAAGGAGGAATACCATGGATAAGATCCTGATTCCTCGCGGTTTGCAGCGCACATCTTTCGGCAATTTTTTGATGTGGATACTCCCCTGGACAGCCATGCTGGCTGTCGGTGTCTATGCCATCTATCTATGTTTGGCGGAAGGTCTGTTCCATACAAACATGGACAACCGGTTCGCATTCGGCATTTGGATATTCCTTGACCTTACCGTTATCGCACTTGGCGCCGGCGCATTCTTCACCGGATTCCTACTCTACATTCTCCGGAGAAAAGAACTGAAAGCAGTGATCAACAGCGCGGTTGTTATTGGCCTTATCTGCTACAGCGGTGCGGTTCTTGTGCTGGCGGTCGATGTCGGACAACCGATGCGTGCGTGGTTCACTTTCTGGCATCCAAATGTTCACTCCATGCTGACAGAAGTGACGTTCTGCCTGACGTGCTATCTAATCGTCTTGCTGATCGAATACATTCCCATCGTCCTGAAGAACAGACAACTGCGCCAGATACCGAAGTTTTTAGTATTCGAATTTCAACTTCATAAACTGATGCCGGTATTTGCCGGGATCGGCACTTTCCTTTCGTTCTTCCATCAAGGATCGCTCGGCGGTTTGTTCGGCGTTCTGCGCGGCAGGCCGTTTGCGTTCAGAGAAGAACTCGGGATCTGGCCATCCACATTTTTCCTGTTTGTGATCTCGGCCGCGGCTGCAGGTCCAAGTTTTATCATGCTCACAACGTGGCTTGTTGAAAAGATCACACGAAAACAATTGGTAAAACCGGAAGTCTATAAATTCCTCGGTAAAGTTTCCGGAACAATGCTTATTGCGTACGTTCTGCTGAAATCGATCGACACACTTTTCTGGATCAACAGCACTTCGCCCGGGAACGGTTTTCCGGCATTTGAATTCTACGCTACGCAATCATTCGGAACGTGGATCCTTTTTACTGAAATTGTCTTTTTTGGACTTCTTCCGGCCCTGGTGCTCCTTAACAGCCGTTTACGTGAGAACCGAAAAATTCTGCTCGGAGCCGGATTCCTGGTCTGCAGTGGCATTATGCTCAACCGATTTGTCATGACAATACAGACACTGGCTCTGCCGACATTGCCCTTTGATGATTTTCTGACCTATTCACCAAGCTGGGAAGAGGTGGCTACATTCCTGTTTGTGGTAGCCTATGGAATGTTACTCTATTCATTGACATACCGCTATTCGGTGATCTTCCCGCAAGAGCGCGAATTGAGCCAGATGAACGGCGAACTTTCACAACAGGAATTTGCGGACGGCGGAAGCAGAAGACCATTCTGGCAGCCGAAATTTGTTACCGATCTTCTCAATAAATTTGTTTCCACTAAATTATAACACAGTTCACTACGGAGCAGAATATGTTACCCTGGGTATATGAGTTTCATTGGACAGCATTTCACATAACTTTCTTATTAATATTCTTTACCGTGTTCGTTGTTGTCGTCTCGACCGTGATCCTGGCAATGCGGCGCACGCAGCAAGCGGAAAAGGACAATACCATGGAGTCGATTCAGTGGCATTCCGATTTCGACGATCTTTCTCCTGCGTTTAAGGTCTGCCGGCACGAACTGAACGGCGATGTAAAACATCGTGTATGCGATCACGGATTCGATTGCCGTTCGTGTACCGTTCATCCTTTGCTCGTATCAAAACAGCAAAAGCATCCGCTGCTTCAATTTGAGGTGTACGGATTCACCATGCCGCCATACAGAATGTATCATCGCGGCCATACGTGGGTCCAGGAAGAAAATGACGGAACCTACAAGATCGGCATTGACGATTTCGGGACACGGATTCTTGGCAGAGCGTATTCGGTGGAACTGCCGCCGGTGGGAACGCGGTTATCCGTGAACGGAAAAGGGATGCTTGTTAAGAAATCCAATATGAATATCCGCATTCTTTCCCCCATTGACGGAGAAGTGATTGAGCAAGGCGATTCTGAAAAAGGATGGTACTTAAAAGTGAAGGCGGATGATTCGAAAAAAGTTACCGCTCACCTGCTGAAGGGAGAAGAAATTCCGAACTGGATCTTGCGTGAGTTGGAACGTCTGCAGATATCGTTTGCCACATGCGGTGTTGGAGCAACGCTTGCCGACGGCGGAGAACTGGCCCCGGATTTTCACCGGCATTATCCGAAAGCGGATTGGGACGGTGTTATCGGTCAGATGTTCCTGGAAGCATAAATATTTTCAATACAATGCTCACCAAAAAGATTCCCGGCATCTTATCGATTTCGGGAATCTTTTTGTACTTCAAGATACAATTCTTCCACTTTTTTTCGTGCCCACGGCGTTGTTCGGAGAAATTTCAAACTTGATTTGATGCTCGGATTCTCATTGAAGCATTTGATCCTGATGCACTTCCCCAACTCTTCCCATCCGAAATAACCGACGAGATGATTCAGGATCATTTCAAGAGTAACTCCGTGCAGAGGATTATTCGGCTGACCGTTCTTTTCTTCCATCATAATTTCCATACGTAAATCAATTCACACAATAACCGTAACACGGTTAAACACAGTGCCCAAGCGGAGAGAGTCTTTTTATTTCACCGGTTTCAACAGCAGATCTTGAAAATCAAAACTGAAATCGGTGGCCGGAGAGACCGCTTTCATCTTTGCATTCTCGATACTGCCGTCGGGATTCAGGGAAAAGGTCACATAGGCGTCCGCGCGCACCTCAGGATCACTCCAGCGGGCTATGAACGTATTGTATTGATAATGCTCCAAATACCCCCCCAGAGAAGGTGTTGGGAGCATTTGCAGGAAGAGTTGACCATTCTTCATTTCAATGCTGATATCACCGTACCAGGCATCATTATATGTTCCTGCATATTTCAGCAGCGGTAACGATGGTTTGGAGAGCGAATCACGCGCGGCAGCACTTTTTGCCACGGCCGCATTGTTTGTTGAGTCGGTCCGGTCTTTAATCGTCTTATACGCCGTGGTCCAATCATAATTTGCGTTGAGATAATAATCGAAAGAGCGCCATCCAATGGAATAGAACGCTCCGCTGATCTCCTGATTGGTGAAGACGGCAACTCCGGCCCGTATCTCAGGTATCATTGCAACATAGGAATAGAATCCGTTCAACGCTCCGGTGTGCCACACAAGTTTTTTGCCGCGATAATCACGCAATGAAAATCCTGCGCCGTAACCGGCAAAGTTCGGCTGAAGCGGCGTCAATTCCTTTGCAACTTTGGTCACCGGCAGCGGTGTCACAACCGACCAGAGAGTCCGCGCGGTGTTCGGCGTAAAGAGCGTCGTGCCATCCGCAAGTTTTCCTGAATCGATCTGGCAGATCATCCATTGAGCAATATCTTCCGCATTGGTGTTCACCGTTGCGGCCGGATTCGTCTTAGCACTGTCCGATGCCGCTACAGGACGGACAACACCGTTGACTTCTGCGTGCGGCGTGGCCG
>CAJBTU010000156.1 GCA_903958625.1 uncultured Ignavibacteriota bacterium | reverse complement strand
TGTAACTGTCTTGCATAACGTCATACATCAAAAAGATGCGGGGCAGAGAATGATTGTGAAAGGGTATGAACGCGCCAAATTATTTTCTTGGCAAAGAACAGCAGATCAGACTATTGATACTTATAATAAAATCATAAACGGCGTGTGATCATTTAGGATCATTGACAGGACGGCGCATTATTTATTCTCATTATTTGCGACGAATCGAGAAAAGACCGGTGTTAGCGTATAGAAGAGAGCGATTCCGGTTGGTAAAGCAAAGAAAAACCACGCAACAATAGCCCGCATATTTGTCCACCACAGCGATTTGATAGTCCCGAACATATCGGTCTGCAGCATGGAAAAGATCTGCGCCAGGTCTAACGGAACAGGTGTCTGATGAAAGAGATACTCGCCTGCGCGGATAAATGGTATGAATAGAAGTAACTGCAGCGGATACGCAAAATAGTTAACAAGTAGTATGGCGGGCATATTTAATCGAAGAGCAAATGCCACCGCAGTACATAACAGAGTTGTAGAACCAAGGACCGGAAAAGTTCCAAGGGTGACACCGAGAGCAATGCACAGAGTAAGTTTTTCGGGGGTAAGCCCTTGCTTCAAAAAGTTCAACAACGGCTGCACAACTGTTCTGTAGAAGAACTGCTTAATCTTATTTTTCATCTATTCAAATTAATATGTCAAAATATCGACACGGGAAACTTCAAACCGTTCTTCGAAGTGAAAATATTTTTCTTTAATCATGGTCAAAGGGGAGAGATGCCAAGTCTATATTCCGATCAATAATCTATCGGCAAGTTTCTTTGGTAAACCTGCAGCGATAATTTTTTGAATCGTTGATTCCACATCATAGTCAACGCGGATATAATTTACGCTGAATTGTTCGGTGTCGTAGAGAGCAAAACATGAACGCCAATTTCCATCGCGAGGCTGTCCGACACTTCCAACATTGACAATATACCGTTTACCACGGTCCAGAATTTGTGTAATGCCATCCTCGCAAAATATTGCCGGTCGATGGGTATGGCCCACAAAGCATATTGTATCCTTCAGAACACCAAAACTTTCTTCCGCATCCTCCTGATCGAAAAGATATCTGAATGATTCAGGCGAATCGGGTGAACTATGGACAAGCAATGCATTGTCCACTTGAAGTTGATAGCTCAAACCGGATAGGAATTCAATGTTTCGTGAAGAAATATTTGACCGCGTCCATTCAACTCCTCGCCGGGCTGCTTCGCTAAAATGCTCCACTGAAATTGAACCAATCACTGCTTTATCGTGGTTCCCTGCTACCGATTGGATATTCCTCGACCGCATTACCTCTACACATTCATCGGGATTTGCACCATACCCTACAATGTCTCCCAGACAGTAGACCGCACTGACGTTCATCGAGTCGATATGTGCAAGCACTGCCTGCAATGCCTCAAGGTTACTGTGGATATCCGATATTATTGCCAATTTCATATCTAAATGTAATGATATTTTTTTCAAGATGGACGACAATCTTTGGGATGAAGGGAAAATTTCGTAGTTTGATGCATTCATAGACATGACGAAAGACCATGAAAAAAACCCTAACGGCAAAACTTAAAAAGATAAAATTACTTGCAACCGATGTTGACGGTGTTCTTACCGATTCCGGAGCCTATTATTCCGAAGATGGCGTGGAATTGAAAAAATTCTCCATCCGCGATGGAATGGGAATGGTTTTGCTGAGAAAAGCGGGGTATAAGGTAGCCATTGTTACGACTGAAAATACGAAAATCGTGGAAAAACGTTCTCAGCGACTGCAGGTAGACGATCTTCACCAAGGCGTATTCAATAAAATGGAGGCGATCGAGATACTTTTAAAAAAATATTCTCTGAAATGGGATGAAGTCGCATTTATTGGAGATGATATTAACGATATTCCAGTCTTAAAAAAGGTGGGATTTGCCGCAGCTCCGGCCGATGCAACACCGGCCAACAAAAAGTGTGTGCATTATGTCACTCAAAATAACGGCGGCCATGGTTGCGTACGCGAAGTGTGCGATTTGCTTCTTTCACTGAGATGGAAAGGCGATTCGATAACGGAATTGTGGCTTAAAAAGTAATCTACGATGAACAACGTTCTCTTCATCTCATATTTTTGGCCCCCATCTGGGAAAGCATCGCTTCATTGGCCATTATTCATCATCAAACACCTGCCTAAACTTGGTTGGATGCCTTCTGTGTTAACGGTGGATGAAGATTCCTTTTCACATACTGATGAAAGTCTCCTCAAGGAAGTCGACCGGAATATTAAAGTTGTAAAAACTGCAGCGAACGAACCATTCAACCTGTACCGAAAATTTCTTGGAAAAAAATCCGATTCGCCGCTTGTCGCGTCTGAAACGATCTCGCGCAGCAATACAGATTGGAAGCACAAATTATCCATTTGGATACGGATGAATCTTTTTATTCCGGATGCGAGGATTGGGTGGTATTTTTCAGCGGTGCACGGCGCAGAACAGCTGATCGAAACGGAAAAGCCCAAAGCGATAGTGACGATCGGCCCTCCGCATAGCTCCCATTTGATCGGGAAAAAGTTAAGCAAGCGGCATAACATTCCCCATATTCCTGTGCTGATCGATCCCTGGGTGGACATAGTGTATTATAAGGATTTTAAAAGAAGCGCTTTGACCCTTGCTGTCGATCATTATTTTGAGAGATCAACATTACAAAATGCGAAGCAGATAATTTTTGTTACAAAGAGTGCGAAGGATGAGTATCTCAAGAAATATCCCGGGATCGAAAAAAAATCACACGTCCTATACTGGGGATTCAATGAAGAATATTTCTCCGGCCGGGAAAAAACTTCCGGCGCCGAAACCATCCTGCATGCCGGCAATATCTTCGATTATCAAAATCCGTCAGGTTTGTGGAGAAACATTAAATCGGAGATTGACCGGGGCAGTAAACTCCGGATCCGGTTTGTCGGTACTGTTAGCCCGGGGATTAAAAATGCCATTGCAATGGCCGGACTGGAGGCCCATACTGATTACATCGGTTTTCTGCCCTACCAGGAAGTTCTTCAGGAGATGATCGATGCAAAATATCTTCTTGTCTGTGCTACCGAAAAACGCCACGTTCCCGGTAAACTGTTTGAGTATCTCCGCACAGGTAACAAGATCATAGCATATGGGAACGATAATAAGGAAATCGAAGATATTCTTGCTCAGGCAAATGCCGGAGTTCTTTTTCCTTACGATTATGATTCGAATGATGTTTTTGAGAAACTGCAGCCGGTTTCACCAAAACCTGATTCGGTCAACCAATACAGCAGAGAGTCCATTGCCGGACAATTTGTGAACATCTTAAATCCTATAGTTTAGTCTGTATTTTAGAAATTTCCCGCTCTGTGAAACTACTCTTGCAAGCCATCCTATATTTTCGTAAATTTCAAGTAATTTGTGAAGAAAAGACTGTAATAGTTATATAAAATCAACACTATTACGAGATCGTGTGCAGTGGAAATACAAGTGTTAGCCCCAATAATGGGGACAGTTTTATTATTATGAACTCGACAAGTGAAAAGAGCTTGTTTGTGTCGTGAAAGGTAATTGTTGTAATGAAAAAGGAAATTTTGATTAATTCCGTCGGTAATGAGATCCGTATCGCCATAACCGAAGAGTCGAAACTGGCGGAATTATTCGTAGAAACACCAGAAAAAGAGAGAATGGTCGGCGATATTTACTTTGGCAAGGTGGCCAAAGTAATGCCCGGAATTCAAGCTGCATTTATTGATATTGGCTTGCCTCAGGACGCATTTCTTCATTTCTCAGATATTAGCGATGTTCAGGATGAATACAACGCGATGCTGGACGATGAAGATGACGAAGAGGAAGGAGACGAAAACCAAGAGAGCAGTGCCGCCGTTGCAAAACCAAAACAGGAAAGAAAGCCGCGAGAAGAACGCCGTAAACAAGTAAATCTTCAAAAAGGACAGGAAATAATTGTTCAGGTTACGAAAGAACCGGTCGCAAAGAAAGGGGTAAGAGTTACGTCGCAAGTTTCTCTGCCCGGTCGATTTTTAGTTCTGTTGCCATTCGACGGCAAGGTGGGCATTTCCAAAAAGATCAGCAGTTTCCGCGAGCGCCGCCGTTTGCGACGTTTGGTGCGAAGCATCCTCCCACAAGGATTCGGCGTTATCGTCCGCACAAACGCAGAGAATCAGGATGAAAAATTGTTCCTCAACGATCTTGAATCGCTCCTTGTTTCATGGCGTGAAATTGAAAAGAGCGCCAAAGAAGAACAGCCTCCGTCATTGATCTATAAGGATATGGCCACGACATCGAGCGTGATCCGGGATCTTTTCAGCGAACAGGTCGAACGGGTTGTTACCGACGACAAAAAGCTCTTCAAAGAAATAAAATCGTATGTAAAAGTTTTTTCCCCGGAAATGGCGGACCGTGTAGAATTTTACGGCAAACGTGAGCCGATCTTCGATGCTTTCGGCATTGAAAAAGAAATCGCAACACTTCTTGCCCGTAAAGTATGGCTCAAGCATGGCGGCTACATCATCCTGGAACCGACGGAAGCGATGGTTGTCGTTGATGTGAACAGCGGACGTTATGCGGCCAGCAAGGAACAGGAAGAGAATTCACTACGGACGAATCTTGAGGCGGCGCGTGAGATCTCGCGGCAGATCCGTTTGCGCGATCTTGGCGGTATCATCGTGATTGACTTCATCGATATGCTCGATGAGAGGAACAAGAAAAAAGTCTACGACGAAATGAAGAAGGAGTTTAAGCGCGACCGTTCGAAACACACGATACTTCCACTGACAGATTTCTGCATCATGCAGATCACTCGTCAGCGTCAGCGGCAAAGTATTATCCATAGTTTCACTGAACCTTGTCCGGTCTGCGGCGGTTCTGGAATGATTCAGTCGAAAACGACGATTCTGAGTCATATCGAACGCTGGCTACGGCGATATCGTGCCGAAGGAAAAGATTTCCGTCTCGTTCTCCGTGTTAATCCAAGCATGGCAGAGTATATTACCACCGGATTCTTCAGCCGCAAATGGCAGATGCGTTTAAATTCTTTAAAATGGGTCACCGTTGAAGGGGACAAAACACTTCAGATCGATGATTTCAGATTCATTTCAGTGAAACAAGACAAAGACATCACACCGGAATTTTTGAATTAGGAGATTCTCAATGAAATTTTTTATCGATACAGCAAATCTTGCCGAGATCAAAGAAGCGAATGATCTCGGTGTTCTTGATGGTGTAACAACAAACCCATCATTGGTGGCAAAGGAAGGCAAGGAGTTCATCCCGCTGCTGAAAGAGATCTGTGCTGTTGTGAACGGACCGATCAGCGCGGAAGTCGTAGCGATGGATTTTGCGGGAATGATGAAAGAAGGAAAAGAACTTGCAAAGATCCATAATAATATCGTGATCAAACTTCCGCTGATCAAGGACGGATTGAAAGCTGCAAAAGCATTTCACTCCGAAGGAATACGGACGAATGTTACACTTTGTTTTTCTGCAAACCAGGCGCTGCTTGCGGCAAAGGCAGGCGCAACGTATATCAGCCCATTCGTTGGCCGGCTTGACGATATCAGCACGGACGGAATGCAGTTGATTGAACAGATCGTAACGATCTACAATAACTATGGTTTTGAAACGGAAGTACTGGTTGCCAGCGTTCGTCATCCGATCCATGTTATGCAGGCGGCGCTCATGGGAGCACATGTGTGCACCATGCCGCTGAAGGTGATCGATCAACTGATCAAACATCCTCTGACAGATATCGGCCTCGAAAAATTTCTTGCCGATTGGAAAAAAGGACAACCGAAATGAAGCGAACTCCATTCTTTGAGATTCACCAGAAAGCTGGGGGAAAGATAGTGCCGTTTGGCGGCTATGAAATGCCGGTTCAATATGCCGGGATCATGGAAGAACACAAGACCGTGCGTAATGCTGTCGGTGTTTTTGATGTCTCCCATATGGGCGAATTTTTTGCCGCTGGCGCACAGGCTCTTCCGTTTCTCCAAAACATCACAGTGAACGATGTTTCGAAACTTACACCAGGGAAAGCACAGTATTCTGCAATGTGTTACGAAGACGGCGGTATTGTTGATGATCTGCTCATTTACATGCTGGCAGAGAATTCCTACATGATCGTCGTCAACGCATCGAACATCGACAAGGATTGGGAATGGATGAAAAAACATTGCCCGTCCGATGTGTCATTCGAAAATAAAAGTGATGGAACGGCTCTATTAGCGGTTCAAGGTCCAAAATCACTGCAGACAATGCAGAAGTTGACATCGGCGAACCTTGCGTCAATTCCGTATTATCATTTCGTTCAAGGAAATCTTGCCGGCATCGACATGATCATTTCCCGTACGGGATACACAGGTGAATTAGGTTTTGAGATCTATTTTGATGTTCAGCATGGTGAAAAGATATGGAATGCGATCTTTGATGCAGGAAAAGAATTCGGCATTGCGCCCATCGGACTCGGCGCGCGTGACACGCTTCGTTTGGAAATGGGATACTGCCTGTATGGCAATGATATTGACCAAACGACAAATCCGATCGAAGGCGGACTTGGATGGATCACAAAATTAGCGAAAGGTGATTTTATCGCAAAGCCGGTTCTTGAACGGACCAAAGCGGAGGGTCCGAAAAGAAAATTGGTTGGTATGATGCTGCAGGATAAGGCTGTTCCACGTCATGGGTATCCCTTGATGGTTAACGGAACAAGCGTCGGAGTGGTTACCAGCGGAACATTCTCTCCAATGCTGGGAAAAGGAATTGCCATGGGGTATGTGAATGCTTCACATGCGGAGATCGGATCGAAGATACAAATTGATGTCCGGGGGAAGTTCATTGATGCAACGATCGTGACCTTGCCGTTCTTGAAAAAATAATTGCTGCGGCAATACGGGGGAGTACCTTATGAAAATAGAAGTATTTTTTTCTCCATCACAGATTGATGATTTGTTCTTGCGCGACAAGAATGTTGTTGTCATCGACGTTCTCCGCGCCAGTACATCGGTGATCACCGCATTGAACAGCGGTGCGAAAGAAATCATACCGGTGAATACCATCGAATCTGCCGTAAAGGTTTCGGGGAATTTGTTCGGCGACGTCGTTCTCCGTGGAGGAGAGCGCAACGGTAAGATCATCGAAGGATTCAATCTTGGAAACTCGCCTCAGGAATATTCCGAAGAGGCGGTGAAGGGAAAATCGATCATC
>CAJBTU010000155.1 GCA_903958625.1 uncultured Ignavibacteriota bacterium | reverse complement strand
CGGATATTTGAGTCGCAAATTTTTGTCCTGCCAGAATTCCGGACATTAAACGAATCGTCGTACCGGAATTTCCTGCGTCGAGCATTTTGGCAGGTTGCCGTAGTCCGTGAAGTCCTTTCCCGAAAATGAACAATGTATTTTGTTTAAATCTGGATTCGATTCCCAACGAGTTGAAGCATGATACAGTACTTAATGGATCAGCGGCAGAAAGGAATCCTGTAATCTCCGTCACTCCTTCAGAAATTGCACCTATCATCACTGAACGATGCGATATTGATTTATCGCCGGGAACAGTGATCTCGCCTTGCAATGAATTGGCTTGTGAAACCGTTCTATTCATGAAGCATGCGCCCATACAACATTCTGCAACGGCTGCCGGATTATTTCGACGGAGATTTCGCAGAACGAGGATATTTATGATAAAAAAAATCCCCGACGGATGTCGGGGATGAAATGCTTTCGTGAGAAATTATTTCGTTTCAGATTCCGGAGCTGGATCTTTTTTCTCCGGTGTCATCAGTGCTTTGCGACTGAGGTTCATTCTTCCCTTTTCATCGATCTCAAGAAGTTTCACATCAAACGTATCGCCAACCTTAACAACATCCGATACTTTCGCAACACGTTTAATATCGAGCTGTGAAATATGGATCAGACCTTCTTTACCCGGAAGGATCTCGGCAAATGCGCCAAAATCCATGATGCGTTTTACGGTAGCTTTATAGATCGTACCAGGTTCCGGAACGGCAGTGATTGCATTGATTAATGCCAATGCTTTATCGCTTGCTTCCTGCGATGTTGCTGCAATCTGGATCGTACCATCATCTTCAATATTGATTGAAGATGCGCCTGATTCTGCGACAATGCTGCGAATCATTTTTCCGCCCGGTCCGATTACCGATCCGATAAGATCCGTCGGGATCTTGATCGACGTGAAGCGAGGAGCATAGGAACTCAACGCCGGTTTCGGTTTATCAATAGCGGCATTCATTTTTTCCAGTTTATGCAGACGGCCTGCCTTTGCCTGTTCCAAGGCGGTTGCCATGATCTCAAGAGTGATCCCCTGGATCTTGATATCCATTTGGAACGCTGTAATGCCGTCTACGGTACCGGCAACCTTGAAGTCCATGTCACCGAGATGATCTTCATCGCCGAGAATATCGCTAAGGATTGCAACGCGATCACCTTCTTTCACCAGACCCATCGCAATACCTGCGCATGCTTTTTTCAGCGGTACACCTGCGTCGAACAATGCGAGCGAACCCGCACACACCGTTGCCATAGATGATGATCCGTTCGATTCGAGTATATCGGAAACGATACGAAGCGTATACGGGAATTCCTTTTCGTCGGCAAGAAGGTTTTTCAATGAACGTTCAGCAAGATTTCCATGACCAATTTCGCGGCGGCCGGTACCCAAACGCCCTACTTCACCAACACTGAACGGCGGGAAATTATAATGAAGCATGAAACGTCGCGGCTGGAATTCGATCAAACCATCCGTCTTCTGCTCATCATCTTTTGTGCCGAGAGTAACCGTTGTCAGGGATTGTGTCTCGCCCCGCGTAAACAATGCCGAACCGTGTGCACGCGGAAGAACGGCTGTTTCGATCGTGATCTGACGTATATCTGCCAAACCGCGTCCGTCAAGACGTTTCTTCTTCCCGAGGATCATTTCGCGCATTTCACGTTTTTCAATATCGTGAATGATCTCTTTGATCACGCTTTCTTGTTCAGGGAATTTCTCTTTCAATGATTCGAGAACACCTGTGACGATCTCATTTCGTTTTGCTGCGCGTTCCTCTTTTGCTGAGACGGTATTAGCCGCTGCACGAAGGTTATCCGTTGCAAGCGTTTCTACTTCCTTCAACAGAGCAGCGTCGTAGGTCTTCGGTTCAATTTTTCTTTTTGCAACCTTAACTTCGGCGGCAAATTCTGTCTGGACCTGACATATCTTTTTAATAGCATCATGACCGAAAGCTAACGCAGAGAGCATATCCTTTTCAGAAATCTCTTTCGAATCACCTTCGACCATCAAGATCGATGTGCTGGTGCCCGCTACCGTGACATCCATATCGCTCTTTTCAAGTTCAGTAAAGGTAGGGTTGATAAGGAACTGACCATCTACGCGAGCAACACGAACTTCTGCTATCGGTCCGTCAAACGGTGAATCGGAGATCATCAATGCCGCCGAGGCAGCGCACGCACCGAGCACATCGGCGTCATTCTGCTGGTCCGACGAATACACTGTCACCAGCAGTTGTGTTTCGCAACTGTAATTTCCCGGAAACATCGGGCGTATTGGCCGATCGATCAATCGTGCAGAGAGGATTTCCTTATCGGACGGTCTTCCTTCACGTTTCAAATATCCGCCGGGAATCTTACCGGCAGCGGACATCTTTTCGCGAAACTCAACCTGCAGCGGAAAATAGTCCGCTCCAACTTTCGGTTCTTTTGCCGCAACAACGGTCGCAAGGACCATCGTATCGGCGTATCGGATCATTACTGCACCATCTGCCTGTTTTGCAAAACGACCTGTTTCAAATTCCAGCATGTAATTACCGATCTGGACGCTCTTTTTTACTATCATATAATTTTCTTCTTTTCTATGTACTGTGATGCTGTGAATTCAGCTTATTTACGAATATTCAATTCGCCAATGATCTTTCTGTAACGTGCGATATCTTTTTTTATCAGATAATCAAGCAGACGGCGGCGTTTGCCAACCATTCTGAGAAGACCAACACGCGAGTGATTGTCTTTTTTGAATTTAGCGAAATGTTCGGAAAGCGAATTGATGTTAGCCGTGAGAATTGCAATCTGCACTTCCGGCAATCCGGTGTCGTTGGCACTTTTTCCGTACTTTTGTACGAATTCGTTCTTTTGTTCTTTTGTTATCATTGTAACTCCTTATGAAGAGATGTGTTTATATTGTTTTAAAATTTCTGTTATTGTTATTTTGTCGTTACCGATCTCTTTGATCAGTGCATCGACGGAATCAAATTTCTTTTCGTTGCGCGTTCGTTCGATACACCGCACGGAGACTGTTTCGTCGTAGATATCTTTGTCAAAATCGAAGATATTTACTTCTATCGTCCGCTCCTGAACATCGCCAAACGTGGGACTGTGTCCGATGCTCATCATCCCCCGATACCAAATTCCTTCCACCTGAATTGTTACCGCATAGATACCGGTTTGCGGTGCTAATTTTTTTGAATTATCCAGTTTGATGTTCGCGGTCGGATAACCCAATTGTTTTCCTCTGCCAAACCCGCGTACTACCGTGCCGCTGAACCTATATTCATATCCGAGCATTCTATTCGCCAAGGAAATATTGCCCGTCAAAAGTGCGTCGCGAACCGAAGAACTGCTGATAACGACTTCACTTTCCTTGATCATGGCGAGAGCTTCCACGGAAAAGTTATGCTGCTTGCCTAATTCAACAATCTGGTTCATTCCGCCTTCTCTGTCACGGCCGAACTGATGGTTGAATCCTTCGACCACTTCGGTAACTCCCACACCGTTCACAATATATTTAGAATAAAATTCCTGAAAAGATAACCGGGAAAATTCAAATGTAAACGGGATGATGAATACGATACCAACTCCATATTGCTCAATCAGTTGAAGCTTTTCACTTACTGTTGATAGGAGGTCTACATTAGTTGAAACTTTTGCAACAACTTCTTTCGGATGCGGTTCAAACATCACCACAACACTACGACCGCCGATCTGCTTCGCTTTGTCCACCACCCTGTGCATGATCGATTGATGAGCACGGTGAACACCGTCAAACATACCAATGGTAACGACGGAATTCTTGTTATATGGAACTTCATCAAGCGATCGGACAATGATCATAGAATCGCAGCCTTCGCTTGGATTTTTTTTTCTAAAAGATGCAGTTGTTCTACGGGAAAAGCATCCTCAACGCTAAATTGTCCTACTTTTGTTCTCTGCAATTCTTTCAAATAACCGCCGCATCCAAGTTTAGCACCAATATCGTTCGCCAATGAACGAATATACGTCCCTTTGGAGCAAACAACTCGAAAACCGACGTAAGGAAGCTCAAATGAAGTCATTTCTATCTCTTTAATATCAATCTCTCTTGTAGCCCGTTCTACTTCTTTGCCTTTTCGTGCATCCTTGTAAAGCCGTCTTCCATTTTTTTTAATTGCTGAATACATGGGTGGCAATTGCTGCTGAATTCCCAGGAACGATCTAAATACTACTTCGACTTCATCTTTAGTGATGCCGCTAAACTCTTTTTTATCATATACTTCGGTCTCAGCATCAAAGCTTTTTGTAGTAGCACCGAGTTCAATGATTCCGGTATATTCTTTTTCTAAACCGATGAACTGATCTATCTGCTTTGTCATTTTTCCCGTGCACAACACCAGTAAACCTGTTGCCCTCGGATCCAATGTGCCTGCATGGCCAATCTTTCTGACCTCAAACATCGCCCTGACTCTTGCCACTACATCAAAAGAGGTCCAGTTCAGCGGTTTGTTGACGAGAATGATCTCTCCCTCTTCAAGATTGAGCGTTAGTTTCTGCCCTGCGTGTTCCCACATTACTGTTCCTTCTTATCATCTTTGTGAATCTGTTTGATCAATTCCTCGATATGCATAGCATTGTCAAGGGATTTATCGAGATGAAATTCAAGGATTGGGACAAATTTTAGATTGATTTTTGCGCCAAGTTCCGAACGATAATGACCTTTATGTTTTTCGATCTTCGTCATCGTCTTTTCTTGTTTCTCTTTCGATCCCATAACGCTGACAAAGACGCGTGCAGTGCGGAGATCGGGAGTAACACGGGCTTCTGTTACGGTCGTAAACCCGTATTCAGAACTGCCGCTGAATGCTCTGCTCAACATTGTGCCAAGTTCTTCTCTAATGAGTGATGCTACGCGTTCTGTTCTTATAGACATTAGATCAGTTTCCGTTTAGTTTCAACAAGTTTGTATGCTTCAAGAATATCGCCTACTTTTACGTCGTTGAAATTCTCCAAACCAAGTCCGCATTCGAATCCTTTTTCGACCTCTTTAACATCGTCTTTGAATCGTTTCAATGATGCAAGACCGCCGGTAAAGACCGATACCCCGTCACGCACTAATCTCACTTTGCTATTCCTTGTAATCTTGCCATCGAGAACAAAACAGCCTGCCACAAGCCCAATTTTCGGCACTTTGAACGTATCACGTACCTCAACAGTGGCGACAATTTCTTCCGTCACCGTCGGTGCAAGTAAACCTTCTAACGCATTCTTGATCTCATTGATTGCATCATAAATGATACTGTAGAGACGAATGTCGACTTTTTCCGTTTCGGCCAATCGGCGAGCATTCAAATTTGGGCGGACATGGAAGCCAACAATAACTGCACGCGATGCTGCTGCGAGAACAATATCCGATTCAGAAATTGCGCCGACCCCTTTATGAATGACTCTTATCTTCACTTCATCCGTTGATAGTTTCATTAATGAATCAGCCAATGCTTCAACCGATCCGTCAACGTCACCCTTAACGACGATGGACAATTCGCGAACCTGATGACCAGCCTGGATCTGCTGAGAGATATCATCAAGCGTAACCATATGAACCTGACGGAAATCCTGCTCGCGTTTCAATTGTTGCCGCTTCAAACTGATCTCGCGGGAGATACGGTCTGATTCAACAACAATGAACTGATCACCAGCCGCTGGAATCCCATCGAATCCAAGAATTTGAACCGGCGTTGAAGGAGGTGCTATTTCAACTTTTTTACCGCGTTCATCGAACATTGCCTTAACTTTTCCGCTGTGGATTCCGGAGATGAACGGATCACCGATGTGCAATGTACCTTTTTGCACCAACACAGTACCGATCGTTCCTTTACCTTTATCTACCTGCGATTCTACAACTGCTCCGCGTGCCATTCTATCCGGATTAGCTTTAAGATCCAACACTTCAGCTTCAAGTAAAATTTTTTCCAGTAAAAGGGGCATGTTCTTACCGGATTTGGCCGAGACTTCAACTGATTGATATTTACCGCCCCACTCCTCAACAAGAACGCCTCTATCAGAAAGTTGTTGACGTATACGGTCCGGATTTGCTTCCGGTTTATCGACCTTATTGATGGCAATAATAATCGGAACGTTCGCTGCTTTTGCGTGATTGATGGCTTCGATCGTTTGCGGCATCACATTGTCTTCGGCAGCAACTACCAGCACAACGATATCGGTTACCTGTGCACCACGTGCACGCATAGCGGTGAACGCTTCGTGACCGGGAGTGTCAAGGAACGCAATATGTTTGCCATTCGGTAATTCCACTTCATACGCACCAATGTGCTGAGTTATTCCACCGGATTCTCCTGCAACAACATTTGCATTACGGATATAATCCAACATCGACGTCTTCCCATGGTCAACGTGACCCATGATGGTAACAACAGGAGCACGCGGTTTCAATGATTCAATCTTGTCCGGTGTATCTTCAAGAACATCAATGGTAAATTCCGATTCAAATTCTACCAGTTTGCCGTACTCGTCCGCCAGCAATGTGATCGTATCTTTATCCAAACGCTGATTGATCGACACCATAATGCCGAGTCCGATACATTTTGCGATCACATCGGCGGCGCTGACCTTCATTAGATTTGCCATCTCGCCGACAGAAACGAACTCCGTCACGCGGATCTTGTTTGCCTCGAGTGCCTTTGCTTCGTCCTGCAGCGCCTGTTCTTCTTCACGCTCTCTCTTTCGTTTCTTTCTATGCGCAGCTCTACTGCTGATGACCGTTTCCGCATCATCAAGTTCGGCGAGGGTACGTTTAATCGTCTCATCGACCTGTCCTTGATCGATCTCGTACGGACGAAGCTTCCCTTTTTTCTTTTTCTTTAATTTCGAATCACTTTCACTTTCAACCTCCGGAGCTTTAGTCTCTGCTCCGCCAGCAACTTTTTTCTTTTTCTTTTTCTTTTTCTTCTGTTCTTCGGTTTCAGCTGCTGTTAAAGGCTTAGATGGACCACCGGGTTTCGACGGACGTTCCGGAGCGCGTAACGGCTTCGGCTTCACAAGTTCCATCTTTCCTTTTACCGTTAAACCTTTCATTTGCGTACCGCGATTTGCGCGAAGTGTTTCAAGAGGAGAATTTGATTTCTCTTCTTCAACGATTTTCGCATCATCGTCCTGCTGCACTTGAGACTGGAGCGTTTTAATAACGACAAATTCTTCCGGCTTCTTCTCTTCAGAAATGATGACAGGCTGTTCTGTTTCTACCGGTTCGGCCTCAACCGGTGCTTTTTCCTCAACCTCTTCGTCTTTAGCCTTAATTTCGGCTGTGCGGCGGCGAGTTTCTTTCATCTCAGCAATCTTGCGCTGATGCCGCTCGGCACTGTCCTTCTCTTTCTTAAAATGAGCGTTGATATCCCGCATCATATCATCTTCAACGGAAGACATCAGATTCTTCACCTGTTTGTACCCTTTTTTGTTCAAAAAGGCGACAACATCATTAAAACTGATATTGAGATCTTTAGCGACATCTTTTACTTTAACTTTTTTTACTGCTTCGGACATTAGTTTCCTTTAGTGTAGAGCAACATTATGACGCTGACTTTTCTGTTTCCGTTTTCTCCGGTACTTCTTCTTCGTCTTCATCTTCATCAACTTCTGCTTCTTCGTATTCTTTCTTGATCAATGCTACGACTTCGTTAAGTTTCTCCCCGTCAACACTAAGTTCTTCGATCAAGTCGTCGATATCGGCATCGATAACTTCTTTTGCCGTCTCATATCCTGCTTCGAGGAATTTATTATACAGATCCTCTCCGAGTTCTTCTTTGAATTCGGCAAGATCGATATCGTATTCGCTTCCTTCTTTCACCAATTGTATGTCAAAGCCGGTCAATTTGCTTGCAAGACGTATGTTCTGTCCTCCTTTGCCGATGGCCATCGAAACCTGAGAATCTTCTACGGTTACGACTGCTTTATTATTCTCTTTATCCAATTCGATTTTCTTCAATTTTGCCGGCGCAAGTGCGCGCGTGATAAATGTCGCTTTATCGTCGCTAAAGTTGATGACATCGATATTTTCGTTGTTCAATTCGCGAACAATCGCATGAATACGAACACCCTTCATGCCGACGCATGCACCGACCGCATCAATTCTGTCATCGGAAGATTCAACGGCTACTTTTGCGCGTTCACCGGGTTCACGCGCTATGCTTTTGATCTCAATGATCCCGTCGTACACTTCTGGGATCTCCAGTTCGAATAATCGTTCCAGGAATCGTGCATCGGTGCGTGAAACGACGACGACTGGATTACTGGCATTCTTGCGAACTTCCTTGACGACACCGCGGACGGTGTCTCCTTTTTTGAACCTTTCCTTGGGAATCTGTTCTCCCCGCGGAAGGAGC
Source organism: uncultured Ignavibacteriota bacterium (assembly GCA_903958625.1). Taxonomy (GTDB): domain Bacteria; phylum Bacteroidota; class Ignavibacteria; order UBA10030; family UBA8401; genus UBA8401. Next base: position 1,167 of record CAJBTU010000155.1, on the reverse strand, counting down.
AATTCATTTTTGTTGTGCATGATCAAAAGATCGTTATTACGGATCTGATAGACCTCACCGACAACAATTTCTCCAACCGAATTTGAATATTCGCTGAAGATAAGTTCTTTTTCAATTTCTTTGATGCGCTGTGTGAAATTCTGTTTGGCCGTTGTAACGAGGCGGCGGCCAAATTGCGCCAGAGGAATGATCTCAACATACTCTTCACCGACTTCCAGTTCCTCGCCGGATAGTTTACGAGCGGTTTCAACATCAATCTGTATCGCTGAATTTTCAACAACTTCGACGATCTGCCGTTCGAGATAGATTTCGATATCCCCTTTGTCCATATTAACAACAACGTCAAATTTTGCGTCGAGTCCGTATTTCTTCCGCACCATCATTCCAAAGATATCTTCGACGATTCCGGCAAGAATATCCTTGTCTATGCTTTTATCCCGCACTAAACCGGAAAACGATTCGACTATTTCGTGATTCATTGTACTTCTCCCAAAGGTTTACAGCTGACTAAATTTTAGGTATTATTAATGTTTCAGTAATATCGGAAAATGGTATTTCAAAATGTTTTCCGCTCCTGCTGATCGTAATCTTTTCTTCTGATACAAGATCCAAACGTCCTTCCTGTACCAACTTCAATCCATCGGCAAGATATTTTACCTTGCAGGTGCGACCAATATTTTTTTTATACTGTCTCGGCAATTTCAACGGTCGATCGAGTCCCGGTGAAGAAACGTCAAGTCTGTAGCGACCTGGTACCAGATCCGCTTCATCCAACTTCTCCGAAAGCGAACGGCTAATCGTTGAACATTCGTCAAGCGTAATTCCACGATCGGAATCAACGTAGATCTCTATGACCTTGCTTGTGCGCTCTCCGCGCATAACAACATCAACCGTGTATGCGTCGAATTGCTCAGTGATCGGTTGAAGGAATTCGCTTATTTTTTCCGGTATTGAGGCCATAAATGTTTGTACCAAAAAAAAATCCCGCAATTCAGGCGGGACTTTCACTGCACAAATATAACATTCTTTGGTATTAATCGCAAGGGATTAATGGAAAATGTGTTCAATCCGGGAGCTAATTATTGTGTTTTTCTGCGTGATATATTGGTCACTTTATATTTAAGATAAGACTCTATCATACCTCCGCTAAATGGAAACATCCAATCT
>CAJBTU010000154.1 GCA_903958625.1 uncultured Ignavibacteriota bacterium | reverse complement strand
TTTACACCCCTTTTCACAGATAGGAAAGGGCGCTCACCTTTTATCAAAATAAGGAAGTTTTTCTAATTTTTTAACTAAATCTGCACTGAATTAACGGCATAAAACTTGCTAATTATAAATGTAGCTATGGTCTCTTCAAAAAGTCATATCCCAATTCACACCATTGGAAAAGCAGCCAAAAAACTTTCCGTTTCCGTTCAAACTCTCCGGTTGTATGAACGCGAGGGATTAATTCTTCCCTTCAAAACTCCCGGCAACCAGAGAATGTATTCGGATGAAGATATTGACCGTCTTCAATGCATCCGCACAATGATTAACCGTGACAAAATTAGCATTGGCGGAATGAAACAACTCCAAGGAATGGTACCATGCTGGGACATTATTAAATGTTCCGATAACGAACGGAACAACTGCTCGGCTTTCAACAAACATACCGGCGGATGCTGGACGTATGAGCATACACACTCGATCTGTGCAACAAAAGAGTGTCGTCTCTGCGAGGTGTATAAACTTTCCAGCAACTGCGAACAGATTAAAGAACTTATCGTCCGCACATCACTTGCGCGGCAACCCGAACCAGAATAGAGCATCCTATGAAACGACTCATCATTCCACTTCTTGCACTGGCAATATTCACCCTTTATTTCATCTCGACGATCACCAAAAAAGATATTGAACAAACTCCCGTCGCCGAACTGAAAGAACGCTATTCCAAAAAAGAACACCCTTCGGTCGACCATTCCAAATTCACACAACTCCAGAAAAAATTCAACAGACCGCAGGAAGTGACCGCGGCCTGCATCGCCTGTCATAACGAACGGCACACCGAAGTGATGCGATCATCGCATTGGAACTGGGAACGCGAGGAATATATAGAAGGACGCGGGATCCGTTATGTGGGAAAGAAAAATATTCTGAACAATTTCTGTATCGGCATTAATACGAACGAACAGAGCTGCAATAAATGTCACATCGGCTACGGCTGGGGAGACAAGAACTTTAATTTTGCTGACTCGAACAATGTGGATTGTCTCGCGTGTCACGACAACAGCGATACCTACGTGAAGAAATCTTCCGGTGCCGGTATGCCCGATCCAACCGTTAACCTTACCTTTGTTGCTCAGCGTGTCGGACGCCCCACAAAGTCGAATTGCGGTACCTGCCATTTCTTCGGCGGCGGCGGTAATAATGTAAAGCACGGTGATCTTGAAAAATCGCTCTTCGACACCCATCGCGACATTGATGTTCACATGGCCGGCGACGGTGGAAATCTTGATTGCGTTGACTGCCACAAGACTGAGAAACATCAGATGCTCGGGAAAGTATATTCACTTTCTTCCATGAACCGCAACCGCTCCACGTGCGAACAATGTCACACCGGAACACCACACGCGAACAACGTGATCAACGAACACTCATTAAAGGTTGCTTGCCAGACATGCCACATACCGGTGTATGCAAAAGTAAATGCCACCAAGATGGAATGGGACTGGTCCACGGCGGGAAATATGGAAAACGGAAAGCCGTTTGAGACGAAAGATTCAGCCGGGAATATTGTTTACGCTTCTATTAAAGGAACATTCAGATGGGAAACAAATGTCCGTCCGGAATATATCTGGTTCAACGGTACTGCATCTCACTATCTGACCGGCGACACGGTCAGCGCCGACGAGCCGATCAAAATGAATACGCTGCACGGAAGTTATGACGACCCGGATGCAAAGATCATTCCGGTAAAGATCCATCGTGCAAAACAGCCATACGATCCAGTGAATAAACTGATCATCCAGCCCAAGACATTTTCCGCCAAAGAAGGTGACGGCGGATTTTGGAAGGATTTTAACTGGCAAACATCCATAAAACTCGGCATGGAATACGTCGGGCTTCCCTACAGCGGACAGTACGCGTTTGCACGGACAGAGATGTACTGGCCGGTGAATCACATGGTATCGCCGAAAGCAAAAACTGTGGCGTGCAGGGAATGCCATACGCGCGAGAATAGCCGCGTTGGTAGTCTGAAAGATTTCTACATGCCGGGAAGAGATTACAGCGCCGCAGTGGAGTTCCTGGGAACCGGTGCCATCTTAGCATCGCTGTTCGGTGTTGCCGTACATGCATTTATACGCATTGCATCAAAAAAGAAAAATATCAAATGATTTTTTTTGAAAATCCTAATCTGAGAATAGCATGCATACACAATTAGTTTACAGCCGTTTTAACCGCTTCTGGCACTGGATGCAGTCCGTGCTGATCATTTTTTTGGCGTTGACCGGATTTGAGATCCACGGTTCAATCTCCTTTTTCGGATTTGAACAGGCGGTAACATTTCATAATACCGCCGCATATATATTCCTTATTCTGATCGCACTGGCGATCTTCTGGCACTTTACGACCGGAGAGTGGCGACAATACCTCCCCACGCGTCAGCACCTGCGTGCGCAGATCGAATATTACATCACCGGCATCTTCCGCAATGCTCCGCATCCCACACGGAAAACCGCATTGAGCAAGTTGAATCCGCTGCAGCGCCTGGTGTATCTTGCGCTGAAAATCATGGTCATTCCCATTATGGTCGCTTCCGGATTGCTCTATATGTATTATCGCTATCCGCAATCAAGCGGAATACAGAGTTTGAACATTGAGGGGCTTCGGTCCATAGCGATCCTCCACACTGCGGGGGCATTCTTCCTGATCTCGTTCATCATTGCACATCTCTATCTTATTACAACGGGACATTCGCCGACATCGAACCTGAAAGCAATGATCACCGGATACGAAGTTCTGGAGGATGAGAAAGATTCGCTGACCGAACAAACAAAACGAAAATAATATTAGTGACCCATTGAATAAAACGAGAACACTATGAAAACAACATACATGAATCCATATCTTGCAGGATTTCTTTTAGGTCTGGTCCTGCTCGCAACCATCGTCATAACCGGACGCGGACTCGGCGCAAGCGGCGCATTGAAAAGCGCCGTGGTTGCCACGGTGAGCGGCATCGCGCCGCAGCACGCGCATGAATCAAAATTCTACTCCGAAAATCTGAAATCGCTTCACGATAATCCGCTGAAAGCGTGGCTGGTCTTTGAAGTGCTTGGCGTGATCATCGGCGGTTTTTTCTCCGGTATTGTTTCCGACCGGCTGACCTTTACGACCGAACGGGGACCGCGCATTACCAACAGCATGCGTCTCGGCTTCGCGCTGATCGGCGGATTGCTGTTCGGCATGGGCGCACAGTTCGCACGCGGCTGCACAAGCGGCGCAGCACTGAGCGGAATGGCCGTTCTTTCCACCGGCGGGATCATTACCATGATGGCAATCTTCGGCACCGGATACGCGGTAGCGTATTTCTTCCGGAGACTCTGGATATAGTAATAGAAGCATGATAATTTCGTTTGTTGTTTTGACGGTAGACTTTTTGAAATTTTTATTTTTCACTTTAGACTTTTTGAGGTTTTTATGTTTCCCTTAGTCCCAAATCTTATCAGCGAAGAATTAAATCTGATCGTTGCACTACTAATCGGCATTGCATTCGGATTCGTTCTTGAACAGGCAGGATTCTCCTCGTCAAAAAAACTGGCAGGAGTTTTCTACGGCTATGACTTCACTGTTCTCCGGGTATTCTTCACGGCAGGCGTGACAGCCATGTGCGGCGTCATCATCCTCGGATATCTCGGATGGCTGGACACCGATTTCATTTATATCAATCCGACTTACCTTGAAGCGGCGATTCTCGGCGGCGTGATCATGGGATTCGGATTCATCATCGGCGGATATTGTCCCGGAACAAGCATTGCCGGCATGGCGATCGGCAAGATCGACGCGATGTTCTTTGTTGGCGGCGGTTTGATCGGCGTTTTTCTGTATGCGGAACTGTATCCGTGGTTTGAAGGAATCACGAATGCGAGTTTTCTCGGTAATATCCGCATTTTCAATTCAATTGGAATTTCACAGGGATTGTTTGGATTTCTGCTCATTGCCGTTGCCGTCGGCGCATTCATCATGACAACAATGATCGAGAAGAAAATAAATCCGGATGGACCGGTAAAGATGTTCAACACTATGCATCACCGTCTGGCCGGCATCGGCGTGCTTGTTCTCGGCGCTGCCCTGCTCTTTCTGCCGGATTACAAGGAACGTCTCTTTCAGGAAGTTTCCGCTCCCGAATATCTTCGGACGAATTCCGTCAACGAAATGACCGCTGACGAACTGGTGTTCCGAATTATCGACCGCGATCCTAAAATATCGATCATCGACATCCGTACGCCGGAGGAATTCTCCAAAACACTTTTGCCCGGTTCGGTAAATATTGAAATAAAACAGATCTTCCAGAAGGAATTCAGCGAAGTGCTGGGAAACCGTCATAAGAAAAAAATATTCGTGGCAAACGACGAGACCGAAGCCCGCACAGGGGCATTGATTGCACAGCGGTTAGGATATGAAAACATCTCTATTCTTTGCGGCGGACTTCCTAAGCTCATCCGTTCGGCGATCGAACTAAAACCGGAGGGAGAAAGATGCATTTTTAACAGTAGTGCTGATGGCAATAAACAGGAAATCGCACTCCGCGTTGATGCCCTACAAGTAAAGGATACGGAACGATTCAGGGCAAAAGCGAGCGTGATATTGGCGGCAATGATGAAAGAGGCGAAGAATTCCGGAACAAAGAGCACCAAACTCGTTAAAAAAGTCGCGGGCGGGTGCTAATACTGACCAACTGAATAGCACTGAACAGAGGAGACGTTTAACCTTTGTTCAGCGATTCCCTTTTTATCTGTTCAAACATCGATTCATCACATTCCTTTAAGAATCTTCCGAACGACGTAAATAGTGCGATAACAATAACATACAGAATAACACCAATGATGATTTCCATAATATTTCCCCTCCTTGAGTAGGTTAATCTGACTATAAT
>CAJBTU010000153.1 GCA_903958625.1 uncultured Ignavibacteriota bacterium | reverse complement strand
TGTCCATTGTCATTCTCTACGAGTCGTAGACTGAGCGAAGCGAAGAATCTTGTACTTCTATTTGAGTTGACAATCGAGATTCTCCCGGAGGGATTCCTTCGGAACTCGTCGCTTTGCTCCTCGTCACGAAGTGACCCCCTTGGGGGAATGACATTGATGTGAGATATTTCAGATGTCTCAGAACCATCATATTAATGATGTTTTTATGGATACTTCTCCTGTGAATGTACGCTTTCTGTAAGAATAATACACAGAATTTGTTCACCCCGTTTCCGGAAATGAATTATTGATACTTGTCTTGAATAGTATCATATTTTGCAATATCATTATGCTGAACAATGGAAATGACAGCAGTTGATGCTGCACAATATGTTGAAAGGTGACCTATGAATACGCCGAAAAGAATTATGGTTGTAGATGATGAAACTGATTTCCAGAGATTGTTCTCCATCATCCTCTCCAAAGAAGGACACGAAATTGTCGTCGCTTCCAACGGCCGGCAGTGTCTTGACCTGGTTGAGGGGCAGAATTTCGACCTGATTATTCTTGATGTTCACATGCCGGTGATGGATGGTTATGAAACGATCAAGCGGTTACGGCAGTTCAAAAAATTTAAATATACTCCGATCATCTTTCTTACCGGTGTCGGCACTTCTCCACAGGATATTGATGCGGGGTATTTGCTCGGAGGGAACGAATACTGGACGAAACCGATCTCCGTTGAAGAACTGATCGTTCGGGTCCGGTCCGTTCTGCGTATCGCCGAGGCGGAAAAACAAATGCGGAAACTGCAGCAGGCGTTTTACTCCATGGTCGTTCATGATCTCCGCAATCCCATCGGTGCCATCCTCGGTTTTACCGATCTCCTGCTGGAAGACAAAGATATCCTTACCAAGGATCATTTTGAAATGATATCGGAAATCAATCGGGCGGATATCCATCTGTTGAAGATCGTCAAAGATCTTATGGAACTTTCACAATTTGAATCGGGGGAATATCTTCTCCACCGCCATCCGGTGGACCTTAAAGAGATCGTTAACGAAGTGTCCGAGAGGGTAAAAGTGATGCGGATTCAAAAAAACATCGCTGTGGATATTCAGACCGGCATTATAACGCCGCTGAATGTCGACCCTGACCGGTTTGCCGAGGTGTTCGAGAATCTTTTTGACAATGCTCTGCGATTCACTCCGGTGAACGGCAGAATATCGGTGATGGCTGAAAATATTTTTTCTCAACATGCTTCCGATGCGCATTCGGTGAGGATCGAGATCACCGATACAGGAAGCGGTATACCGGAAGATGAATTACCGACTCTATTCGATAAGAACAGAATCATGATCCCGAAGTTCCGGAAAGCAGAATCCCGCACCGGTTTGGGACTTGTGATCTGCAGAGAAATTATTGAAGCGCACGGAGGAACGATCGGAGTTGAATCAGTTGTCGGAAAAGGATCGAAATTTATCATCACCCTGCCGGTCTGATATCCGTCTCGAGATTCTCTCTTCTTCGGCCGGCGAAGAGACTGGAAGCAATGATCGCAGTATGCAGCGGCATCCCGCGATCAGAATAACATTACTACTCTTTCGGTACGCTGCCGGCGATGAGACGTTCGATAATGGCGATAAGTTCATCGAACTTCACCGGTTTTGTAGCATAGTCATCACATCCCGCCTGAAGTGCCTTCTGCCTGTCTTCGATCATTGCATGAGCCGTCAACCCGATGATCGGGATCATGCGTGTTGCATCGTCCGCTTTTAGCCGGGTGGTCGCTTCCCATCCGTCGATGACCGGAAGACTCATATCCATCAAAATAACCGCCGGCTTATCAGATTGCGCCTTATTGATTGCTTCCTGCCCGTCGACCGCTTCAATAACTTCAAAACCCAGACGGTTAAGACGGCGCTTCATCATTTCTCTGTTGGCATCATTATCTTCGACAAGCAAAATTTTCTTCATAACATTATTCCTTCGGGGTTTCTTTCCGTTTAATATTCGATTGATTGAGGCGCTGAATGACAACCAATAATTGCTGCGGATCGAGTTCTTTCTTTTGCAGAATTCCCGCTACCGATCCTGTAAGCCTGTCATAATCTTCATTGGTAAGTTCCATAGACGAGAGAATCAGTACCGGGATGCTGGACCATTGCTCGTTCTCTTTGACAAGTTTCAGGAATTCAAATCCATCCATCGCCGGCATCATCAGATCAAGGATCATCACATCCGGCAATGACTGTTCAAGAAGAGAAAGAGCTGACCGTCCCCCCTCTGCCGTCCTGACATTCCATCCTTCTTTGACGAATATCCGCGATAACATATCGCGCTGATTTGGATCATCGTCTATCACAAGAATGTTCAAAGTCTGTGAAGTCTGTGTATAACGTTTCAGCGTTTGCACTAACAAATCTGGATTTACCGGTTTGATGAGATAGTCCTGAGCTCCGATCGCAAATCCAAGATTCCGGTTATCAATAATGGTATGCATCACCACCGGGATAGATTTCAATTCCGGATCGTCCTTCATCTCGCGAAGAAGAGACCAACCATCCTTTTGCGGCATCATCACGTCAAGGATGATCACGTTCGGCATTATTTTTCGGGCAAGAGCCAATCCTTCATCGCCGGCACTGGCGGTCCGGACAGCGTATCCTTCCTTGAGAAGCGTGCGTGTCAAAACTTCCCGAACGTTTGGATCATCGTCAATAATCAGTATAATCGGTGCAATGGGTTGAGGTACAGAAAGCGCTAAATCCGCTGACTGCACAAGTGCTGCGTGTCCCTTTTCTTTCATTTCAAGTGTCACCGGCAGCGTAACGGTAAATGTTGTTCCGTTGTTCGGTACGCTGTGAACGGTAATAGAACCATTCATCATTTCGCAAAATCGTTTGCTGATGGCAAGACCAAGTCCCGTGCCGCCGTATTTGCGTGTTGTCGAACTGTCCGCCTGCGAAAATTCCATGAACAATTTTTTCATCTGCTCATCGGTCATGCCGATGCCGGAATCCTTAACGGAAAAACGTATCACATCACCTGCACCGTTGCTCTGCGATGTCTCGACGGCAACCGATAACGTGATCTCCCCTTTTTCGGTGAATTTGCAGGAATTACTCAACAGATTGAAGATGATCTGGCGTACTTTGGTATGATCAAGCCGGAGCATCACTGATTTTTCGGGCGCATGAACGCTCAAGGTATTCAATTTTTTATCGACCAGCGGTTGTATGGTAGCATCGATCTCTTTCAAGAGATGCAGAAGATCAAACTCTTCAATGAAAAGTTCCATGCGTCCCGCTTCGATCTTTGAAAGGTCGAGGATATCGTTGATCAGCGAAAGAAGGTTGTTCCCCGCCATCCGGATCTTTTCGATGTCCTGCGTATAATTTTTTTCACCGACATCACCCATCTCTTCCAACAGAAGTTCGCTGTACCCGATAATTGCATTCAGCGGAGTTCGAAGTTCGTGCGACATATTCGCCAGGAAAGAACTCTTAGCCTTGCTCGCTTCCATTGCCTGATCGCGTGCTTCTGCCAGTTCGGTGTTCTTCTCTTCAATGATCGAGAATTGTTCCCGGATCTGTTCTTCCGCCTGCTTCCGGTTGATCGAATGCGATATTTGATTTGAGACAAACTCCAACAGTTGCAGATCCGCCTGCGAATAACAATCCGGATCGTTGTAACTTTGAACGACGATTGCGCCAAAGACATGCTCGCCGATCTTTAGCGGTGCACCAAGCCACAACGCACTGGGCGAACCGATAATGATAATGTGACCTTCCCGTTCAAGTTCGTTGCACTTGTCCAGTGTTCCGAATAAAGGTTTCCCGCTGCGAATAACGTAATCTGTCAGTCCTTTCCCCATTAACCGCGGTTGAGGAGTAGGATCTTCCTCGTCCACAAAATACGGAAATGAAACCTGGCCGGAAATATCGTTATAGAGTGCGATATAGAAATTTTTCGTATTGATGAGTTTGCTGAGATTGGTACGGACCGATGCGAAAAAATCCTCGCTGTTTTCGGTGGTGGTTGCAGCGTGAGCAATGTCGTATTGAACCTGCCGCACCAGCTCTATGCGTTTCTGTTCCGTGATGTCGCGGAGCATTCCAACGGCATGCCATTTCTCGTTGAGCCGGACGGCAGAAAGGGAAAGAGAAACATCGAATTCCGTCCGGTCCTTTCTGATGGCCTGCACATCAAGCTGGGCGCCGATAGCGGCTCCTTCACCGGACAACTGGAATTTTGGAAAGGCTTTGTCGTGGGCCTCGCGGAACCGTTCGGGGACAATAAGCGAGTGCAGGTTCAATCCGATCGCCTCTTTTTCGGTCCAGCCGAAGATGCGTTCTGCGGCAGCGTTCCAGAACGAAATGATGCCGGTGTTATCCATCATCAATATGGCATCCTGGGCGGACTGAGTGATCGCCTGTAACGTACGTTGCTGTTCCGCCAGCAGCTGTTCCGATTTTTTCCGCTGGGTAATATCTCTCCATGCAGTCAGGAACATCTGTTCGTTTTTGTAGTCTACGATCGCGCTGGAAATCAGAAGTGTTTTCACCGAGCCGTCTTTGCTGCGTATCGTTGTTTCAACATCATGAGTTCTTCGTTCCTCAAGAAGTGTCTTCAAACCATCAAGCGCCGTCTGACGCTGTTCCGCAAGGGGATAGATGAGGGCGGAAAAATCCGCAACGCTGTTTGCTTCTGTTTTTGAATAGCCTAAAATGTTTTCCAGCGTAGAATTATAGATCTCAAAATGTCCCTTGTTGTCGCTCAGCGAGATACCTTCACCGATGGTTTCAATGACTGCCTCAAGCGATTTTGCCGCTCCTTGGATGGCCTGCTGAAGTTCCTTCAATGCAGTGATATCCTGGATGGTTGTGCGGATGCCGGTGATCACACCTTCGGAATTCCGGAGGATGCGGTCCTCCAGCAGCACGGGGATAGAGCTCCTGTCTTTTCGGAGATATGTACGCTCGGAACCTTTTGGCGGTAACTTCAAGCCTGACAATTTTTCGATCACCGAATTGTGTGATATCTCTTCGTCGGCAAGGAATTTCCACACAAACTGGCCGATCATTTCCTCTTCCGTATACCCAAGCATTTCAAGTTCGGTACGGTTCACCCGTGTGATCCGCCCTTCGGCATCTATTTCATGATAGCCGACCGGAGCATCGTCGAACATTTCCTTGAATTTGATCTCGTTTTCCTTTGTCCGTCTATTATAACGCTGTGCAAAGATGATGAATCCGAATATTCCAACGCTCCAGATGCCGACGAGAATCATTCCGGCATTCATCACATGCCTGTTCCGCATGGCAATAAACTCGTTCATCGGCAGTGTCACGCTGATACCGCAGAATATTTCATTCTTACCGTCAGCCCATTCAGTGTGACAGTTGAAGCAGCGCTGATCGATCTGCAGCGGCCGGAAGAGACGCAAAGATATTTCCGCGCCGGTCTGCTGAAGATGCGTTATTTCTTTCCCCGTATTTTCGGAGTTCGAAAGATTTTCCGTTTCCCATGCATCGGGCTGATGTTCGACTGCGGTTGTATGTAAACGAACAAGCCGGCCATGGATACCGGAGGAGGCAGCATTTCGGTTTTCGAATAATCGAAGTACGCTGGCCGGATTTATCTTGGTTATCCCTTTCACTTGTTGCTTTGCCGAATCGTGGGCATTAGACAGATATTTTGGCGGTAATTCCTCCGCATTGATATACAGATCGAAATCGGCAATATCCCAATGGTTAAGCAGAAGATTTTTTTCAATAAATGCTACAGCCTGTGAATGGGCGACAGCGAACGCGTCGGCATTTTCGGATTCGTAAACATACATAGCAAAGAGGAATACTATGAATGTACCGGTAAGAATGATGGCAACCTGGTTCAGCGAGAAATGCAGACCGGAGAATATTTTTTTAAAGAGAACCATCGGATTGCAGAATGAATTTCATTATCACCGCGGTAATGACGGTGCGCTGACGAATGCTGGCTTGATTCTTTATACTGAAACAGGTTAAAAGTTCTCCGGGAAAGGATCCAATGATTGTTTCTGCTGGGAACGATTTAATGTATCAAAGTTTCCCTCTCTGCGCAACTGTAATCAGGCCGTTATTACTGGGCATTTTAAATATGTCCGATTTCGAGAGTGGTTGACAGGTGCTTTCTTTGATATTACAACGGAGGAGAGTGATGTCTGGAGGAAAAAAATAGAGCGGAGCATACCGCTCCGCTCTGGTAAAAAACGATTACTTTTTCGTTGCTGGTTTTTTAGCCGGGGGACTCTTCTTTACCGGTGCATCCTTTTTTTCGTGCATTTCACAATGTTTATTACCTTTGCACATTTTGCAGTCAGCTTCTTTCATTTCGCCTTTTCCATGCATTGTACATTTCTTATCCGCTGTGCACATCTTGCAATCGGCTTCCTTCATTTCGCCTTTTGCGTGCATCGCACACTTCATATCTGCTGTTCCCATTTTGCAGTCGGCTGCTTTCATAGCACCTTTTCCATGCATTGCACACTTCTTGTCCGCTGTGCACATCTTGCAATCAGCCGCTTTCATTTCGCCTTTTGCATGCATTGGGCATTTTTTATCCGCCGTGCAATGCGGGCAAACCATTTCTGTTTTTTCAACTGCTGGCGCAACGGCAGGTACAGCTTCTTTCGTTGCAGCCGGTGCTGCTACAGTATCTTTTTTTACGGTTTCTTGAGCATTCAACAAAGTGCCGGCGCAAACGATAAAGAATAACGCCAACATAAATATCTGTTTTTTCATTTCAAACCTCTGTAGGAACAATGAATAGAAAAGGGTGAATTATAGCACGATGATGCTTTTGTGTAAATAGCGATGCAATAAAATATTAATATCTTCATCCGTTCACAAGAGATATTCTATGCAAAGAGAGTAATTCGGCACTCTTTGCATCTTGTGAACACTTATTATGAACTTAAAACTAAGCAATTTCTACCGGATAATTTTTTATAATGAGATTTTGATTTAATGAACCATGCAATTTTGCAATGAAATTATTTTGAGATTGAATCTTCCTTATGAAGGTCGAGAGTAAGCCCCGGACTTGCATCCGGGGCTTGAGAGGCGAAGTGTGAACTGGTTATCTCACCAGAAGCATTCGGCGAGTTAGTCTGATGGTTTGTTCCGGCTGTTCAATGTCCGAAGAGACAAGCACGGCAAGATACAAACCGGTCGGCAGTGTTGTTCTCCAGGTAGTTGCATGCTGACCCGCTTCCTGAATGTCGTCAATGAGTACATCCACCCGCTGACCCAAAGTGTTGTATACTTCGAGCCGCACATGACTTCTCGAGGAAAGGATATAGGGAATCGTCGTTGATGGGTTAAACGGATTTGGGTAATTCGGGAGCAGTATTGATCCCTTCGGTACGGAAACACCGGCATCGCCGACACTTGTGGCGCGGTCGATTTCAATAACTCTCAACGGCACATCGTCCGTCCAGACTGAATAATCAGGACTGTAATTCACGAAGACGTATTCATCTTTTCCATCCTTGTCCATATCGGTTGCCGGACATCCATAGAAAAGCCGCGGAGAAATTGTTGTCAGTCCGCTTTCCTTCCATACGTCATAAATAATCCGGTGCTCCCAGCTCGAGGAATCGGCGGGATTACCCGATCCTTTATATTCAAGCGAAAAGATCTGTCCGTTCGCTTCTCCCGCGATCATCAGGTCGGCTTTCCCGTCACGATCCGGATCGGCAATGTACATCGACCGAAATTTTCCGCCGGAGGTCACAGGAATAGTATAGAGTTCCTTGATATCTGCCGAGGTCATTTTACTGACATCACTGATCCCGGTAACGATGAAGATCTTGTTCGTGGGTTCCGTTGCCGCAATGTACATTTCCTTGACTCCGTCCTTATTCACGTCTGCTACGCGAACAGCATCAAGCGCTCCATAATCGATCCCTTTTGCGGAAGTAAATTCATCGAGGGCGAAAGCCTCGGTAAATTGTTTGTTGCCATTACACTCGAAGATCCTCATGGTAAAGCTATTCCAGATGAAGGCATAGATCTCTTTTTTTCCGTCACTGTCCAGATCGCCGGTTGTCACATTGTACAGCGATCCTCCGAATTCGTGGGCATAGCTCCACTCAACTTCCCAGGTAGGAAAGAGATCGAAACTCCCCTGCAGCGAAACCACATAGATCTCCCGGCTTGAACCGTTCCCTGCTGCCCGCACACCCACGATCAGTTCGTTGGAGGCATCGTTGTCGATATCCTCGATCGTTAGGCTGTACGGACGGAAATCATAATTATCCGGCAGCGCAAAATTCCAATAACTGGAAGGACTGACTTTTCCGGCTCCGCCGCTGTAGTTGCCGTAACGGTTCTCTCCCACAACACCGTTCCATTCAAACACCCAGACGCGCGGTGGATTCGGATCTACACCTGCAACAGAAGGAAGCGTGGTGACAATATCCACAACCCCGTTGGTGTTAATATCCCCGACAGCGATGCCGGCATAAGTGTTCGCAGAAATCGGATACACCCACGACCAGACCAATTTATAGGTATTGTCGCCTGTTGCTTCGTACATAAGAATTGCATTGGTATCAAGATCGGTCCAGGTACAGATGAACTCCCCCCAGCCATCCTTGTCGGTATCAAAGCCGGCCTTGACCATCCCCATCTCGGTGATGTTCTGAAGCGTGAGATATGGTGACTCTGTCATTCGCCACACCAGTTTCCACGGATCCTGTGCATAAGAAAGTGACGCGGCGGATATCAATAACACAAATAGGAACAAAGATTTTTTCATTTCTTACCTCCTTTAAATTAAGCAGGTTTTCGCTATGGAGTAGCGATATTTTAAATTTCCTTTGCCCATCGGACACACCTGCAGGTATTACCCGGAATCGCCGGTGGATCGACTTCCGTTCTGGTACAAAAGTAGCAAACCATATTTTCATATTCAAGGCTGAGGACTGCTTACGGGAAGATCGCAGGGGTAAAAAACGGAAGATCCCGGCCATTGCTGACCGGGATCTATCATACCTCGTTTTTCGTAAGTTTTTCCGTTAAAATGATGATAAGAGAAATGAGATTTTAATCGCTTTCTATTTTTTTCGGTTATCGCATCAACACCATCTTCTTTGTTTGTACAAATGTTTTACCGGGATTCTGCTGTGACACCGCTTCAATCCTGTAAAGATAGATTCCTGATGATAACTGCGAAGCATCAAATGAATACTCGTAGAATCCTGCATCCTTTGTTCCGCTATACACATGCGATACCAGCTGGCCTAATGTAGTATAGACAGAAAGTTTAACGGTACTTCTTTCGGAAACACCATAACGCAGCATTGTTGAAGAATTGAAGGGGTTGGGGTAGTTTTGTTTTAAGACAAATTGTTGCGGTATCTCACTCACTATTACTATCGTTTCTTTTGAATATTCTACTTTTCCATCGCGATCTATCTGCTTCAAGCGGTATGTTGTTTTTCCTTCAACGTTGCTATCGTTGAATAGATATAAGTGCGGTGCATTGGTTGTTCCATTCCCTTCAACGAACCCGACCTTGTCCCAATTGGTGCTGGTTTTTCTTTCTACCTCAAATCCGTAGTTGTTCACTTCTGTAGCGGTTTTCCACGTGAGAGTGACCTTGTTGTTCATGTACTCTGCCCTGAAGAATGTCAGTTCAACAGGCATGGCCTGCACTTCAACATCAGCCGGCAGACGTGAAGAGATCAGCCGGTATTTGGGATCTCCGATTATGACATCCATCCAGGATAAATATGGCGATGCGCTGTAATACGATTCTGCTATTGTATATCCATTCGTATAAAGATCGAAGAGTACAGAAACATCGGCGATCGCACTGGAATATGGTTCATACACATATCCTTTTGCGGCAGTGATCCCTTCGGCAATAAGGTCCGCTATCAATGATTGTCCATACACTGCCGGAGAAGTGAACGTCCTTGCTGATGTGGATACGTACGTCTCGGCAATAGCTCCCGGCATCCAGGTATTGTTGAGCAAACCATTAAGAGAATGGTTTCTGTCATTGCTCCCCCAGCCAGCATATCCTAAAACATTTTGCTGTCCGGTCAAAAATGTTGTCGTGTTGTCTATGAGAACATTCATTCCTCGTCCCGTGAGTATTGCTGCGGCCCCCCTCATATTATCGTTTAAGTTCGGTATTCTATCATTCCAGGTCGGATCCTGATCGAAGACATATTGTCCACCAACCGGCACGTTCGCTCCAATGCTGCCGGATTGATCGATGATTCTTTTAATATCAGCATAAGTATATCCGTCTAAACGGGTGACAAGATAGATGCCGTACCGGGCATGGGTAAAATCGTTACGCTGCAGATAATACGGCGAGGTTATGACACCGTATTTCTGGATGTTGTCCGAATACGGTCCAAGGATCAGCGACAATTCACTTTCAACCGATGCCGCATTCATCAGATCGCTCCGCTTTATTTTTAACGGAACACCTTTGGTCGTCACAAGATAATTAATGCTGTCGGCAATGTTGTTCGTTGTCAGGTACGATTCGATCTGACTGCGTAAAACTTGAAATTGAACACTGTCGATCTCCTCCGAAACGGGACTCGAGACATAAATTCTATTTTGCATCGGGACGCCACGTTCGGCAATAAAATAATTTCCGATACTGTCGGAGATGGCGCTGTTCAGATTGATAATGACAGCAACATCATTGTATGTGTGAGTTTGTGCAACCACAAAATAATTGCACACCGCAAAAATTCCATAAATAAATTTCCGCAACATATTCCCCCCGATATGATGATGAACTTCCCGATTGGCGTTCCACTGCCCAATATTTAATGCAGAATAATTATCTGACCTTTACGCTTGTTAATATTTTTAATGTTGTCAAATCCCGAATTACCAGGGCATCGATACCGCAAACTATTGAGTCGCCCTAAGCAATAATCTTTTTGTGTCGTTTAGATTTGTTCGACACGGTCGGGACGAACTGAATATCGATATACTGGTGCCATTTCAATAAAATAAAATTGTAAATATAAATAAGTTACGTCATGGTGTGCAAGTCCCGATTCTTTTTGTCGGGACGCGCCGAACCATTTTATCAAAAAATTCATTTATGCGTAACATCAGTTACAAGATTGCTTTTAAAAATTGCACTAGGTAACATAGGATTCAAACTCCTCCTAATAACTTTTACACTCTCACCTTTTACAATTTGTATAGATCGGCAAAAGCACCCTTGATGCTTGATCTATTAAAGCGCTCTTTGTAAAGATGGTGTTACTTGCTCTCGTTGCGATTCGTTCTTTTTCCGCTCTGTAATATCGGTATAGGTCCCAAACATTGTCAACGGTCTCCCTTCCGCCGTACGCGTAATGATGCATCCGCAAACCTGAACCCAAACCCAATGACCCTGCCTATGTTTTATCCGGCATTCACAGGCGTAAGTCGGCAGTTCGCCCACAATATACCGGCCCAGCAATTCTGCTGATCTCTTCATATCGTCGGGATGCACAAGATTTTGCAATGCAGAAATATTGCCGGGAGAGATCTTGTCGAGCCGATAGCCGATGATCTCGCCCGAACGGCCGTTGTAGATCATTTCGCCGGTTTGGATATTCCATTCCCATGTGCCTGTGTTGGTTGCTTTAAGGATGCATTCCAATCGTTCATTTGAACGCCGGCATTTTTCAATCAGTTGCTGCTGTCGGTCATCAAAAGTATCGGAGTGATATCTTTTTTCTGCATCCTGTTGTCTCGCTGCCCGTGCATCGGTGAGCTGTTCATCCAGCATTTCCAGCTCTACCTGACACATCTCCAGTTCGCGAATAAGCTTCAGCATTTCTATCTCTGAAAAATATGCATCTCCGCTGACCACTCTTTTTTCCATCAGCCATTCAATCGTATTCCGGAGAATCACGGCGGCTTCCGAACTGTAGTTCTTTGTTGAATAATCTTTATTCATCTTTTTCCATAGATAGTCGAAGATGTTTTTGTCTCAGGATGAAAAGTCAAATTCAGTTGCAAATTCAATATGGATCATTATCGTTTCAGGATATCTATCCTTTTCCGTTGTTTAAATCCATTACAGTTCGGTTTTTGTTTGTTAACAGTATCGGATGTATTAGTGTGAATATTTTTTCCATGCCGGTTTTCCGCGATCCCTCGGATGAAAAAACGCTGTTTTTATCAACCGCATATACTTCTGATTTCCGGTCAAGCCGAGCAGAAGGATGTTTATCGGGGCAAACCGACACCGGAGCGACGAAAGGTAATTTTTTCGCCGGTGTAATATCTGTTGCGGCATGCTGTTTTTGCCGCGCCTCTTTTTCCACGGTATTAAGGAAAAACAACAATATCACACCCACAGGGAGAAAGTAGAGATAGTCCAGCAGGAATAGCGAGAGCAAGAAAAGAAAAAATATCAATGTTATTTTCAGATACACCATATGGTCCTCAGATAATGTTATACTTTAATGCGGTCGCAACGGCTGCGGACTGCGAATGGACATTAAATTTTTTGAATATCGATCGGATATGAAAATCAATCGTATGAATGCCTATGTTCAGACTTTCTGAAATTTGCCAATGTGGTATCCCTTTTGAAATCGATCTGAGGATATCCTTTTCGGCGGCATTTAATGTTTCGTGATCTGTGGTTTTTTCATTGCGCGACAACATTTCAATCATTGCCGGGGTTACAAATGCATCGAGCGACCTTCCCCCGTTCAGACATTGATCAAGAGCAAGTTCAATGGCCTCGGCCGTGGATACTTTCAGCAGGTATCCGTCTGCACCGTGCCGCAGAGTATCGAGTACCGTTGTGTCATTATCGGATGTTGTCAAGATGATTATACCAATACAAAATGATGGGAAATGATGTTCATTTTTTTACACATATCAATATAAACTTCCTAACTTACCGAACGCTTACTTTCCTATTAATAGCCATTTATATTTGGCGAAATGCCAATTTTTTTTATTTGTCAATGTTTGTTTACACATAAAGGCAGCTCCTTAATAACTTAAAAAACAACGTGAATACGTGATTGGCTTTTAGGCAAAAATTAAGCTATTATTTTGTGTGTAATAGAAATAATACCATAGAAGAAATGATGACCGTAAAATAGCAAAAGTCATTATTTATACTCTATTATGAAACGTTGGTTTTTTATTGGTTTCATCCTCTTCTTTTTCTGCTTTATTAAAGTCTTGAGCGCAGCAGAACAATCCGGCATCGGCGGCGTTGCCTTTTCGGGAGACCGAAGGCTTTCTCCCAACGAATATATCGATCTGACGAATAATACTTCTCTTTCTCTTCCGGAACATTTCCGGCTGGAGTTCGACCTCTGCCTCGACGATCCGGACGGCATTAGTTATTTGTTTGAATTGAAATTGAACGACGGTAACTTGCTTCATTGCACTTATTTTCACGGCATGCATTCCGACACCGCAACGATCTCTCTCAGCTTTAATAAGTGTGCAACAGAAGCGGTCATCACCTTCCCGAAAGGATTGCCGAATACTTCCTTGTGGAAACATGTTATAATAGAGTATGACGCCGCAAACGAGACATTGGCGCTCACTTATGACACACTGAAGACGCAATGCACTACCAAGAATTTAACGCGAACAATACCTTCGGCAACACTGATGTTCTGCTTTAGCGAGGAACGGAAAATGCGCCTGCGGGATATATCCATCAGCGGTATCTCCGGAAAAACATCTACCTCACTGCTTCACCGCTGGCCGCTTGACGAATGCGAAGGGGATATTGTACATGATGTTGTCGGGAACGCCGATGGCATACAGAGCGGAATTCAATGGCTGCTCCCGACACACTACCATTGGACGTACGAGGAGACACTGTATTCTTATCCAGTTTCGAATTTGAACCGCATCAATCCATACCATTTTCCCCTCCGGTCGGAAGAAGGGATCGTGATCTTCGATTCCACGCAGAGTACGTTCTACAATCTGCGGTCAAAGAAGAGATCAGTGCTCTTCCGGTATCCCGCTACCTCGATGCTAGTTCTCTATTATCACCCGCTGGACGGACATTTTTATCAATGCCAAGCCGGCGACGCACCAATGTCGAAATACGATCCGAAAAGCGAAAAGTGGGAAAAAGTTGCAATACTTCCGAATGATTCGCTGGAATATTATAATGCACTTTTGTTTTACGATCCCCTCCACAAATCGCTGCTGCGCTTCGGCGGTTACGGTCATTTTACAACAAAAAATTCTTTGTGGTGCTACAATTTTTCTCAGAAGAAATGGAAACAGTTGACCACAAAGGGGGAGCAAATATCGCCGCGTATGGTTTCTCGAACCAGCTATTCTTATAGCGCCGATTCAACGAAGGTCTATTTTATGGGCGGGATGGGTTTTATCAGCGGCCGCCAAGTGGACGGAAGGACAGTCTTTTCCGACCTTTGGGAACTTGATCTGGCAGAGTATTCATTCAAAAAGGTGTATTCAATTGAACAGCAGGATTTAGGTTTTGTTTGTTACGGCATACGCCTGCAGGGAGATCAGTTTCTCTATTCATTCTTTGCTGATGAGATGGAGCAGCATCATGTTCCGAGTTCTCACTATTTCATGGTCGATCCGAAAAATAATTCTGTTACACAGGTTTGCGACACCATTGTAATCGGGAATAAAAAAGTCCCGTGGGTTATCGCCATGTTTTCCGCCGGCAAATCCGACCGTCTCTATTCCATCGTCTGTGATTCGGCAACCGATTATCTGTACAGCATCACCACTCCTCTGCTGAGCGTTCGGGAATACGAAACATACCGTAATAAATACCGGCATGATCAATTGCCGAATTCCGCCTCATTGATTATTGGCGGACTGTTCCTTGCGGCTGCGTCGGTGTTTGTTTTCGTGTATAATTACAAAAAACGCCGGAAGGGAAATTTGCCGGACGAAACTATTGAAAGCGTCCCGCAACCTGTCTCCGTTTCCATCGAAACGGTTACGGAAGAGAACAATGCGAACACCATTACGCTCTTCGGCACGTTTGCTATGTATGATGCCGGCGGCATCGAAAGATCGGAATCGTTCGCCGAGAAACCACTGGAACTATTCCTTTACCTGCTGGTGAACGGTCCCGTGGTAAATATAGGACGACTTAGCGAGGAACTCTGGCCGGACATGCCGGAGGAGAATCAGAGGAACACCCGCAATGTAGCATTTACGCGGCTGCGCCAATACGTGAAAACTTTTTCCACGATCTCCGTTTCCATACGGTCACGGTCTGCCATACTGCATTTTCCCGATACGTGGGTTTGTGATTATTATACCGTTAAACAACTTATTGAGAAAAACATCCTTTCCCGCGACGAATACAAACAGATCAGTTCTATTGTACGAAGGGGACTGTTTTTGGCATCGTTCCAATACGGATGGGCGGATAACATGCGATACTCGGTCGCCGAAGCGATCACTAAGACCATGATTGTACATATGAAGATGGCCTATATCGAAAAACAATGGGAGGATGTCGTGGAATGCGGAGAGTGCCTTCTTTCCGTTGACGGATTGAATGGATTTGCGATGCAAATGAAGATCGAGGCACTGATACACATCGGCCGGTATGAACATGCAAGGATCGTGTACGAACGGTATGTTAAAGAATATTTATCGATCACCGGAAAACCATACGAGAAACCATTCACCGGTTTCTTTAAATAATCCATACATAGTTCTCGCCGGTCCGCGAAGATTTTGCCGGCTGCTCATTTTTTATTGTGGTGCATGGTATTGAATATTTTAGAGAATAACAGCAAAAACCATTTCCCGAAAAAACAATAATGAAACAATTGACAATGATGTTGCAGGATAAAAAGGAGATTCTAAACACCCTTGCTCTGCTCTTTACTATACTGCAATGCGCATTGCACATATGCTACACTGCGGCTGCAAACGATCCGCGGCTCATCGTGCCCGCTGAAGTGCAAAACGAATTTCAGCGGTATGTGTATTCGTTTAGCAAGAGGTATGGAAACCACCGGCAGTGAATGGTAAAAATACAAATATGGAACGCTGCGCTTTTAGAAAGTCTGCAACACCGTCTATAATATCGTGAACGATAAACCGGGAAAAATACTCTTCGTCGATGATGATCAATATGTGCTCCACGCCGGTGCGCTGTTTCTTAAGAGACACAACCTATCGGTACGGACTGAATCGAACGCTGCACTGATTCCCGCACTTATGAAAGAAGAGCATTTCGACGTTATTCTCCTGGATATGAACTTTTCGCCCGATGTGAATAACGGTCAGGAAGGATTCTTCTGGCTGGAACGGATCCTTGAACTCGATCCTCTCGCCGTGGTTATTCTTATTACTGCGTTTGGCGACGTGGAACTTGCCGTCCGCGCGTTAAAAGCCGGCGCAACCGATTTCATCCTCAAACCGTGGCACAATGGGAAACTGCTTGCTACGCTCTCCGCTGCATTGGCCATCCGGCGTTCACGCGATGAAGTGGGGTTGCTGAAATCGCGTCAGCAGCAACTCGGGGCAGATCTCGATCAGCACTTCCGCCGATTTATTGGAAACTCGCCGCAATTGCAGCAGATCTTTGCCACCATTCAGAAAGTTGCAAAAACAGATGCTAATGTGCTTATCCTTGGCGAGAATGGCACCGGTAAGGAACTTATTGCCAGAGAACTACATCGGCAGTCCCTGCGGTCAGAAAATGTGTTCATCACCGTGGATATGGGAATGCTGTCTGCCGGATTGTTTGAAAGTGAACTGTTCGGCCATACGAAAGGATCTTTCACGGATGCCCGCGAGGATCGGGCAGGAAGATTCGAGACGGCATCGGGCGGAACTCTTTTTCTCGATGAGATAGGAAATCTTCCCCTCGTGCTCCAGTCAAAACTTCTCACCGCTCTGCAAAACCGCGAGATCACCCGCATTGGTTCCAACAAACCGATACGGACCGACATTCGCATTGTTGCTGCTACCAACATGCCCATCCATGAGATGGTGAAGGAGAAGCGGTTCCGTTTGGATCTGTTATACCGTATCAACACCGTTGAAATTCAACTGCCGCCGCTGCGCGAGCGGATTGATGACATACCGCTCCTGGTGAACCATTTCATTTCCCAATTTTCAAAACATTATCATAAGCCGAACCTTGTTGTGCCTCACTCTACATTGAAGAAACTTGAGCAATATCACTGGCCTGGGAATATTCGGGAACTGGAGCATGTTGTTGAACGTGCAATCATTATGACTGATGACGATGTTCTGCGGCCGGATATATTTTTCCTGGCGGATTCAGACGGCTTAAAGGAGCCCTCTCCGGAAGATGTTTTCAAACTGAACGATGTGGAGAAATCCGTTATTCAAAAGGTTCTTATCAAGCATAAAAATAATATTACACGGGCAGCAAAAGAACTTGGATTGACACGGACCTCATTGTATCGGCGTATTGAAAAATACGGCCTTTAGATAGTCCCGGCTCAACATAAAAAGATTACCATTACACTGCACTTCTGAACCAGTCTCCTATACACGGCAAATAAATCTTCCTCGTTTGACACGATCCGCAACATCTACGTCAAACCATTCCAACAAAAGATATTCCTCCAGACGTAAAGATGATAAATATTGATCGGGATACAGAGAAATTACAAGCAGATAATACTGCCATGAGGGTCGATAAAAATGGAGTCGTCTTCGGTGTCCGATACCCTACTCACCGCGAAGATATTCTTCGATCTTAGCGGTGAGCAATGCCAGCTGAATCGGCTTCGAAAAATATTCGTTGGCGCCGGAGTTCAGACAGCGTTCCCGCACACCCGGCATTGCCAGAGCGGACAGCACAAAGATAGGAACCGGTTTAAGCTGTCGATCCTGTTCGAAGGCGCGTATCCGTTCTATTACTTCATATCCCGGAATATCCGGCAGCATTATATCAAGAAGAATAAATTCAGGGGTGATCCGTTTGCACATTTCCAATGCCTCCAGACCATTTGATGTAAGAATGCATTCGATCTGTTTTGTACGAAAGTATGCCTTAACAACATCCGCTTGAATTTGATTGTCTTCTACTAATATTGCCGACATAATGATTGCTTTCGTATTGAAGAATAGTAAAGTTAATCACTCATTTTTGGGGCAAATATTTACTTTATAGATAATGCCCTTTTTCTGCGTTTTCAGGAAGACAAACCCAATATGGAAGGCAGAGAGACTGTAAATATAGAGTGAACAAAATTTTCACGATAAATACCCACTCAAGATTCATACCATAGAGCAATTAGCTTTTTTATTGGATATTCAGTGTTTATTAATTTCGTACTGTGTCAAATTTTTAGAATTGTGTAAATATTTCATACACTTTTTCGATTTCGAATTTATTATTAAATCCATACCAGAAGAGGTCGGGAAGTAAAAAACGTACTGCGAAATCGGAAGAGTTGAAGGAAAAAACATTAGCGTTCTCCATTATAGATTGCAATCACCAAATTCATATGAAAACCATAATAAAACTACATTCATATGTCCATATCAAAAGATCAGAAAGGAAAACCGAAACCACATTACGCTAATTCTTTAATCCTGCTGGCTTGGAAGGAGTGTAATAATTGTTGTCGCAGAAGGGTAATTATCGTTGACGCTGCTCAGTAAAAACTGTTCGTAAACGGACATTTTTCAAAAATTCCTGAATTTTATCGTCCAAATAGGGCAAATTCGGCTGTATATTTTTTTTACTTTCTGGCACGATATTGGCTAAAATTGACTGCATACAGCAGTTTCAATAAAATTCAAGCAAAGGAAATATTCTATGACTGAATCGCCAATATTATTTATCGTGGATGACGACGAAATTCTGCTAATGGTTTTGCGTGACCGTTTTACTGAACAGGGATACGACGTGAAGACCTTCACCAATGGTGAGGAGTGCTTGCTGCATTTGGACCTCGATCCATCGGTAATCATCCTGGATCTGATGCTTCCGGGAAAGACGGGGATCGAGATCCTTCAAATGATCAAAGAGAAACAAAAAGAGGTTCCCGTAATTATTCTTTCGGCTCAGGATAAGATCATGACGGCGGTAAACAGCATCAAAGAAGGAGCGTTGGATTATTTTACCAAGCCTTTGGATACACAGCGCCTGGATGCAGCCGTTCGGAGCGCATCAACGATAAAACGATTATCAAAAAAAGTTGCGGATCTTGAGGAACAGGTCGATTCACGTAATTGGATGATAAAGGTAAACTCGCAGAATGAAAAAATGAAGCATGTGCATCATCTCATGATGAAGCTGCGGGAAAGCGATGTAACGGTGCTGATCCAGGGTGAAAGCGGAACAGGAAAAGAGATGATCGCTCAGTCTCTTCACAACGAAGGCAATCGTGCTTCCGCCCCTTTCATCACCATCAATTGTGCCTCGATTCCGAAAGAACTGCTGGAGACGGAACTGTTCGGACACGAGAAGGGTTCATACACAGGAGCATTCCAGCGGAAGATTGGAAAATTTGAAATTGCCAACGGCGGAACGATCTTTCTTGATGAGATCGGCGATCTGGAATTTTCCCTGCAGGCAAAGATGCTGCGTGTTCTTCAATACAAGGAATTTCAGCGTGTAGGCGGAAACGAAACATTATCCAGCGATGTACGCATTCTGGCTGCAACCAATCAAGATCTGCGAACACTTGTCTTGAACGGCAAATTCCGTGAAGATCTCTACTACCGGCTGGCTTCATTCCCGATCATTCTTCCTCCTCTGCGGGAGCGAAAAGAAGATATCCCGATCCTCGTTGAACATTTTTTGGAGAAATATTCGAATAAGGGCGGCAAAAAAAAGTTTTCCCGAAAAACTTTGCAGGCACTGATGGATTATTCATGGCCGGGAAATATCCGTGAACTGGAACATGCCATCGAACGCGCGATTCTTATCTCCGACGGTGAGTTCATCACTATTGCCGACCTGCCAATGCCGATCCAGACCCGAAGCGAAGAGATAGAAGAAGTGATACAAGCCGGATCGATCTTTCGGAAAAGTATGCCCGTGTATACACTTGAAACAATTAAAAAAGAAATGATCGCTCATGCGATTGCTGCAACAAAAGGGAACATTAAAGAAGCTGCGAAACGGTTGAATCTCAGCAGGGCAACGGTCTATACGCTATGCAAACAGCACGGGATTGCAGTCTTGAGAAGTGAACAAGAAAGAAATGCGTGAACCGTTGAAAAATTTGAACTGCCGGTTAGTCCCCAACGGACAATTCGCCCGGGGCGGGCCTATTTATGGTTACTACAATATCGATGAAGAATAAGCGTTTTAGCAGTACAATCTTTTTAGTCATCGGTATTATTTTTTTTACCGCGAATCTGCTGATCGATACTGCGTGGCAATATCGTGAACACAACAGCGTCATGCAGATGCAGGGAACTGTCCTCCAGCAGTTCATTAAGAACCACGGCGGTCAGCCTCCCGACATCTTTGATATCCGCGCCGTGCCCACCGATTCAGCTTTGTATTCCTTCAAGATCATCACGGATACACATGGTCACTTTCTTCTGCCGGAAACTTCACAATGTTTTGAAAAGATCAGGGCATTCATAAATACGCCACTCCCTGATGGTGATGTTTTTATCTACGCTTCACTCCCCTGCCGTACAGAATATATCTTTCTGCGTGTAATAGTGGAATCCGTTGACGACAACGGCAGGAACCTCTATCGCTGCTGCGGAATTACCATTCCCAGCGATCCGCATTTTCGGTCGATATACGAGATTATTGAAGCCGCCGGGGAGGTTATAGAGGTGCATGTTACTCCGGACGATACGGATATTCCGTGGTGTATCATCGCATATCAACACAGTATTACTTCTCCGCATGATGCGCTTCAGAATGGTCTCGAAGGCCTGTTGGCACAGCGCATGGTAATTCAGACATCGCCGGTATCATCTGCCGGGTTTGCGTATGAGATAGTTCTTGCTTCAAAAAAAGGAATACTCTCCTTCATCAATCTGGCCGGCATTGTAACCATGATCATGGGCTGCGTTGTTACCTATATTATCTCGGGCTGGATCGGCAAACAAAACATGACGCTGTTTATGTTGAGGAATATTCAGCAGCGCCGAAATGCTGTCATCGAATCGAACGGAGTCTATTCCTGGGAATACAATATCGCAACACGCCATTATACATTGCATGATCCGCTGAATAGTGTCGCAAACCACGCTCATTGGAGAGACGCAATCGATCCACAGGATCGCGAAAAGGTTCTTTCTCTCTTTAACGGTTGTGTCAATGGGAATACCGGTGATTATTCAACAGTATTCCGCTACACAGCTATAGCAAACAAGACATTATGGATCCGGGAACAGGGCCGTATCATCAGCCGTCGTATAGACGGAGCACCGCTAGTGGTAGGGGGTGTTCTGCTGGACGTTACCGCAAGTGTACACACCAATGAAAAACTTGCCGATGAAATCAATTTCCGTAAAGCAATCGAACGTTCCATTAACAGCGGAATTATCTGCCTCGACCTTAATGACGTACACACCTACGTCAATGCTTCCTTCCTTGCCATGACCGGTTTCACCAAGGAAGAAATCCTCGGAATAAAATTTCCTGCTGCGTATTTTCCGGAAGATTCGATCGATGTAACGAAAAATATTTTTCCCGCGCTCTTCAGCGGTGTAGGCGACAACGGTGCCTGCGAGGTCACTTTAAAACGGCAAAACGGCGAACAGTTTCCTGCTATGCTCTACATATCGCGGCTCTTCGATCATAATAGCCGGCACATCAGCTGGGTCGGTAATATTATCGATCTGACGGAAGTGAAGAAAAGTAAACTGCTCTCCGCCGATATCCAAAACAAATACCAGGTAATCTTCGAATCAATCCCTATCGGCATCATACATCAGAACGAGCATGGGGAGGTCATTGAATCCAATGCGGCGGCAAAAGAGATCCTGCAATTACCGCATCATAATCTTATTACGTCTCTCGCACACGATGCACCGCACTCCGCACGGTTACGGTG
>CAJBTU010000152.1 GCA_903958625.1 uncultured Ignavibacteriota bacterium | reverse complement strand
ATGATGTGTATATTTACTATGATTTATACACATTAAGGGAATTTATGCGAACAAACATTATTATCGATGATAAGTTGATGTCTGCTGCATTAAGAACATCGGGTCATTCCACAAAAAAAGAGGTTGTAGAAGAGGCGCTGAAACTGCTGGTGCAGATCAAGAGACAGAGCAGGCTGAAATCACTGCGCGGCAAGATCAAGTGGGAAGGCGATCTTGATGAAATGAGGAATTCGCGGTGATCTTTGTCGATTCGTCTGTATTGATTGACTATTTCAATAATGTGAAGACATGGCAAGTTGATGTGTTAGACGATTTGCTCGGGAAAGAAATCGTTATTATTGGAGACTACGTTCTTGCGGAAGTGCTGCAAGGATTCAAAAGTGACAAAGACTTTGCCAAGGCAAAATCGATTCTTCAATCTTTTCCCTGTTATGAAATTTGCGGAGAATCAATTGCTTTGAAAAGTGCTGAAAATTTCAGGTTGCTTCGGAAAAAAGGACTTACGACACGCAAGACGATAGATATTGTTATAGCAACTTTTTGCATAGAAAACGGTTTTACCCTGTTGCATAACGACAAGGATTTTTTGCCGTTTGAAAAGCATCTCGGCTTAAAAACACTTAAACAGAATTAATATTGGGTATGGGAAAAACTAAAGTACAATCGAAAACAAAATCTCCCCAGCTTCATTCCACCCGGTCTCCCCTTATCATCAAAGGAGCGCGGGTCCATAATCTGAAGAACATTTCCATCGAGATTCCGCGCAATAAACTTGTGGTGATCACCGGCGTGAGCGGTTCGGGTAAATCGTCCCTCGCGTTCGATACGATCTATGCTGAAGGTCAGCGGCGCTATGTGGAATCACTCTCCGCATATGCCCGCCAGTTCCTGGAGCGGATGGACAAACCGGACGTGGATGTCATTCAGGGAATGTCACCGGCCATATCCATCGAACAGCGGACCAACACGCGCAATCCCAGATCGACGGTGGCGACCACGACGGAGATCTATGACTATCTCCGTTTGCTGTATGCGCGAGTCGGCAAAACGATCTGTCCGGTGTGCGGACGTGAGATCAAAAAAGATTCAGTGCAGAATGTTGTTGACAGGATCGGTCAGGAAAAGGAAGGGGGAAAGTTCTATGTGATGTTCCCGATGCACGATCATGCCGACAGAACCATTTCAGAGGAGCTGGAGACACTGAAAAAACGCGGGTTCTTCCGTATTGTGGTGAAAGGTGAAATGATCGATCTGAATGATCCCGCGCAATCAGAGAAGATCAAGGAATTGCTCTCGGCTGCGAAGCGAACGGTAAAAAAGAATAATCATGGACTCAAATCCGCCGCTCCCGCCAAAAAAAATCATTCTCAATCCGGCGAAAAGAAGAACATCTTCATTCTTGTTGACCGGTACGTTCTCCGGAAAGATGAGATTCAAAGTCAGAACCGGCTTGCCGATTCGATTCAGACCGCGTTTGTGGAGGGGGACGGCTACGCATCTGTTCTGA
Organism: uncultured Ignavibacteriota bacterium; assembly: GCA_903958625.1. GTDB lineage: Bacteria > Bacteroidota > Ignavibacteria > UBA10030 > UBA8401 > UBA8401. The sequence continues at coordinate 1,534 of CAJBTU010000152.1, read as the reverse complement.
ATCTTGAATCCAAGGAGATCATTCCGTTCAGTCAGCATTTTGAATGTCCCGTCGATTCTATCCGATTCGAAGAACCGGAACCGCATTTGTTCGCATTCAATTCCCCCATCGGCGCCTGTCCGAAATGCCAGGGATTCGGCCGTTCGGTCGGTATCGATATGGAACTCGTTGTTCCCGATCTGGAGAAGACATTGAAAGAAGGGGCGGTGATGCCCTGGACAACACCGAAGTTTCAGGAGAATCTTCGCGATCTTTCACGCATTGCATACGAAGCCGGTGTTCCGATGAATGTGCCATTCCGTAAATTAACGGAACAGCAGCTGAACATTGTGATGAACGGATATGGAAAAGAATTTGATGGTATCAACGGCTTCTTCAAAATGGTGGAGCGGAAAGCATACAAGATCCAATACCGTGTGATGCTCAGCCGGTACCGAGGATATACGATGTGCGATGTTTGTCATGGAACCCGGCTGCGGAAAGAAGCATTGAATGTGATCATCGGAGGAAAGCATGTGGGGGAGGTCGCGGCGATGAATATCGAACGGGCCGATGAATTTTTTATGAATCTCAAACTGACGAATTTTGAAATGAGCATCGGAAAAAGGATACTGGAGGAAATCAGAAAGCGTCTTCGATATCTTGTGGATGTCGGAGTCGGATATTTAACGCTGGACCGATTATCAAACTCACTCTCTGGAGGAGAATCGCAGCGGATCAATCTTGCAACGTCGATCGGTTCGTCGTTGGTCGGTTCGATCTATGTGCTCGACGAGCCGAGCATCGGTCTGCATCCGCTTGATAATGACCGGCTCATCAATATTCTGAAACGGCTGCGTGATGTCTGGAATACCGTTCTTGTCGTGGAACATGACGCGGATATGATGAAATCGGCCGACCAGATCATCGACATCGGACCGAAGGCGGGTGAACGCGGCGGCGAGATCATGTTCCAGGGAACATATGCAGAGGCGGTTGCGAGCGAGAGATCACTGACCGGAAAATATCTTTCCGGAAAACTTGTCATTCCCACGCCGAAAGTACGGCGGAAAAAGATGACCGGCACCTCAAAGGTGCCAGTCATCTCAACAGATTCGATAACGATACTCAATGCGTTTCAGCATAACCTGCAGAATATCGATGTAGAAATTCCGCTGGGAATGTTCGTTTGTGTTACCGGCGTCAGCGGCTCGGGGAAAAGTACGCTTGTCCACGACATCATCGGTGAAGGAATCAAGAAGCGTTTGAATGGACACATCGGCCGCTTGAGCGGAGTGCATGATATTCAGGGCTGGGAGAAGATACAGCATCTTGAATTGGTCGATCAATCTCCGATCGGACGCTCGCCCCGTTCGAATCCCGTAACGTATGTCGGCGTGTTCGACGGCATCAGGGAATTGCTCTCAAAAACGGCAGCGGCAAAATTACGTGGTTATCTGCCAGGATTCTTCTCCATTAATGTTCCCGGAGGACGATGCGACGTGTGCGAGGGTGACGGTCTGCAAAAAGTGGAGATGCAGTTCATGGCGGATCT
>CAJBTU010000151.1 GCA_903958625.1 uncultured Ignavibacteriota bacterium | reverse complement strand
TTGAGAGGATAGCACATTTAGGACTCTCAAGTCAGGGATAAAGATAGAATAGCTGAGGGAAAACCGTGATGTCTTTCAACTGATGGCATGGACTCCGCCCAACCCTCAAAATTGTCAAAAACGAGTTGAATCGTAACCTCAATCGTAACCTTTTTGGTCGGAACAGGAATGGATGAATCCTATCGAAAGATCAGGGACAACAAAAGAGAGCATCCAGGTAGATGTTGTCAGCACCTCAGCTTTCCTCTGATCATGTATTTGACTGGATAATCCTCGCCCTAACAACTTGCGAGTTTATCATGTCACAAGAAAACGAATGGAGGTAGACGTTATTTCGGCATGGTCATAATGAAACACGCCTAATGATCACACGTTGAAAATATTGGCAAACGGATACAATGTGATTCTTGGTGACCTTAAGCGGTTACAGCTCACACACTGTGAGTGTGAACTAGCAACGCTACCTATTGTCCTTGCTTTTTGCGATCCTTGATCTCTAACACCGCATGATCAAAAAATGCGATTGTGTTGAAGTATTTTTTTTCAGTACCCAGTGGCACAGAGTGACGGGAGAGGAGTTCAAGCACTTTCCCTCTCTTACTTTCATCTCCAATACACGGGGTGAGTGATTTTAAAAAGAAGATTTTAACCCAGTTGACAGCTTTCACCCTAACTTTCTCTCCGTTTTTCAACGGCACATCGTAGTCCAGCATAAGATGGCTTTTCATTACAACATCGCTCTCAAGCCGTCGTTGGATAACAATACTAGCTAGGGGCGTAGCCTGAATCCCAATCCAGTCTGCCTTATCATACCATGCTGCAGCATCGGTAACCGCTTGTCCCATCACGGTATTAGACTTATCATCGACATAGAAGGTGCCAATTGAAACCGAACCACGAAATAGAATGCCTTGTGATAGAGAATCCACCAAGAATTTTCGAAGAATCATAAAGAAAGTGCTTATCTGTATTAGATTCGGTTCGTTTGACCCCGTCTTGTAAGCGATGAGGACGGTATCATTAAAGGTGAAGACTTCAATCTCTTCTCTCGAAATTCTATCTGGCATATCCTCAATTTTCAATCCTAGCAATTCTAATACCTTAGCCCGTGATTGAAGAAACTTACAAATTTCGTCATCCGTATAGCTCGCCGCCCCAAGGGCATCAAGTATAGCAACAATACCATTTTGTCTATTTAAAGGAGTTTTCATAGTAATTATTTGATTACACTTTATTGTATCCGCTAGGTTGTAAAAACATATTTGTCTTCCGTCTCTACTCTATCATAAACAAAAAAGTCATAACCCGTCGCCTTTGACATTCTCTCTGCTGCAGTCGAGGGCTGTTCTTTACGTGATTCCATATTGTATATAAAAACATGAAAAGCTGTGCTCAGGTCGGGACCAGTAAGCGTCCACCTTGGTCCACATATATAATCAATATGTATACATGAGACAAACAAAGTGTTCGCTACCTGTTTCAAACCGCCTCGACAACATGCAAGCAACAAATTAAAGAAAAGGCTGAAAAAGGTAGACGATGCGGACTTGGAATTACTGCAGAAGGTGATATGTTGGCTGCTTTAAATTTAACTTATGGAGTGGATGCTGCTATTGATTTTTCAGAAAAAGTTCATAGAACTCTTAAGTTAGAATCGTATAGGAGCTCGGTTCAAATGGCAAAAGAAAGAGGTAGTTTCTCTATTTGGGATGCCGAAAGAGAAAAAAATAATCCATTTATTTTGAGAATAAAAAGTGAAGATATTGGATTGTTTAATGATATGATGCTTCATGGAAGAAGAAATATTGCATTATTGACAATTGCTCCAACTGGAACTGTTTCTATGATGACTCAAACTTCTTCTGGATTTGAACCAGTGTTTTTAC
>CAJBTU010000150.1 GCA_903958625.1 uncultured Ignavibacteriota bacterium | reverse complement strand
TCAGTGATGATCGTACTTTTATCCGATGCCGTCAGATATTCGGGGTGAGTTTTTACTACCGAGAGATATTCCGGCAACGATTCGTTCAGCCGTGCAAGCAGACCGGCATCAATAATATCGCGCGTCGGTAAAAGATAGTTCGGAGTTCCATCGGATTTCCAGGTGCCGAGATATTTCATCGGCGGAACGTATGCGGCCGCTTCGATAACAGGCGATCCGGATTTATTGAGGGAATACGCGGACACATTGATTACGTTCGCTTCATCAAAAATCACACGTTTATTCATCACGGGTAACTCATATAACGACGGCAATCCGATATAATTTGTCTGCAGATAGATTTTGTTCACTGCCGTCGGAAGATTGAGTGTAATGCTGAATGTTCCCGATTCGTTGCTCACACCCTGTGCAAACGGCAGTGATGCTCCGGTAGGAATTTCGGTGTACAATTTGAACGGCACGCCGCTCAGTACATTTCCGCTGCCCGAATGAAACGTTCCTTGGGCCGAAACCTCCATTGTCGTCGCATAGTCGAACATAATTGTTTGTGCATTGACCGGTGAGGTATCAGCCGTTTTCAGCGGCAGTTCGCAGCCCGTGAATGCGATGAAAAAAAAGAAGAGCACAGTAAGTGTCCCTTTGATCCATTGTGAATACAGATGTTTTGTTATGGTGTACACATTGTTCCTTTAGTGATTTTTATTGAAAACTTGGTTGAACAGTATAGCTGGACGAATGATCGACCGACACCGGGATCATGTGGCGGAATGAAGAAAATTGTAATGCGTAAAGTTCCGCGGCACGCTTCCAGCCGAATTGCGCGGCGCGGTCAATTCCGCGCTGCACCTGAGCGATCACCTTCTGCGAATCGGTCTGCACAACATTCATTGCCGAGGCAAGTTCATGCGTGTGTTCCGAGCGGAGAAACAGCGCTGCGTCGCCGGCCACCTCGGCAACGGCGGAATTTTTCAGCGCAATAACAGGAACGCCTGCCGCCATCGCTTCCAGAATGGGAAGACCGAAACTTTCCCGTTTTGACGGGAAGAGCAGAGCCAGAGCCGATGCATACATCTCCGGCAGATGATCGTGAGCAATGTAGCCGGGCGTATGGATATGTTCCGACAGATGGTCCGCAGAATATTTTTTCAGCAGAGCATCAACCGTTGAGCGGGGAAGATCCGTCACCACCAGCGGAACGATATTGTTCGTCTTCATTGCATACGTAACGAATGAACGTATGACGAACGCCGTATTCTTTTTCGGATCGCTGTTTCCGAAGTGAAGAAAATAACTGCGCGGCAGCGCGTACTGCTGCTGCACGGCGCGGACATCCTTTTCTCCCGCCGTAGAGAAAAATTGTGCATCAACGCCGTTATGGATAACGCTGACCCTGTTCTGCAGCTGCGGAAATCTCGTCACGATCTGTTCCTTTTCGAAATTCGAAACGGTGACGATCTTATCAGCATTTGCCATTGCACGGCGCGACACGACCGTCCGGTACGCATTCCCCAGCCGCTGGTACACGCTTTGACCCTGTTTACCAAAGAGCGGCCGTTCGAATGAAATCACATCGTGAACAGTGAGAATGGTCGGAACGGAAACGAAGAGCGGCGCGGTTGAACTTGTGCAAAGCAGAATATCGATCTTCTCTTTTCGAACAGCCAGAGGAAGCCGGATCTGTTCCCAGTCTGCGTACGTTAACGCCGGCAGAATGACGGTGCGGATATTGGAAAGCATTGACAGACACGAAGCATCCTCGCCGTTTCTCGTGAAGAGAACATACTCGTTGGCCGTATCCAGCAAAGGGAGATTGCGCAGAATATTCAACGCGACGATGTCGATACCGTGTTTGTTCCTGCGTAATATCCGTTGAGCTTCAATGCCGATGCGCATGCTTATTTTCCCGCCGGGATGGAGATGGTTGATGTTGAATGCGGTGTATGCAGGAAGCCTTTGTTTGCCGATTTGATGTTCAGAACGGCACCAAGCAGCGCCCGTATTGCGCGCGGCAGTGCAAAAATCGCATTGACCAGTTCTTTGCGGTATAATGTGTTTGGTATCGCAATAAAAAATGCGGCAATAAGCAGGATATCAAGCTGTATCCATTGCTGTACCACTGTGAACGATCCGGACAAACCGGCCGCAAGCGTGCAAAGAAAAGAGGCCGTAAGCAGAAAAACGCGGGGAAGCATGATCATTTGCAGCCATTTGTTCAAGCCGTCAACAGTGAAGTTTTCGCGCAGGCTTCTGTATCCTTTACGGATATTTTTCCATTGTGCGGCGAACCATCGGGTCCGCTGATGCTGAAGAACGTCGGCGGATTGTACTTTTTCATCATAGACAAGAATGTGGTCGGCATATTCGATCTCGATATCGTTTTTAAATAGTGCAAATTCAAGATCCTTATCAAATCCGTTTGTTGCGTGTATTCCGTACATCACATATTTGAACACGGCATAATCGAACGCCATTCCCGATCCGATCAAGCCGGACGAGAGACCGAGAACGCGGTGACCTTTACGCAGCGTACTGTTGGCAATCTCTTCGCTGAGTGCATCCAGAAATGCAATCGGCGTATTAAGATTCTTTGCAACACGGTGACATTGAAGCGCTATGGCACCGGCATTGAATTCTTTGTTGACATCGGAAAGAAAATGCGGACCAACGATATTGTCTGCATCGAAAACGATGCAGGCATCGTACTGCGATGCATCGAGAGTACGTAATGCAAGATTCAGCGATTTCGCTTTGGTTCTGTTCTCACCTTCAACAACAATGGTCCGTGCTCCGCAGGATTGCAGTTCCTTCAGGGTCGACGACTGAAGCGAATCCGCCAGGACAACAACATCGAATGCATTGTCGGGATATTTTTGATCATAGAATGTCCGCACCGATTCCAGGACAACACGATCTTCCTTATACACCGGAAACAACACGGCAAAACGGTTGATGCGTGTACGCGATGCAGGATTCTCTCTTTTTCTTTTTACCCGCGAGGCAATGGCAAACAGAAGCAAATAGTACACATAAAATCCGATGTAGCCGTATGCAACGGCATTGATAAATTCCATAACCGTTACTCCTGTCCCAATGGTTTTGCGTTGCCGGTGAATCCGGAAAGCTTGGTGATGTCGCGCTTTGTTACGCCGATATATTCGCCGATCCTCGGTATCTCTTTTATTATACGGCGGAACAACGAGTGGAGTATGCCGCTGTCAAAATTGAATCGCCGTGCATCGGTCCACACGGTCGCTTTGGAAGAACGCGCGGAGGCGATTGTTCCGTGTTTCCACATTGCCATCGCCAGCCGTCCGTCCGATCCTCTGCGTGCGGTCGTATCATATCCGCCAACGCGGTAGGCAACTTCTTTTTTATAACCCACGTTTGCACCCATGGCATTCAGATACGGCCGGTGATATTCGCGGAAGCGGTAGAGAAATTGTTTTATCATTTCGTAAAGAGCAAAAGTTGACCGCGGTGTCGTATCTCCCGGAACAAAGGAATGTTTTCCCCACACAGCCACGACACCATCCTTCGTTAATTCTTCCATCAGCATATCCACCCACGCAACGGGATATAATGTATCGGCATCTCCGGAAAGCACATACGTTCCTTTTGCAGCCAATAGTCCGGTCTGCCGTGCCTGTGCGATTCCCTGTTTTGTTTCCAGAACGGACTGTACGCCGCACACATCAAGAATGGATTGCGTATTGTCGGTGGAGTTGTTGTTGACGATGATCAGTTCTGCCGGAAATTTTGTTTCGATCTTCGACAATGAGTACAAAGTCCGGGCGATCGTTTTCTCTTCATTCCACGCAGGAATGACGATGGAGACCAGCGGATTTGGAGAACGGAACTTCTGCAGTCCCCACCGGATCTCCGCATAGAGTTTATCTTCGGAACCATTGTTCAGTTTGTGAATATTCCACGTCTGTTGAACCCATCGCGGAAGTAAAAATTTGTCAAAGTATTTAAGCATAGTGTTTATCCTGATTTTGATGCACAAAAATAGCAGTAATGGAGGTGAAAATTAGAAATTTTCGATGAACAGGGTGATTTCTTCGATAAAAGAGCAGTTTAAGCGAGTTTTGGTTTCGAATATAAGTGCTTGTATTTCATCGGTACAACCGAAAGAAATGCAAGGATTATATAGATAATGATCCCCGTCGGCATTTGTCCCCATACCTGGTTTCCGTAGCTGGCAACGGCAACCCCAACCATTCCTGCATAGATCGCAGCAAGCTGTTGACGGAAGCCCTCGTCGTTCATGCGGAACACCACAAAGAATCCGGAGAAGATAAAATAGAGGATCATGATAAGGTAATAGGCAAGCCCGAACCAGCCGTAATCCGATGCGATACGCACGTACCAGCTGTCCAACGCAAGATCGGCAAGAAATGATCCCGGTTTGAATCTGTTTCCCCAGAAACCTCCGGCACCGACACCTCCGCCGAACGGGTGCGAGTTCAAATATTCCGCCAGCCGCGCCTGATTTACCAAACGGACGTGGAGAGAAGCGTTGTTCGGGTCGAGCGAAGTCCGCAGCCGCCGGATGTCGTAATTATCCTGACCGATATAGGTGTATTTAAGAAATCCATATGCACCGACCAGAACCAGAAGCGCTGGTGGCAGCAGAAGCTGGAAAGCATCCGCAGCAAACCGAGTTTTGATACAGACAAGAAAAAGCACATCTTGGACCGCTTAACCGCCTCCGAGGGCTTGGAGCGCTTTCTTCACACCAAGTACGTGGGGCAAAAGCGCTTTTCACTGGAGGGCGGCGAGAGCTTCATCGCCTCCATGGACGAGCTGATCCAGATGGCTGGCGCCAAGGGCGTGCAGGAAATCGTCATTGGGATGGCCCACCGGGGACGCCTGAATGTATTGGTGAATTCACTGGGCAAGTTGCCGGCCGATCTGTTTGCCGAGTTCGACCACACCGCCCCAGAGGAGCTGCCCAGCGGCGACGTCAAATACCACCAGGGCTTCAGCTCGGATGTGTCCACCCCCGGTGGGCCGGTGCACCTGACCTTGGCTTTCAACCCCTCGCACCTGGAGATTGTTAATCCGGTGGTGGAGGGGTCGGTGCGCGCCCGCATGGACCGTCGCGGCGATCCGCATGGCAAGCAGGTGCTACCGGTGCTGGTGCACGGCGATGCAGCGTTTGCCGGGCAGGGTGTGGTGATGGAGACGCTGGCGCTGGCCGAGACCCGTGGTTATTCCACCGGCGGCACGGTGCATATTGTGATCAACAACCAGATCGGTTTCACCACCAGCGATCCGCGTGACAGCCGCTCAACCCTGTACTGCTCCGACATCGTCAAGATGATTGAGTCACCGGTGCTGCACGTGAACGGTGACGACCCGGAGGCCGTGGTGCTGGCGACGCAGCTGGCGCTCGAGTTCCGCATGGAGTTCCGCAAGGATGTGGTGGTCGACATCATCTGCTTCCGCAAGCTCGGGCACAACGAGCAGGACACGCCGGCGCTGACGCAGCCGCTGATGTACAAGAAGATCGCCCAGCACCCTGGTACCCGGCGCCTGTACGCCGACAAACTGGCCGCGCAGGGCCTGGGCGCCGAGCTGGGCGACGACATGGTCAAGGCCTACCGCGCGGCGATGGATGCCGGCAAGCACACGGTGGACCCGGTGCTGACCAACTTCAAGAGCAAGTACGCGGTGGACTGGGCGCCCTACATGGGCAAGAAGTGGACCGATGCCGGTGATACCGCGATTCCGATGGCCGAGTGGAAGCGCCTGGCACAGCGCCTGACCACGCTGCCAGCCACCATCACGCCGCACCAGTTGGTGCGCAAGGTCTACGACGACCGTGCGGCGATGGGGCGGGGCGACCTGCCGGTTGACTGGGGCATGGGCGAGCACATGGCTTTTGCCTCCTTGGTCGCCAGTGGCTACCCGGTGCGGCTGAGTGGTGAGGACTGCGGCCGCGGCACCTTCACCCACCGGCACGCTGTGATCCATGACCAGAACCGTGAAAAATTCGAC